>CAZCAI010000099.1:0-1958 GCA_964496595.1 uncultured Anaerolineales bacterium
ACCCAATGACATCCAACCCTCCGCCCGCGCCCATCGGCGTCTTCGATTCCGGCGTAGGCGGGCTGTCCGTCTGGCGCGAGATCATCCGCCAGATCCCGCGCTGCCCCACCCTCTACTTCGCCGATCAAGCGCACATCCCCTACGGCCCGCGCCCGCTGATCGAGGTGCGCGCCTACGCGGAGGGCGTCACGCGCCTTCTGTTAGATCACGGCGCGCGGCTGATCGTCGTCGCCTGCAACACCGCGTCGGGCGCGGCCCTGCATCACCTGCGCGCGACCTTCCCCGCCGTGCCCTTCGTCGGCATGGAACCGGCGATCAAGCCCGCCGCCGAGCGCACCCAAAGCGGCGCCGTCGGCGTCATCGCCACGCCCGCCACCTTCCAGGGCGATCTCTTCCGCGATTTAGTCGCGCGCTTCGCCGCCGACGTGACGCTCCACACCCAGACCTGCCCCGGCCTGGTCGAGGCCGTGGAGGCCGGCGACCTAGACACGCCGGCCACCGAGCGCCTGCTCCGCACCTACTTAGATCCTATGTTAGCCGCCGGCATCGATCATCTGGTGCTGGGCTGCACGCACTACCCCTTCCTCAGCGCCGCCATCCGGCGCATCGTCGGCCCGGAGGTCGCCCTCATTGATCCAGCGCCCGCCGTCGCGCGCCAGACCCGCCGCCTCCTGCGCCGCCACGGCCTCCTCGTCGCCCTCGATCCCGACGACGCCTCTCCAGAAGCCTCGCCGCCCGCCCACCGCTTCTACACCACCGGCAATCCGCAGCGTTTGGCCGCCCTCGCCCAGACCCTGGTCAGCTACACCGGCCCCGTCACCCCCGCCGCCTGGCATCAAGGGCATGTAACCATCCGGGAAGCTCCAAATAGACCAAAACTCTACAAAAAACAGCTTGAGACAACATGCTCATAGCTTCCGGGTAAATTTTACGAAATACGCAACACGAAATACGTTTTATCCCAAAAAGGAGAATCCTCAATGAAAATGAAAACCCAAGCCCAACGCATTGTAGCCACCCTTTGTCTATTAAGCCTGCTGCTCTCCTCGATCCCGGCGCCGCTGCTGGCCCAAGCGCCCGCCGCCGAGCAGCCCAGCCAACCGCTCCCGACCGGCGCGCCCCTCCTCCCCGGCCCCTCCGGCGTGACGGTCAACTTAGCGACCGGCAACCTGCACTACCAACTGCCCGCGCATCCAATGCTGCACTCATTGCATTACAATGCCCTGCTCCACGCAGAGACCCGCGACCTGGGGCCGGGTTGGCGCTTCGGCTACGACATCGCCTACCACGAGACGCCCGACGGCGACGTCGCCATCCTCTGGGGCGACGGCCACCGCTCCCACTTCGAGCGGCGCAGCGACGGCAGCTATCGCCCCGCCGAGGCCGACCGCGCCCCCGCCGGCACGCACGAGACGCTGACGCGCATCGGCGCCCCCGGCTATCGCCTCACCACGCCGGAGGGCGAGACGCTCATCTTCGATGACGCTGGCCACACGCGCGTCACCCGCATCGAATCCCCGGACGGCCGCGCGCTGAGCTTCGCCTACGACGCCAACGGGCGCTTGACCGCCGTCCACGCGCCTTATAATCGGGTGATGCGCCTGAGTTACGATCCGAATGGACGCATCACCGGCATTATCGAGGACGCCAACACCTTGACGCTGACCTACGACACCGCCGGGCAATTAATAGAAGTCGCCAATGCCAACGGCGACACGACGACCTACGCCTACGATCAGGGGCGGCTCACGAAGGCAACGTCGCCCGACGGACGGGAGATCACCTTCGCCTACCAGCGCGACGATGGCCGGATCACCGACATCGGCGGCGATGAGGGCGCGTGGAGCTTCATCTACGGCTCTGATCCAGACGATGGAAGCGCCTACACCGACATCTATCACACGGTCGCCGGTCAGACCCAGACCACGCGCTATCGCTTAGACGCGCGCGAGCGCCTC
>CAZCAI010000099.1:2058-17923 GCA_964496595.1 uncultured Anaerolineales bacterium
GGCCGCCGCGCCACCGAGACCTCGCCGGAGGGCCTCACGCTGCATCTCTCCTACGAGGACGGCCCGCATCCCACCCAGATCCGCTATCCCAACCTGGCGACCTACGCGCTGGACTACGACGCTGCCGGACGGCTGACGTCGGTCGGGCCGGAGGGCGAGCCGGCGCTGCACACGGCCTACGACGCCGACGGCAACGTCGCCGCGCGAATCGCGCCCAGCGGCGCGGCGTGGCGCTACGTCACCGACTCGACGGGCCACCTCACCGACCTCCGCGACCCGCTCGGCAATCTGACACAGCTCACGTGGCACGGCGATCACCCCGCCGCGATGACCGTCCCCGGCGGCGCGACGACCGAGTTCACCTGGGAGCACGACCGCCTCATCGCCCGCGAAGATCCGCTGGCGCGGCAGACGACCTTCGCCTACGATGCACGGGGCGCGCTCACCCGCGCCACCTACGCCGACGCCGCCGCGCTGACCTACCATCGCGACGCCGCCGGGCAGATCACCCAGACCATCGCCGCCCCTGGAGCGGACGCCAGCTACATATATAATGCAGCCGGACAGATCATCCGGGCGGAAAACGAGGACGTGCTGGTGGAAAAGTCTTATGGCCCGACCGGCCAACCCGGGCTGAACATCCAGCCTATTGCGATCACCGTTACGCATCGCGCAACAGGGCAGAGCTACACCCTCGGCTACGAGTACGATGCGATGGGCCGGCGCACCGTAATGACTGATACACAGGGCGGGCGCACCACCTACGGCTACGACGCCGATGGCCGCCTCACCCGCATCACCGCGCCGGGCGGGGACGAGACCACCTTCGCCTACGACGCGCGCGACCGCCTCATCAGCCGCACCGATCCCAGCGGCGTGATGCTCGCCTTGGCTTACAACGACTGGGATCTCCCCACGGAGATTCGCTACGAGAAAGACACCGACGTGCTCTTCCAGCAGAGCATCACGTATGACGCCGACGGCCATCCCACCTACCTTGAGGAGCTGGGAGAAGCGACCGCCGCCCTCACCCAGACGGCCCAATACGATCCGCTGGGTCGCCTGCTCCACGCCCAGACGTCGGATGGCCGCGAATGGACCTACACCTACGACGCGCGCGGCAATCGCCTCTCCCTGAACACCGAGCAGGACGTGATCACCTACACCTACGACATCGCCGATCAACTGCGCGCGACCTCACTGGAAAAGTTCACCCACGACGCGCGCGGCAATCTCATCACCCGCACCACGTCGGCGGATGGGGAGACAACGCGGGCCTACACCTGGGACGCCTACAACCGCCTCACCGCCGCCGAGCAGGGCGGGGACGAGAGCACCATCACGCACTACCCGCACGGCCTCCCGCTGAGCCACGACGACACCGTGCTGCATCTTTACGACGCCGAGAGCGACGCGCCGCTGTTGGACATCCACGCGGCCAGCGGCGAGGTGCTGGCGCGCTACCTCCGGCATCCGCAGGTGGCGGGCGGGCGGGCGTGGCAGGCGCTGCACAGCGCCGACGCGGCCTACACCTACGTGACCGATCACGAGGGCAGCGTGCGCGCCCTGATCGACGCGAATGGCGACGTCATCGCCCATTATCGCTACACGCCCTTCGGCGATCTGCTTGAGCACACTGAGAACGATGTGGAGAATCCGCTGCGCTATCAGGGCCAGCGCTGGCAGGATGATCTGGCGCTCTATGTCGGCGCGCGCTACTACGATCCGACGTTGGGCCGCTACATCGGGCGGGATGAGGAACCCGGCGCGCTCCCCGACTTTGAAGCGCCCAATCCCTACGTACCGGAGCCGCGCTGGCCCATCGCGGCCTTCGATCCGCTGCGCCCCCACAGCTTCGATCACCTCCGCGCCCAGGCGCAATCCGGCCCCGACCTCAACGCTCGGCCCGGCGCGTGGCTGGCCGCTTATCTGCCGCCGGCGCAGGCCATCGGCTACGATGAGGCCGCCGCGCAGACGACGCTGGCGAGCGAGGATCTCGCCGCGCCCGGCGCCGGCCACGATACCCCGCATCGCGCCCTGCCCAAGTGGTGGACGGCGGACACTGACGAAACGCCGGCCTACGTCCAATCGCCGCGCGTGGCGCTCCTCCAGAACGGCCACGTCACGGGCGCGGCGGCGCTGCTCAGCGAGTTAGGCTTCCCCTACACGCTGCTGCCGCCGGACTTCGCGCCGAACGAGGCGGCGGCCACGCCCGTGCTGCTTATCCCCACGGGCGGCCTCTTCGGCCTGGCAGATGTGGCGTCCGTCCGGGATCGGCTCGCGGCCTACGTCGAGCAAGGCGGCACATTGATCGTCGCGGCGCAGCAGCACAGCGCCGACCTGGCCGCGCTGCCGGGCGATTTGGCCGGGCTGGGCTGGCGCGATGATCCCGGCGGCTACCACGCCGCTGCCCTCATCGCCGACGCGCATCCGGCCCTTGCCAGTTTCACCCGCCCTACGATGACCCTCTTCCTGGATGGCGCGCTTCAGCCGCCCACCGCGCCCGACGTTGCGTCGCTGCTCGTCCGCGAGAAGCAGGGCGGAGACGCCGCGACCTTAGCAACCTACGGCGCGGGTTACATCATCGCCACCGCACTCACATCGGATTGGGGGCAGACGCAGGCGCAGATCGGTCCCGATGATCGTCTGCTCTGGCGCGGGCTGCTCAATTGGGGCGCGCTGCGCGCCAACCAGCTCGCGGCGGCTACCTTCGCGCCCGATGACGAGGTGTATCTCCCCCTGCGGGTGCAGAACACCACCGAGCGCGGGATCAGCCGCCTGCGCCTCACCCTTCGCGCGCCGGACGGGAGTATAGCAGATTCGCACATCGCCTACACCGTCGGCACGACGATGCCGCTGCCGCTGAACCTGGCCCCTGGCGCGACGATCACCGTGCCCTACACCACGACTGCGCACATGCCCGTGGGTCTCTGGCGCGTGGACTACACGCTGATGAGCGCGGGCGATCCCGACCTCGGCGTCGCACTTCAACTGCCCGCCATCGGCGGGGCCTTCGTCGTCGCCGATCCGCCCCCGCATTTGGCGGAAGATCGCGCCTGGGATTTCTGGATCACCACGGCGGAGGGCAAATCGACCTGGGCGCGGGGCGACGTCGGCAGCTTCACGCTCCATCTGCACAACCGCACCGATCAACCCAGCGGCGACGTCGAGATCCGCTACAACTTCCCGCGCCACGCCGATGAGACGATGACGCGCGATATTGGAAATGTCCCGGCGCAGGAAGAAATCACCCGCGCGCTCCACACCGACGATCATCTTTTCGCCGCGCTCTACGAGGACGGCGCGTGGCAGGCCTTCGACACCGCCGCCATCCACACCGTCGCCCCCGCCGCCCGGATCGGGGTCGAGCCGACGAGCGCGGCCTACTACGACGGCGCCTCCAATCCGATGCAGGCGACCATCACCCTGACCGACGTCGCGGGCGCGGACTACGACGCCACGCTGCACCTGATGACGTTCGATCCCGACGGCGCGCCTGTGAATAGCGAGGCGCGATCCGTCGCGTTGTTGGCGGGTAGCGCCATTGCTGTGGACTACACACCAACGTTGCCCACCACGCCGACGTATGGCCTCTATAAGCTTCGCGCTGAGCTGCGCGATCCCGACGGCCACATCGTCGGCTACGGCGACGCCGCCTTCGACGCGCCCGCGCCCGATGTGGCGATCGCGCCCCATCGCGCCGCGCCCTATCGCCTGGCCGAGGTCAACGCCGTGGACTTCATCCTCACCAACGCCAACGCCACAGAGGTCGATGACGGCAGCTTCCACGCCGCCCTCACCGCCCCCGACGGCGCGCCTCTCTGGGAGACCACCGACGCTTTCACGCTGGCGGGCCATGATCAACTCACGCTCACCTACAACCTCCCGCTCAGCGCCGATCTGGGCATCTATCGCCTCACCTACGCGACGCGCCAGCGCGGCGAGGTGATCTTCCGCGATCAGAGCGAGGTGGCCGCCGCCTACGCCGTCTCGTACCAGACGGATGCGGCGACCGGGTCGCGCTACGCGCCCGGCGAGACGATGGGCGTCACGATAACGGTGGAGAACATCGGCGAGGTCGAGACGCCCCTGACCACGACTCTCACAGCGCCGGACGCCGACGATTTCACGCAGAGCACGCCCATCACGCCGTCCGTCGGGGCCGCGCGCACCGTGACGGCGAACATCGCGCTGCCATTTGCGATCCACGGCGCCTACCCGATGACCGTCACCCTGACGACCGCCCACGGCGCATCGTCCACGCATCGCTCCCACTATCTGGCGCTGCCGCCCAATCTGCGCCTCAGCTTGGCGCAGCGCCGCTATCGCCTGGACGAGACCCTGCCCTTGCGGGTCGCCAACTTGGGCGCGGGGAGCACCGGCTATATCGGGCTGGCGACGCTCCGGGATCAGACCGGCGCACGGGTGCTTTCGGAGCAACTCGACGACACGATTGGCAGCGGCGCCACGGTAACGCACGCCTTAACCCTCCCCCCCGATCTAAAATCCGGCCTCTACACCTTGGAGGCCAACGCAAGAGCCAACAGCACCGGCCAACAGATCACGCTGCGGCGCATCATCGCCGTGGAGGGGATCGCGTCGGCGCTTGCAGGGCAGACCGCGCAGCAGGTCTACGCCGGCGGGGAGATTATCTCGGCGACGGCCTGGCTGACCAACACCGGCGACTTCCCCTTGACAAACGGCACGCTCACGCTCAAGGCGCAATCGATGTTGGGCGAAGGCCCCACGGCGGGCAGCGTGCAAGCGCCCGACGGCCAACGCCTGCCCGGCGCTTACGTGACGATTGACGGCGAGCAGAGCTTCTGGACCAACATCGACGGCGAATTCCGCTTCGTCGAGATCGAGCGCGGCGACCACAGCTTCCAGGTCGAGCGCTGGGGCTACGAGCCGTACTCCGCCACCCACTTCGTCGCCGGGCCGCACCAACCCATCACCCTGACGCTCGCGCCGCGCTTCAGCGCCAATCTCGGCGGCGCGGTGCGCGTCAGCGGCGGCCTCACCATCGTCGTCGGCGCGGAGGTCTCGCTACACGCCAGCGACGTCCCAACCGCCGAGATTCAACCCGCTCACCAGCGCACCGGCGGCGACGGCGGCTATCACTTCGCGCACCTGGCGCCGGGGAACTACGCGATCACCGTCACCGCGCCTGGATTCGAGACGCTCACGACCACGATGGCGATCAGCGCGGGCGCCAACCCCCGCAACTTCACGCTCACCCACCAGGCGACGCCGTGGTACGACGATCCATTCCTTCAGGTAAGGGCGGATCACGTTACAACACAACACCCGATGCCGATCATGCAAGCCAACACCTCCCAGCGCGCGCCGGGGTTGGCGGCCCCATATCCGCGTCCCGAACCCATCACATTGCGCGACGAAGTCACCACAAATATCACATCCAATGTAACCTGGACTTTAGCAAATAGCCCCTACACCCTGACAGACAATATCGTTGTCAGCCCCAACGTTACCTTGACCATCGAGCCGGGTGTGATTGTCAAGGGAAAATCCAACACAGAACTACAAATCCAGGGGCACCTCGAAGCCATCGGAACTCCCACGCAGATGATCACCTTCACCTCCGAAAACAACACCGCCGCCGGCCAATGGGTTGGTCTCAAGTTTGTAGGTGGGACCGGAGAGCTGCGTCACACAGTTCTACGATATGCGGGGCACACTCCTTTGGGTGAAAGCCAAAGCCTGGGGATTTTTGAAAATTCCGAGGTCAGCATCTACAGCAGCGCCATCATAAGCAACACCGAACATGGCATCAATATTCAAGACAGTCGCGTCATCTTGAGCGACACGCTCTTCAGCGGACACTCAACCACGAAGAATCGAAACGTGATCAACGCAAGGGGAACAAGCACCATCACCGTGATCTCTTCCACATTCGAAAACAACCTTAGTCAATGCGGCCTTGATGCTCAAGGAACTATCACCGTCCAACACACAACATTCCGCAACAACGCCGGCCCCGGTCTTTGCTTAGAGGCCGATAATTGGGCGCGCGCCTCGGCGCTCACCTTCATCAACGATACTGCGCGCATCCAAGGGAACACCTCCACCGTGGACAACACCATCTCCAGAGCGATGCGCCTGCCCACTGCCTGGGGCGCGGAGTTCTACGAACTGAGTGAGGAAGTCACCTTAGGCAGCGGCGTTCCTATGACCATCGAGCCGGGCATTGAGCTACGGGCCAACCCAGGCGCGTCGCTTGTCATCGCAGGCCATCTCACCGCGCGCGGGACGCCCACGCAGCCTATCACGTTCACCTCGATGACCACGGGCACTCAGCAATGGGAAGGCGTGATCTTTGATGGCGGCAGCGGCGACCTGGCCTATGTAACCGCGCGCAACGCCGGAGAGGAAACGAGCCTGGTGGCGCAACGCGGCGGTATCATGCTCAATAATCAAGCCAATGTCACGCTCCAGTACAGTCGCATCCTGAGCAACAGCCACGACAGCAGAGAATCCGCCGGTGTCTGGGTCAAAGACAGCCACGCGACGATCAGCCGCACGCTTTTTGCTCACAATGGCGTCCTTACCAGCGCCAATTACGCCCTTTATGCAGTGGGCAACGCCGTCATCACATTGACAGACTCTATCCTCAAAGACACTACAGGTACTGCCTTAGGCGCGATAGAATCCTTAGAAGGAGGAGTACCTCGCGTGGTCGCGCGCCACAATCGGTTCATCAGCAATACCGCACAGGCGGAATCCGAGGTAGATATCGAGGTGGATGCGCGCTACAACTGGTGGGGCGTTGAGCCGCCGACCGCCACGCTCTTCTCCGGGCCGGTCATCACCGCGCCGAGGATCATCACCGAGACCTTCGAGGCCGGCTACTTCGATCTGGCCCGCGATTCCCACGAGCCTAACGACATCTTCGATCAGGCCACGCAGTTAAGCGGTATCAACACAGGCGTTGCGGCGTTCTTGGATCCCGCCGAGGATGTGGACATCTATGAGGTGCATGTCCCAGAGAGCGGGAACCTGGTCGCTGTTGTCGACGCCAGAGGGACGCCGCTGGCGCCGAAGGTCACGATCTATGATGCGGTCGAAAACGAGGCGTCGACTATCATTGATGAAGCAGGCGCACACATCACAGCGACGGCAACCTTTGTGGATCCAGGCGACTATTACGTCCGAGTGCGAGGCGTCGGCGGGCTGGCTCAGACCAGCAGCCGCCAGCCCTATCGCCTCACCGTGCTCTTAGCCGATCCCAACGAGGATTTGATCGCCCAAGCGCAACGCCACGGCGGGCGCACCTATCCGCTGGGCAGCCGCTCGGTCGCGCTGACGTCCGGCGCGGCGACGCAGGTCACGACGGAGACCACAGACATTTCGCTATCGGGCGGCTACTATCTGCTGAGCGAACTGCGCAACGCGCACGGGCAGGTCATCGCCCAATCGCGCACGCCCTTCTTCCTCAGCGACTCGCCCCTGGCCCTCACGCTCAACACCGACGCGCCGGCCTATCGTCCCGGCGAGAAAATCGCCATCACCGGCGAGGTGTACAACACGGGGGATACGGCTATTGATGAAACCCTCACCCTAAAGAAAGATGATGCCCCTATCCGCAACAAGCAAATAACCTTGGAGCCGGGCGACAGCACATCCTACCAGGCGACGACGACCGCGCCCGAAGCCGGCGACGCGGTAACGATCACGGGCGAGATCAGTGGCGCGCGCGTGGTCGCCCGCTTCGAAATCGTCACGCCGACGGTGGCGACGACGTTGGACGCGCCGCAGCAAACCCTGCCCCACCCCTTCGTCGCGCAGGCGACGCTGGCGAACAACACGGCGGTGCCGGCGGATCTCCACGTCGATTTCCACGGCGCGCGCTTTACCCAGACGGTCGCACCGGGCGCGCTGGAGATCTTCACCCGCGCGCTCCAACTGACCCAGACAACCAACCTCAGCCTGACCCTCACCGACGACTTCACCGCCACGCTCACGCAGACCGTCGCCCTCAGCGCCGCGCCGACCTTCACGCTTCGCGCCGACGATCCACAGCGCGAGGGCGACGTCGTCCTCCCCTACAATCTCGAAAATCCCGGCGATGTCGATCTCGTCGCCGAGGTGATCTTCGACCTGGACGACGCAGTTCCTTTCAGGCGTCCGCAGCGCGCCTCCCAACTACTCGGATCGTCTCGGCCTGCCGCGCGCGCGCAGGGCATCGCCTGGCTGACGCCGCACGCCCTCGACGCCAACGGCGCCCAGATCCGCCGCACCTACCTCCTACCCGCCGGGGATCGCTTAGATGACACCTTGATCGTCAGCCTCACGCGCGGCCTCCGCCCCCTCACGATGACGCTGCGGCTCAATCCCTCGGATAACCCCGGCCTCTTCGATCACAGCGATCCCTGGCAGCGGGCGCAGGCGCGCGCGCTCACCGTTCAGGGCGAAAACGACCTCAAACTGACGGCCTCCGGCGCGCCGACGGTCACCGCCGTCATCACCAACGTGGGCTGGAACGCGATCAGCGGCACGTTGGTCGCGCAGGGGCAACGCGCGGGGCAGCCTTTCGCCCGCGAGGTACGCACGCTCCATCTGGATAAGGGCGAAAGCGCCGATTTCACGCTCCCACTGGACGCGCTGCACTTGACCGCCGGGCCGTACACCGCCGCCGTGACGCTCCGGGCGGAGGACGGCGCGCTGTTGGCGCAGCGCGAGCTGGATGGCAGCATCGACCCGCCCGACCTCGCACTCACCCACGCCCCCGCGACAACGCTCTTCCCCGCCGGCGAGACGACGCCGCTCACCTACACCGTCCACAATCGCGGCGGCGCGCCCGCACTGGCGGAGTTCCACCTCGTGTGGGATCTGCTCGAAGATCGACATCTGCGCCGCTGGCTCCCGGCCGGCGCGACGGCGGATTTCACGCTGCCCATCAGCGTCCCCTTTGATATGCCAAGCTTAGCCCTGCCGAGCGCTTACACCTTCGGCAGCGCGGACGAGGCGATCGCGCAGGGCGCGCACATCTGGCGCGTGGCGGGCCTCAGCATCACCGTTGAATCCAGTACCGACCGCGCCGCCTATCTCCCCGGAGAGCCGGCCACGCTTTGGCTGACGATCACCAATCACAGCGCGCTCAACCTCAGCGACCTGACCGCGCACGTGGCCTTCGGCGGGGCGATGCAGCAGCGCGCGTTTGATCTGCCCGCCGGGGCGACAACCCACATCAGCGCGACCTTCACCGCCGACTTCACCTCCAGTCCCATCGCCTTCTACGGCCTCTACAGCCGACGCTACCACCGCGCGTTAGTCCAGGGGACACACCGCCTCCACCGTCAAACGCCGGGGGCGACGATCCGACTAGACCAAGACCGCTATCCGCGCAACGCTGCCGTGACCGCCACCATGGTCACGACCCTGACGCAAGGGATCCTGACGGCCTACGTCTTCGATCAAACCTTCACGCGGACGCTGGGCAGCGCCAGCGGCTCTAGCTTCGATTTCGCTATTCCGGCGGATGCGACGCCCGGCGCCCACGCGCTCACCTACGCGATCCACGGCGCCGGCACGCCGGCGGATGGCCGGGCCGCGACCCTCTGGTTCGATGTCGATGCGCCCACTGCCCGCGTGATCGGCCAGCAAGTGGATCACGTCCCTGCGACGCCCGACGGCATCGTCAGCGCCACGCTCACCTTGGCCGCCGACGCCGCACACGAGGTGGAGATCACCTCGTGGCTGCACACGCCAGACGGCCAGGACGGCCCCGCCTCCCGCCAGACGCTCGCGCTCCAGCCAGGCATCACCAACACCGCGCGCATCACCGCCGCGCTCAACGCCCAGATGGGCTTCCATCAAATTCGCTACACGCTCGCGCCCGCCTCGGCGCAGGCGCGCCGCCGCGCGGATCAAGGCGCAACGCCCGCCGCAGCCGACGGCGCGCTCGGCTTGGACATCGGCCCGGCGGCCCTGCTCCACCTCGCGACGGATCAGCCGGCCTACGCAAAAGCCGATAGTTCCGCCTACGCGCACATCAACATCTACGCGACCAAAGCCACCACGGCCAGCATCACACTCGCCATCGACAGCGCAACGCCGACCAATCACAACATCGACCTGACGTCCGGCCACCAGACCATCACGTTGCCGCTCAGCTCCCCGCTGCCCATCGGACATCAGCAGCTCACGGCTACCCTCCAGATGGACGGCTTCTCCGCCACGGCCCAGACCGCGTTAGTCTGCGGCACGGCGCTGCCGGATCTCATCCCCAGCCTGCCAATGCTCACCATCAGCGACGGGAGCGCTGCCTTGCAGGCCATCGTCGTCAACGCGGGCGGCGGCGCATCCGCCGAGACGACCGTGGCCTTCTCCAACGACGGCGCGGCCATCGGCGACAACATCACCCTCTCGACGCTGGATGCTGGAAAAACGACCATCGTTAATCTGCCGTGGGATACAGCGGGCCAAGGCGGACCCCACACCTTCGAGGTAACCGTAGCTCCAGTCGCCGAATTCGACGAGACCAACAACACCGCCGCCGCCGATTACGCGCTCCCCCGCTTCCGCAGCGAATTGAGCGCAGAACCCGATCACATCAGCGCAGGAGAGCACGCCACCCTGTGGCTCTGGCTCCAAAATCTCCAGGCCGAGGATTTACCCATCACCTCCACCGTGGAACTCCGCGATCCGGCGGGGACGCTGATGCTCAGCAGCGACCTGGACACCACGCTCGGCGAAATCGCGGAAGCGCAATCCATTCCATGGCACAGCCCCGACGATGCTTTACCCGGCGCTTACACCGTCTTCGCCATCTCTACCTTTACAGACAGCAGCCACAGAGAACAACATCGCGCCTCGGCCAACTTCTACGTCACATCAGCCCCAGGGGCGGAAATCTCCGACATCTACCTGCCCTTGGTTGTGAAGCGCACGCCGTAGGACATTTCCCATTTAGCTTCGAAGGAATCGACAATCCCCGTTTGTCACGGATTTGCCAATCCGCTCGGAGCATAGTTATCTATCTGGATACAAAAAGGCCGGCCTCTTTCGAGGCCGGCCTTTAATTGTGCCAGCTACTGCGCTATTGCGCGTCAGCGAATGGCCTTCTCCGTATCCTTATCGAAGAGGTGCATGCGGCTCATGTCAAACGCGACGGTCTTAGTCATACCAATCTTCACGTTGGTGCGCGGATCGAAGCGGCCCAAGAAGGAGGTGTGCTCCGTCTGCAAATAGGCAATGACCTCATTGCCCATCAACTCGGTCACGTCCACCTTCGTCTCCACGAGCGCGGGCTTAATGCCAGGCGGCGTGAATTCGGGGTCGTGGACATGCTCCGGGCGCACGCCCGCAATCACTTCCTGGCCCAAGTAACCACGATACACATCGCGGCGCTCCTCCGGCACGGAGATTTGGAAATCGCGGCAATCGAGCGTCATCTCGCCGTTATTCTCAATCAAGGTCGCGTCGAAGAAGTTCATCGCCGGGCTGCCGATAAAGCCGCCGACGAAAATATTAGCCGGATAATCATACAACTGCTGGGGAGAATCACACTGCTGGAGGATGCCATCCTTCAATACTGCGATCCGGGTGCCCATCGTCATCGCCTCCACCTGATCGTGGGTCACGTAGATGAAGGTCGTGCCCAGCCGATGATGCAGCTTGGAGATCTCGGCGCGGGCCTGGACGCGCAACTTGGCGTCGAGGTTGGAGAGCGGCTCGTCCATCAAGAAGACATTCGGCTCCCGGACGATGGCGCGCCCGACGGCGACGCGCTGGCGCTGACCACCAGATAATTGCTTGGGTTTGCGATCCAACAGATGCTCGATGCCCAAAATTTCGGCCGCTTCCTTCACGCGGCTGTCAATTTCCTGCTTAGGGATTTTGCGCAATTTGAGGCCAAAGGCCATATTGTCATAGCAGGTCATGTGGGGATAGAGCGCGTAGGATTGGAAGACCATCGCGATATCGCGATCCTTGGGGGGCACGTCATTGACCACGCGGTCGCCGATCAGAATTTCTCCATCGGAAATCTCTTCCAGACCGGCCAACATCCGCAAGCTGGTGCTTTTGCCACAGCCCGACGGCCCGACGAAGACCAGGAATTCTTTATCCTCGATATCCAATGAGAGATCCGAGACGGCGATGACATCGCCAAAACGTTTCGTGACATTTCGATAGGTAACACTAGCCATTTAAAAATCTCCTTTCAAAGATATGAAGTGATTAAAACTTTGATTACGTCAGAACAATCCGAACACCTAACTCGCTGAGGTTCCACAGCGGCGGATTAGCGGCCTCGCGGCCCGTGACCAGAACATCTATCTCTTCGGCGGGGGCGATGAAGAGCGCGCCCGCGCCTCCGATCTGCTCCGGTCGCAGCAGGAGCATCACCTGCGCATGCGAACTGAGGAGCACGCGCGCAACCTCAGCATAATAGTGGTGATCGTGCGTCAAACCGCGCGCCGCGTCCAGGCCCGAAGCCTCCAACACGATCCAATCGGCGCGGATATCGCGTAGCGCTTCGGCGTTGCCGTAGATGCCATAATCCGCTTGCACCTGACCGCCGATCAAATGAAGGGGGTGCGTCTGCTGGTGGGCAATGGCCCAGGCCACGTTGAGCGCGTTCGTCATAATGGTAAGGTGCGGATGTTCGCGCAAAAAGGGCGCCATCTCCGGCGTGATCGCGCCTGGCCCCAAAAAGACCACGCTTTTTTCCGGGAGAAGCCGCGCGCCCGCTTCGGCGATCCGCCGCTCCAAACCGCTGGCAAGGTGCTGAACGCTCGCGCCTTCGCGCAAGAGCGCCCCCCCGTGTACGCGACGCAATTTGCCTTCCTCTTCCAGTTGCGAGAGGTCGCGCCGGATAGTTATCGGGGAGACTTCGAGTTCCGCAGCCAATTGAGAGACGTACACAGCGCCCTCGTCTGCCAATTGGTGCTGGATAATGGCTTGCCGCTCACGCTTCAACACTGCTGCCTCTCACAAGCTTAACTATAGCACAAGGCAACGATCACGTCAACACAAAACAACACATTCGATCATAATCGATCAATAAAGATCGTTATCGATCATCCGCGCCTTTCCCTATGGCGATGTCTCTGGCGTGGGGGTCGATGTTGAGGGCGTTGGGGTCGGGGGCAACGGCGTGATCGGCCACCCATAATATCCCTCCACAATCTGGCGGAACATCGGCGCCGCGACGGTCGAGCCTTCCCCCCCGTGCTCAGCTAACACCACCATCGCGATCTCAGGATCATCCGCCGGGAAGTAACCCGCAAACCAGGCATGGGGCTTGTTTTCCTCATGAACGGCCTCGGCGGTCCCGGTCTTGCCGGCAACGGCGACAGCCAGTCCCTGGAAATGTCGACGCGCCGTGCCGAACGGGGCCGTGGTGGTATCCAACATGCCGGCCTGAAGGATCGCCAGGTGCGCCTGCGTCATGGGCAATTGGGCGAGCGCCTGAGGCTGGGTCACATACTCCGGCTCCCCACTCCCCGCCGCGATGCGATCCACGAGATACGGGCGGTAGAGCGTTCCGCCGTTGGCCACCGCGGCCACCATCCGCGCGATCTGCAACGGCGTCACCAGCAAGTAGCCCTGCCCGATGGCCAAGTTCACAGTGTCGCCGGTTCCCCATCCAGTTTGATAGACGGCTTCTTTCCATTCGGGATCCGGCATCAGGCCATCCGCCTCCGAAAGCGCCTGCAACCCTGTGGCTTCACCAAATCCAAAGGCGCGGCCGTAGGTCGGCAAAATATCTGGATCGGCCTGGTTTAACTGCTTGCCGATCTCATAGAAGGTCACGTTGCACGAAGCGGCCAAAGCATCCTGAAGGACAATATCGCCATGCCCGCTTTCGAGCCAACAATAGCGGCGGTTCGGCTCACCGAGACCATCCCAATAACCAGGACAGTAGAATGGGCTATCGCGCGTCAGGTCTAACGCGGCCATTCCCGCCGCCATTGTCACGATTTTGAAGACCGAGCCGGCGGGATAGGCCCCTTGAGTCGCGCGGTTAAACAGGGGACGCTGGGGGTCGCTCAGCACCGCCCGACGCTCGTTTTCGGCGGTCGGTTGCAGAAAGATATTACTATCAAAATCCGGCAAGCTGGCCAGCGCCAGGATGGCGCCGGTCTTCACATCGACGGCGACGACGGCGCCGGGATAGTCGCCCAAGGCCTGTTCGGCGTGGTATTGCAGATCGCGGTCGAGGGTGGCATAAATGGGACGCCCGCGCTGCGGATCGCGCTCGGCCACGCTGGCGACATAATTTCCCTCCGCATCAGCAATATAGAGTCGTCCCCCGTTGCGGCCGGCTAAAATCTGCTCGCCCCAGCGCTCCAAACCCGCGATCCCCACCCACTCATCGCCTCGATACCCCTGGCGGCGGTAGGTCGCCAATGCCTCCGCCGGGATTGGCGAAATCCAACCGACAGCGTGCGCGCCGACGCCCTCCAGCGGATAGGTGCGGCCTTGACGTCCGCGCCGCTCGATCCCCGGCATTAAGAGTAATTCATCGTAGGTCATACTCCGCTCGCTAGAAATTTCTTCGATCGGGATGAACCAATGCGCCGGCTGATCAACATAGATCGCGCGGATCTCCTCCGGCGGCATCTCCAACACCTGAGTGAGAACCTCAAGTAACGTCGCCTCATCCTCGATCTGCTCGGGAATAACGCCTACGGAGACGTGGGTACTGGGGACGGCCAGGCCGGCCCCCTCGCGGTCATAGATATTTGCTCGCGGCGGAATTTGATATTCCAAGATGAAGGTATACCCTGGGGCCAGAGCCGGCCACATCGTCGCCGGCTCCCACGAGATCCACCACTGAGCTTCATCGCGGCGCAGATGGAGCGCGTTATCCGCCCGTAAATCACCAAATAGCCCTGTGTGCCAGACTTCGACGAACTCAATCGTCGCCTGTGCTCCTTCAACCTTCAACGTGCGCGGCGTCAGCGTCATACTGAAGGTCGTGGTGCTATCCAAAGCCTTCGTATGCGCCCGCTGAAATACCTCATACGGCATCTCGGTTCTAAGCTCCGGCGCGAGCATCTGATACATCTGCTCATACGTTCCTCGCTCCCAGGCGGACAAGAAATCCCGCCCCGCTCGCTCTGGCCGGGCGAAATCCACCGTCGGCGTGGGCGTAGGCGCCTGGACCGTCGGCGGCGCGGACGTCAGCGCCTCGGGGGTCGGCGCCGCCGCCGTACACGCCGAATTCAACAGCAGGCATACCAGCCCCCACATCAGAAGGCGTTTCATAGCACCACTTCCCCTCGATCCGGCAGGGGGCAGTGATAACCAAAGTGACGGCGGCAGAGCGCGGGAATATCCACGGTTAGGATATATCCACCGGCGCGCATCAAAGCGGCCACTGCACAGAGGGGTAATCCCACCACATTAGCATAACAGCGATCCGCTGTCGCTACCGGATCAAAAGCCACGTTCTGAATAGCATAGGCGCCGGCCTTATCCATAGGATCACCGCTCGCCACGTAGGCCGCGATCTCAGCGTCGGTATAGGGGCGCATCCAAACCCTGGTGGTGACGCGCCGGACGGTCATCTCCTGCGTTTGCGGGATGCGGAGCGCCACGCCCGTATGCACCTCGTGAGGTCGATCTCGAAGTTGGCGCAATAGATGCTGCGCCTCGGCGGGATTCTGGGGCTTGCCCAGCGAGCGTCCTTCCAAATCAACGGTGGTATCGGCAGCGAGAATCCATGCCTCGGACGGCGGATCAGTCAGCGCTTGATTCTTTTCCAGCGCCAGCCGCGTCGCCAACGTCGCGGGATGCTCATCGGGATCCGGGCGCTCATCGATACAGACGCTCATCACATCGACGGGGATCTCCAGCCAGTTCACCATCTTGCGCCGGCGCGGCGATTGCGACA
>CAZCAI010000100.1:0-17859 GCA_964496595.1 uncultured Anaerolineales bacterium
TTCTTGGAACGCTGGTGGCCCAACATCGGCGAGGTTTTCTATGAGGGGCAATAGGAAGAGTAGAAGCGAAATGAGAGATGTAGAGATAATCGAATCGGTTGATGAAATTGAGGAAGCAGCGTGGTTGCGTGCTGCTGCTCGTAATCCCGCTTTTGCTTTTTTGGATGATCCTGAAGAGGATGTCTACACAGCGACCGATGGGAAACCCTTTGATGAGCTTGTAGCAATTGCTTGACTCGATGAATGGAATTCATCGACTGACACCTAAATTCCCATCGTCTCCTACGATTCCTGGCTCAATCGTTTGTAGAGCGCCAAAGTGCGCGGCGAAGGGGCCACGTCCAGTTCCTCGCGCAGCCGCGCTTCGCAGCGTCGATAGGTGCGGAGCAGTTGGGCGCGATTCCCCAGGCGGGCGTAGGCCGTCATCATCAGGCGATAGGCCTGCTCCCAGCAATCATCGCAGGCTAAGATGGTCTGGCAGACCTCGATGGCCTCCGTCCACTGCGCGCGCTCGATCAGAGCGCGCGCCAATTGATCCGCCGCCCCCACGTAGAGCGAGCGCAGGCGCGCCCGCTCCTCGCTGCACCAATCCTCGAAGGGGTACTCCTGGAGATAATCGCCCGCGTAAAGACTCAGCGCCTCGCGATAGCGCGCGATGGCGGTCGCCGGCGCGGACTCGATGTCCGCATCCCCGGCGGCGACCGCGCGCTCGAAGGCCTCCCCGTCCAGCCAGAGATCGGCCTCCGGGCGCAGGCCGTAGAGGCTGCCATCGCGCTGGACGTAGGCAGAGGGCGCGCCGCGCTTGCGTCCCGGCTCCAACGCCTTGTAGAGCGTGCTCAGCGCCACCTTGAAATCCCGCAGCGCGGTCTCCTGGTCGAGGCCGGGCCAGAGCATCTCCGCGATCTGCTCGCGGTCGAGCATCGCATCGCGGTAGGTGATCAGCAACAGGAAGAGCAGGCGCGCGTTCTCCCGATGCCAATCCTGCGCCTCGATCTCGTTCTCCTTGAGGGGGACGCCGCGCCAGGCCTGGAAGTTGCCCAGCGTCTGCACCCGGAGCTGGTAGCCGGGATGGTGCTGGAGCTGCGTGAGGCCGAGATCGGCCAGACGCTGCCTGGCGTACTGCGGTGCGTGGCGCTGATCCCGCGCGTAGAGGAGCAAGGGTACCAACCGGCGCGGATCGGACGGGCCTAAGAGCGTGGCGCGCGTGAAGAGATAGTCGTAGCGCTGCTCGCGCGCGTGGGGCAGCAGATCGTCCAGCCCGCGCGCCAGGCGCGTCGCGTCGTCGGTCTCCAGCCAGAGCAAACACTGCCAGAGCCGCGCGACCGCCTGCCCGTAGGTATCGCCGCACTCGTGGAAGCCATTCCGCGCGCGGACGAGATGGGTGGCCGCCTTCTCGTACTGCCCCGCGATCATATAGCCCGCGCCCAGCGAGACCAAAATCAGATTGGCGATCCACTCGTCGCCGGCCGCGCGCGCCAACGCCAGGCCCCGCTCCGCTGCCCGTTCGGCCGCATCGATGGCGCCGCGAAAGCCGTGCGCGCGGCACAGGCCCCAATACGCTTCCACCCTGAGGCGCGGCACGGCTAACGTCTCGCTCTGGCGGATTGCGTCGCGGTAGCAGCGGCAGGCCTCGGCGTACCCGCGCTCCGCATCGCGCAGCAGCCAGGCGTGCCCCAGCCGCATCTTCCCCACGCCGGTGATGAAGGGTGACGCGAGCGCCTCCCCGCGCTTGGCGCCCTCGATGGCGCAGTGATAGGCGGCCTCGCCCTCGCCTTGGAAGACTAAGATCAACGCCAGCAGTAACAGCGTCTCGCGATGGGCGCGCGGGCGCAGCACGGGATCTTGGCGCTCGGCCTGCGCGCGCTTCTCCAACACCCGCCGCGCCTGATCCAACTGGCCCGTGCGCAACATCACGCGGACGGCCAACTCTGCCTGACCGGGGCCTTCGGCGCGGAGCGCTTGCGCTTCCGCCTGGAAGGCCTCCGCTTCCGCCGGATGGCCCAGGTTCAGGCGATTCTCCGCCAGCAGCTCGAGGAGGCGCGCCTGCGCCTCGCGATCCGCCTGCCCGTCGGAGAGGCGCAGCGCCTCACTCAGCAGATCCTCCGCCTGGCTGGGATTCACCGTATCCAAGTAGATGCGGGCCTGGCCGCGTAGCGCCTGGCCGATGGCGCTCTGATCGCCCTGGGCGCGGGCCTGTTGCTCCGCCTGTCGATACCAGCCGAGCGCCTCGTCGAAGCGGCTGTGCAGCCGGGCGATGTCGCCTAAGTAGGTCAGGAGCCGAGGCGCGCTCTGGAGAACGTCCGGCGCGAGCGCGTTGATCCAGCCGGATAAGGTGTCCAGGCGTCCCGCGCGCACCATCTGGCGTCCGCGCGTGGCTAAGATCGCGGCGGCGTCCTCGTAGGCGGCGGCTTCCAGCAGGTGATAGATTGTCTCCTCCGGCTGATCGTGGCGCTGGCAGCAGGTCGCTGCCTTGCGGTGGGTCTGGCGGGCGAAGTGGGACGTCTGCTGGTGACGCAGGAAATCGCGGAAGAGGTGATGATAGCGCAGGTGACCGTCGCCGTTGTCGACGACAAAGAGGCCGCTGTCCATCAGATCGCGGAGCACGGCGGCGCTGTCATCGCTGGCGCGCAGGCAATCGCAGAGCGGCGCCGTCATCTCCCGGAGCACGGCGGTGGTGAGCAGGAACTCCTGGATCGCCGGCGGCTGTTGATCCAAAATCTCCTGAGCTAAGTAGGCGAAGAGATGCTCCGTCGGCCCGACGAGCGGTTTCTCCTGGCGATCGCCACCCTGGAGGCGCCGGAGCGCCTGTTGGACATCGGAGATGGCGCCGCTGTGCAGGCCCTGCCAGACCAGTTGGAGCGCGATGGCCCAGCCCTCCGTCTCGGCGGCGATTTGGGCGACCGTGGCGGGCGGCAGTTCGAGGCTGTAGTGCTCGTGGAAGAGCGCGGCGATCTCCTCCGGGGTGAAGGCCATCGTCTCCTGCCCGATTTCCAGGACGGCGCCTTTGACGCGCCACGTGAGCAGCGAGGGCAGCTTGAGGGGGTGCCGGGTGGAGAGGATGGTGTGGAGATGGGCCGGCGCGTAATCGATGAAGCGATTCAAGATGTTCAGTAACTCGGCGGCTCGGCGTAACTCGTGAGCGTCATCCAACACCAGCAGAGTGGGGGCGGTGAGGTGTTCGGATAGCTCGTTGATGAGCAGATCGACGAAGGCGGTCCAGGGGAGATGGTGGTTGCTGTCCAACTCGTCTAGCACAGCGAGCGGCGCGTCGGAGATTGCGGGGAAGCGGTCGCGGAAGCTGGCGAAGAGATGGAGGAGGAAGACCAGCGGGTCCGCGTCCTCCTCGCCTAAGTGATACCAGACGAGGGGATGAGCGCTTTCTGCGAGCGAGGCCAGGGCGGTGCTCTTCCCGTAGCCGGTGCCGGCATGGACGATGGTCAAGCGGTAGTCGAGCGCTTCCAGCAAGCGCTGCGTGAGGCGCGGGCGCGGCAGGATGCGCTTGTGGAGCCGGGGGGGCATCAGCTTCGTGTGGATGACCAGGTTATGGGGATGCAAGAGCTTCTCCCGGCTAATCGCTATCGCAGGGCAATACAGTCGCCGCTTGCGACGCCTCCGACAAAGGGGAGTTGGGCGAATCTAAGGTCGGGAGGCGGATGGTGAACGTAGATCCTACATCGATTTCGCTCTGGACGTCAATGGCGCCGCCGTGGGTCTCGACGATGCTCTTGACCAGCGCCAGCCCCAATCCAGTCCCCCCGTAGCGGCGACTCGAGCTGCCATCTACCTGGTAGAAGCGCTTGAAGATCAGGTGGATTTGATCCTGGGGGATGCCGATGCCCGTATCCTCAACGGCTATGATGACGGTTTCCGGCTCGGCGTGCAGGCGGATCGTGATGTGATCGCCGGGAGATGTGAACTTGAGTGCGTTGCCGATGAGATTATCCAATGTGCGGCGGATGCTGGTGGGGTCGCCGGCGATTTCGGGGACGTCGGCGGCGATGTCGGCGCGGAGGGTGAGTTGCGCCCGATTGGCGGAGGCCTGATAATCCGGCAGCATATCGCGCACGAGCGCGGCTAAGTTCAGGGGCTTGAGCGGCGGCGGTTGGGTTTCGGTCTCCAAAATGGCGTTGATGTCATCGATGAGGGCCGAGAGCATCTGAAGGCGGCGGCTGATGATTTCGACGGGCTTTTCTTGCATAGGCGTCAGCTCGCCTAAGTCGCCCATCTCCAAAAGTTCGGCATAGCCCCGCGCGATAGCCAATGGGGTGCGTAACTCGTGCGAGACGTTCTGGATGAACTCATCCTTGAGGCGATCCAACTCGCGTTGTTGCTCCAGGGCTTGGGATAACGCCTGGGCGCGCTGTTCCTCTTCCTCGAAGAGGCGGGCATTCTCCATTGCGATGGCGGCCTGGGCTGCGAAAGCCGACGCCAGACGCGCTTGCTCCTCGGTGTAGAAGCTCTCCTCGTATTTATCCAACGCGATCATACCTAACAAGCGGTCGCCTAAGATCAGCGGGACGCCTAGCCAGGAACGGGGCGTTGTGGGTGTGGGGCCTTGGTGGTTTGTAATCTGGTATTTCTGAGGCGCGTTATCCAAGATCAAAGGCTCTTGGGTTTCGATGACCTGGCGATTAGGCGTCTTTTCGCTGTGGAGATCGAAGCGGATGGAGAGAAGATCGTCCATATCCTTAAAGCCGCGTCCGCCGATGATGACCAGGTGGTTGCCCTGCAATTGCTGAACGGAGGCGCTATCGTAAGGAACGACCTTTTGCAACTCGGTGAGGATGGTCTCAAGCACCTGATGAAGATCTAAGGTTGCACTCATCGCTTGGGCGACGGCGAAGAGGGTTTCGGCCTCGCTTCGCCGTTGGGCCTCCGCCTCGAAGAGCTGCGCGTTGACCACGGCATTGACGCATTGCTGGGCCAGCGCCTGGATGAATGCGATTTCCTCCGGCGTGAAGTGGCGCGGCGTGCGGTGCCAGAGCACGATGCCGCCGATGACCTCGCCGGTGCGCAGCATCGGCACGGCGAGCACGGCGCGAATCTCTTCTATCGCGTAGAGGTTCTGGAGTGGCGCCGTCGGTTCTTGGGCGAGATCGGAGACGGGGACGGCCTGGCGGTCGGTGACGGCGCGTCCGATGACACCTTCGCCGGCGCGGATGCCTTGCGTTTCAATGGCCCGGAGAAAGCGCTTGCTGACGCCATAGCCTGCCGCGATGTAAAGTTTATTAGAAGATTGGAAGGTGAAGACGCCGCCGGCATCGGATTGGGAGAGCCTGGCGGCGTGGCGCGCAATGGAACGAAAGGTTTGTTTGAGATTGGGGACGGACATAATCTCGCGACTGACGCGGGTGATAGCGGCCAACTCGTTGGCCCGCCGGTGGAGATCGGCGTTGAGAAGCGTCTGCGCTACGATGTCGGCAATCTGGCCGGCGAAGGTGATCTCGTCGGGATACCAATCGCGGGGCGCGCCGAGGTGTTCGTGGCGGACGACGCCGACGACCTGGCCGTGGAGGCGGATGGGAGCATCCAGTGTGGCGCCCTTGTGGTTGGCGCCCCAATAATCGCGCATTAGCTCTGCCGTGCGGGGGTCTTGGAGCGCGTCGCGGGCATCGATGACCCGTTGATGTTGGAGCGCGTGGTGATAGCGAGGATATTGGGTGACATCTATCGAATGTGCGGACTCTTTGAGCGTGTGATCCACGCGGTTGAAGGTCTCGATCTGCTGTAATTGGGGACGCTCCGGCGAGAATTTCCAGAGACTGACGCGCGCGATGTCCAGCGTATCGGCGGCGGATTGGGCGATGGAGTGGAGGGCCTTTTGTAATTGCGCTTCGGCCAGCGCCGGGTGTTTGGCCAACTGGGTGAGGGTGTGATGCTGGCGCTGCATCCGGGCGATTTGAAGGCTCTTTTCGGCCTCCGCGCGCTTGCGCTCGGTGATGTCCTCCCCGGTGGCGACGCAGTGGGTGATTTGGCCGTCGGGATCGTGGATGAAGGAGATAGAGAGGGAAATCCAGTAGGATTCCCCGCTTGCCTTCCAGTTTTGCAGCTCGCCTTTCCACTCTTTTCCGGCGCGGATGGCCTGTTCTAATTCGTAGACTGTCTCTAAGTCGGTGCTTTTGGTGTGAAGTTGATGAAGCTCCTGCCCGATAGCTGTTTCTCGCGGATAGCCGGTCATCTCGGTGAATTGGGGGTTAGTGTACTCGACGACGCCTTGGGGATCGGTGATGATGATGGCGACGGGGTTTTGCTCGACCGCGCGCGAGAGGCGGCGAATTTGCGCTTCGGCCTGGCGGCGCTCTTGGCGGATCTGGGCCTCGGCCAGCTCTCGCTCGACCGCCGGGACGAGGCGCGCGAGTTTGTCCTTCATCACATAGTCGTGCGCGCCGGCCTTCATCGCGGCGACCGCTTCCTCCTCGCCAATCGCGCCGGAGACGATGATGAAGGGGAGATCCAGGTCTGTCTCTTGAAGCATCTTCAAGGCCTCTCTGCCGCTGAACTGGGGCATAGAGTAATCGGAGATGATCAGATCCCAATCGCCTTGGGCCAGCGCGGCGCGCATCCCCTCTGGGGTATCCACCTGTTGATAGGCGAGGTCGTAGCCGCCGCGCCGGAGCATCCGCGCGATGAGCAGCGCATCGTTTTCTGAATCCTCAATGAGTAGGGTATTTAGGGGCTTTTTTATTGTACCCATAAAGGTATCCTATTTAGGAGGGCTTTGATTGAGATTGAGCCAATAGCTGCTCAGTTGTTGCACAATTTCGGTGAAGGCCTGGAAGTCGACCGGCTTGCGAATATAGCTGTTTGCGCCCAGTCGATAGCTGGTGAGGATGTCGCGATGCTCGCTGGAGGTGGTGAGCACAACGATGGGCAGCGCGGCGGTGCGTTCATTTTCCCGGATCCGCTGTAGGATCTCCAGCCCGTTGATCTTGGGGAGTTTCAAATCTAACAAAACCAGCGCTAACTCATCCAAGCGTGTCTGAATAGGGCTGTCATCGGAAAAGAGGTAATTTAATGCCTCAACGCCATCGCGGACGACGACGATTTCGGCCTGATGCGTGGCGTAACTTTTCTCCAACGCCCGCATCATTAGCCATTCATCGTCGGGATTATCTTCAACCAATAATATAATGGGATTCGACATTAGGATTTCCTTATGTTAATTTTGAGGGATTGAGCGCGACAACTCCATTGTCTTTGTCGATTGCTTCAGTGCTGCGGCGGCCCTTCGTTCAGGACAAGCCAGTATAGACCCAGTTGTTGGACGGCTTGGGTGAACTGTCTGAAATCGACCGGTTTGCGGATGTAGCTGTTGGCGCCCAGATTGTAGCTTTGGGCGATATCGCGCTCTTGATCCGAAGTGGTCAGTACGACCACGGGGAGCAACTTGGTGCGTTCCTCGGATCGCAGGCGCCGGAGCACCTCCAGGCCATCTAACTTGGGGAGGTGCAGATCCAAGAGGATCAATTCTGGCATCTCCGGATCGCGATTGGCATATTCGCCGGCGGCGAAGAGGTAGTCCAAGGCTTCGGCGCCATCGCGCGTAATGACAACTTTGTTGGCGATTTTACTCTTCTTAAGCGCGCGTAGCGTTAACAACTCGTCATCTGGGTTATCTTCTACCAGCAAGATGATTTTTTGATGCATCATAGCTCCTTGTAAAATTGTGAATTGCGAATTAAGAATTGCGAATAAAAAAACACTTGACAATTTGCTCTAAATTCTAAATTCGCAATTCTAAATTCTAAATTCTTAACCCACGTCCTGTAATGTGAAGTAGAATGTCGCGCCGGCGCCGACATCGCTTTCGGCCCACACTTGCCCGCCGTGGCGATGGATGATGCGTTGTACCGTGGCCAATCCGATGCCGGTGCCCTCGAATTCCGTCATCCGGTGCAGGCGCTGGAAGGGGGTGAAGAGCTTGTCGGCATAGGCCATATCGAAGCCGGCGCCGTTGTCGTGCACAAAGAAGACGGTTTGACCATCCTTTTCGGACTTTCCCACCTTGATGTTGGCATGGTCGCATTTCTGCGTGAACTTCCAGGCGTTGCCGAGGAGATTTTCCAGGACGACGTTCAAGAGGCGAGCGTCGCCATCGGCGATGAGGTGCGGCGCGATGTCGCACTTTACTTCGCGCTCTGGATGGGATTTTTGCAGATCATCAATGATCTCATTGGCGATGGCGCTGAGATCAACCCGCCTACGATGTATTTCACCGCGCGTGAGACGCGAGAGCTTGAGTAGGTCGTTGATCAGTTGGCCCATTCGCTGGCTGGCCTTGCGGACACGCTGGAGATAATCTTGCGCAATGTCATCTAGTCCATCGCCGTAGTCCTCCAGCAGCGCCTGGCTGAAGCCGTTGATGCTGCGCAGCGGCGCGCGCAGATCGTGGGAGACGGAGTAGGCGAAAGCCTCCAGCTCCTTGTTGGCCGCCTTGAGTTGAGCCGTGCGCTCGACGACGCGCTGTTCAAGCTCTTCGCTGAAGCGTCGCCGCTCCTCGAAGAGGCGCGCGTTCTCGATGGCGGTGGCGAGCTGATCCGCCATCGCCTGAAGCACGGCGATATCCTCTTCGGAGAAAGCGGCGGCCTCGGTGCTTTGGACGGTAAGCGCGCCGATGGCGTGGCCGTGCGTGACCAGCGGGAGGGCCATCTCCGAGCGGGTGCGTGGAAGGTGGGGATTATCGAAGCGCACCGCCTCTTCTCCCACATCGAGCGCGATACGCGCCTGAGCGTTGGCTACACTCCAGCCAATCATCGACTCCCCGCCGACGGCCAGGCGATGTCCTTCGGCCAACATCTGCTGTCCGGCGTCGCCCGTCCCGGCGCGGAGGACGGCGTACTCCTGGGCCTCATCCACCAGGAAGATGCCCACATAGTAAAAATCGAAGCGCTCCTGGATGAGATTGACTGTGTGCTGCATCAGCTTCTCGGTGTCCAGGATCGTGATGGCGGACTTGGCGACCTCGACAGCGGTGTGGAGTTGGGTATTGCGCCGGCGGAGCGTTGCGAGGAGCTGTTTTTGCTTCGACTCGACCCAATTGCGTTGGGTGATATCCTGCACTATGCCGATTCCGCCTTGAATCTCGCCATTTTTATAATAGGGGGCGGTGACCATCGCTATCGAGATCTTTCTTCCGCTGGTTGTAGTTTCATAAGCGCCTTCATATCTTGCCTCTTGGCCTTCGATAGCGGTCTTAATTGCGGGGAGCACCCGTTGATCCACGAGCCTGGTCATATCCAGTTGTTCCAGGCGATCTCTGTGGGCCCCGATGATCTCGGCGAATCGCTCGTTAAGCGCCGTAATCCGGAGGGTGGCGTCGTAATAGAAGATGCCCACCGGCGAGTGTTCAAAAATGAGACGGTAGCGCTCTTCGCTTTCTCGGAGCCTGGCCTCGGCTATTTCGCGTTCTGTGATGTCGCGCCCCACGCCGATGATGGCAGTGATTTCGCCTTCGTCATTGCGAATGGCTTTATTAGTCCAGGCGAGCCATCGCCAGCCATATTGGGTCAGCGCTCGCTGCTGGATGTAGGCCGTGTACGGCGGCTCGTAAATTGTTTCCATCGCCTCGAGCGTGGCCTCGCGATCCTCCTCATGCACAAGTGGAATAAATTTTTGGCCCAATAACTCCTGCTGTGTCTTGCCGAACAGTTCGCAATACGAAGGGCTGACAAACTCAAAATGCCCTTCTGTGTCGATTCTGACGACCAGATCGGTCTGATTTTCAATCAGGAGACGGTACTTCTCTTCCTGATCTCGCAATCGCGTCTCTGCTTGCCGGCGCGCTTTGTTGAGCCGGTAGGTGACTTCGGCGATGCTCACCGTGGCGGTAATGCCCAGTGTGGCGCCGAGCCATGCTTCGGTTGTATCGGGTTTTATCTGGTAAACGACGCCGAGGGTGGTCAAAATCATACCACTCATCAGCAGGTGCACCCAATGAGGGTAGAAAAAGGTCGCCAGAATCACGGGAATGATGAAGAGGGCCAAGAGGCCAAGGAGATGTTCGTATTCTGATATAATGATGATCAGCGTGACGGCCAGCAATGCCGCCGCAAAGGCGCTCATCGTTAACCAGGGAGATATTGATTTTGCAGGGAACGGGGAGCTTTTAGGCGCATTATCCCGGTACATAGATAAATTCTCCGTTCGATCCGTTGGGAGTCCGGCCTGAGCGGCGCTCGCAAAATTGGGCGCTTTTAAAAATGGCTCAAGGATCACATAATCTGTAATTTGGAATTTAGAATTGCGAATTGCGAATAATGCTATTGAGTAAAGATTCAAAATTCTAAATTCGCAATTCGAAATTGGCTGCTGAAAGATCTAAAAATCCGTGAGCTATTTTCTAAAAGTGTCCAGTAGATAGTTGTTAGTATAGCGTAAGATTGTGGGATGGTCAAAAGTATGCGGTGTCTTTTGGATTTTGCCGGGCAACCTCCTCAGTAGTCCTAATAGCAGCCAAGAATTGCGTGTTTGTGGGGATTACAGACCTTTTTTGCGTCGTTCCTGGGTTGCAGGTGGGGGGCGCAATAGCGCTTGACGATTGCACCCAGCGAATTCCTGAAGAGCCAGTATGCGAACCGAAATTTACACCTCGTCCGCCTGGTCTGGGGCGTTTGGGTCTGCATCTAAATCATCTAAATCGTTGAAGAGGTCCTGCAATCCCTTCTCCCAGACATCGCTCAGGGGAACGAAGCGCTGCTCATCGAAGTCCTCGGCTACCTCTCGAAGGTAACGCTCAATCTCCAGGTCTGGAATCTCATGATTTAGTTCGTCGACCTGCGCATCCATCGAAGCGATCAGGTCATAGCTGTGGCGCTCCAGATCGCCGAGATCGATATCGAGGTGGGTCATGTGGTTGAAGCGGCGCATCAAATCGTACCACGCCTTGAAATCGTTCTCGATGCGCATTGTCTGAACCAAGTTAGAGACCTGGGCGAAATCATAAGCGGGGACGAAGGCGTAGAAGGTGATAGATTCTATATCGCGCCGCTCGGCCCTATCCATCAGATAGGCGCCGATGGTGGCGCCGCCCTCGTAATCTGAGAATTTGACTGCATAGCGGGTCAACTCCTCCTTCAAGGGAGGCAGGCTGTAAACACAGGAGATCTCGCGCTCCTTATCATAAGGCGCTGGGCCGTAGACGCCGCCCACGGCTACCAGGCGCTTAACTCGCAATGCCTCCGCGATATCCAATACTGCCTCGCAATATCGATCCGCGTGCAGATGCGGCTCCTCTCCCAAGAAGATCACCAGGCCCTTTTTATCGTTGCCTGTGTAGAATACCTCGTTAGCGTTTGAACTGAGGGTTTGCCGATAACCGTCCTGGAGTTTGATTTGGGGGCGGATGAGGTGATGCAATCCCGGCACTTGGAAGAGGTAGAAACTCTCCGATTCAATCTCACCGATTTGGCGGGCGCCTGTGTGTTGGATGAGATATTGCGGCAAACCCGAGGAGACATTCCCCGCGTCCGCCCATTGATACCAGCCGGCCAACATATAGATTTCCTCGGCGATAGGTCTCTCCCAAAGTTCAACTAACTCGTCCATAATATTTCGCCTCCCTGTGGCTTACTTGATATGTCTCTCTAGTCTATCTTTAGTTTGCTATCTCGTCAATGACAGGTTGTCGGTTGTCACTAAGGTATCTCCCTGTAGAATGGAAGTATAGGGGGCTTTTGGATTTTGCCGGACAATCCCCTAAGCGGTCCTAAAAGCAGCGCAGATGGGCGTGTTTGTGGGGATCACAGCTTTTTTACGTCGTTACTAGGTTATGGGAGCGGCACAAGAGCGCTTGACGATTGCGCCCGGCGAATTCCTGAAGAGCCAGTACGGTTCGTTAGTTGTTAATATGAGCGTTGGGTTTAGAGGTTAGATATGCAAATGTGGGTTGTGATGCTCTACGTGATGATCACCTTCCTGGCTGCCGCCATCACGACGTTGCTGGCGGCGTATGCCTGGCGGTATCGGGAGGCGGTGGGGGCGCGCCGCTTCTCCGTGCTGATGCTCCTCATCGCCTTTTGGTCCTTCACAGTGGGGAGCACCTGCTGGTTCACGCTCCCCCGCGCGTGAGACGGTGATCTCAGTGAGGGCAACAGAGCGCAGGCCGCGCCGTCAATCCTGGCTCTTTCACCTCTGCCGCCCCTTTTTGTTCCTGGCGGCGCACTTCCATCGCCTGGAAGTCACGGGCATTGAGCACGCACCGGCGCACGGCCCGGCTTTGTTGCTGGTCAAACATCGGGCCAGCCGCGATAGTCTCCTCCTGAGTTGGCTCCTCTACTATCACGGTGGGCGGATGGGCTACTATCTCGTGAAGCGCAAATCCCCGCTCTATAACCGGCTGGTCGGCGCGCTGGGCGGCATCGGCGTCATCCGCCCTAATGACCTGTTGCGCATCCCAGATCGCGAGCGCCGCCAGGCCGCCCTGCAACGGGCGCGGCGCTTAAATCAGCAAGCGATGGATTACGTGGCCGAACTGTACACACGGGGCGAGTTGATGGTCATCTTCCCAGAGGGGATGTTCTATCCCACGCGCCTGGGGCCGTTGCACCTTGGCGCGCTCCGGCAGATCCGCGAGTTGGGGCCTCAATACGAGATTCCCATCGTGCCCGTCGGCATCGAGTACGAAGCGCTACATCGCCCGCGATCTCGCGCCTTCGTTCGCTTCGGCGCGCCGCTCTCTAGCGGGGATTATCCAGAGCTAAGCGCGCTGGCCGACGCGCTCGAAGATCAACTGCGGTCTTTGAGCGGCCTGGCGGATGCGTAACTCTCAGTACAACCGCCCTGCACTCGGGACGTATAATAAGGTAGAGATTACGGCAATCAAGTGTGAGGAACAGAAAGGTTAGGATTGGAGATGCTTTCATCAATGTGTGCGGATAAGCTTTTTGCGTCCTTGGATAGGGACTGGCGCATGGAGCGCATCGCGGGCGGGAATGAGACGGAAGTCTATTGCACCGATGACCGCCAGCACGTCGTCAAGGTCAAGAGCGAGGGGGGCGGCGCCCTCGAAGAGGCGCTGGTAGAAGCGCAGGTGCTGCGCGCGGCTGCGGACTTGTTCGCCGAAGCGCTGGGGCCAGAGCACACCATCCCCACCTTCTTCATCGTCGCCCGCAACAGCCAGGGCGAAGTCCAGCCGGTGGCGATCCAGCCCTACATTTGTCACGCCCAATCCCTCTTTGAGGTGGATTACCGCGCCTTAGATGCTTCTGAGCGGCGGCGCATCGCTGCGCAACTGCGGAGCATCATCCGCCGCTCGCTGGAGTTTTATCGCAAAACCGGCGCGATGCCCGATCTCTACGGGCGACTTAGCCACAGCAAGGTGGAGCGCGAGCGTCGCAACGCACCGTGCAGGCTTCCCCAGCGGATCTGGAGCTTTCTGGTGCAGCGCACGCTCCTGCGCTCGCACAACCTGATGCTCACGCCCGCGCCTGAGCATCGCATCATCCTGGTGGATTATGATCCAGTCAAGCGTAGTACCATCTACCGCTATATCTACTACCAGGTGCGGCGTGTGCTCTTTCTGCGGGATTACCTCCTAATCGCGCTGATGGAGCGCACGGGGTGGGCGTTCAAGCCCCGGCTTAAGACCTGCCTCAAGGAGGCCGAGCCGGTGGAAATTCCAAGCCTCTAAAACAGATCGAGGGACGGAACCTGATTCCGTCCCTCGATTAGAATACCCCGTTTGCGGGATGAGCGTCAGCCTTGGGTTTAATTTAAGGCGCGCCGTGCGTCCTCTACTTCTTTCTCCAAGCCTAACGCTGTAAAGATTTCGATGGCGTGCTCCAAAGCTGACTGACCTTCTGCTCGCTCCCCCATATCCAGCAGGGTGCGGCCCAGCGCCTCATAGCTGTGCGCGATCTCCAGCTTGTTGTCCAACTCGGTTAAAATCTCGATGCTGTTCTCCAATCGCGTGCGTGCTGTCTCCAACGCCCCTTCCGCCCGGTGGATTTGCCCCAACACCCGGTAGGTGATCCCCTCGTACTCCCGGTTGCCGATCTCCTGAGCCAAGGATAGGGAGCGTTCCCCATACATCAAGGCAGATTGCGTATCCCCCAGCTTTAACTCCACCTCGGCCAGTAATTTATAGGCGTCATTTAGAAAACGCTTCTCTCCGATTTCGGTCAACAGATCTACTGCTTCCAGGAGGTAGTGATGCGCTCGTTGAAATTCATCGGTTTTTTGGTAAACATCCCCCAAATTATTGTAAATGGCCGCAATTCCTAATAAATCACCAATTTCCTGGCGAATCGATAAGCTTTTCTCATAATGAGCTATGGCTTGCGCATAGTTTCCCAATGTGTAGCTAATGGCTCCTAAATTATTGTAGCACATTGCTGTACCATAGGTATATCCGACTTTGGAAAACTCTTCCAAGCTTCGGTTGATGTATTGGGCGGCCAGTCCATAATCTCCCCGCTGCCAGTAGACAACGGCCAGATTGTTATAAGTTCGACCAATGTTATAGAAATCGTCGATTGCTTGCCAGTCCTCGGCGCTACTTTGAAAATTAGCAATTGCTAATTTATGTTCGGCTTTGCGCAAGTGGATGCTTCCCAGTGTGTGTTGTAATTCAGCTTGAAGACGATGATTTTTCTCTCCTCTGGAAAGTTGTTCTGCAATTTCGATACCTTCCTGACATAAATGAAGTGCGTCGTCGTAAATTCCTCGCTGAAGATCAACCCAGGCCATATCGTTGTAGATGCGCGCCAACTCCGGCGAGCGCTCTGTCTCGCTTAACATCTCCCGCGTCAAGTTGAGGTATTGCAGGGCTTCGTCATAACGCCCCTGAAGTTCCCAGGTCTTGGCGATTTTGCGGCGTATCTCGGCTGACTGGGTGATATGAGGTTGATCGTAGGAGAGGGCGGTGCGATAGTGGTCTCTGGCTTCTTCATACTGTCCGATGATACTGAAAACATCACCTAACGATTCATGCACCTGATAGGTGTTATCCGGCTCGCTTCCCATTTCTAGTCCCAACGCCTGAGTATAATAATCCACCGCGGCCTCATTCGCGTATTGTTTCTTGGCTTTATCCCCGGCCTTGACGAGATAGGTCCAAGCCTTCGCCTGATCGCCGCTCAAGCGATAGTGATACGCCAGTAGCTCATAATGTTCCTCTGAGGTGTCGGGATAGGTCGCTTCGACGTACTCGCCGATGCTGTGATGTAGTTCACGGCGATGCTTGTAGAGGAGGCTTTCGTAGGCGACCTCCTGCGTGGTGATGTGCTTGAAGATGTAGGCAAGCTCCGGCGCGGGTTTGTCCAACGGCGTCAGATCGATGCGATCTAGTTTCTCCAGGTTCGCCAGCAGGCGTTCCCGCGCGACCGAGACGGGATAGATGCTCAATAAAATGTGATATTGGAAGACCCGTCCGATGGCCGAGGCGACTTTTACGGTCAATTTGCTACTTTCGTCCAGCCGATCAATGCGGCTCATTACCAGCGCCTGGATGCTATCGGGGATTTGAGCCTCGGAGAGGTCGCCGGTGATGAGATATTCTTCTTCCTCATCGCCGGGGATGGCGAGCAGATAGCCTTGATCCACCAAAGCGTTGATCACTTCCTCCACGAAGAAGGGGTTGAGGAGCTCTTCGCCCCGCAGGACGCGCTCGCGCAGCGCGGGCGGCACCTCGTCCATCCGTAATTTGTGCCGCACCAGCTCCAGCGCGGATTCTGCCGGGAGATCTAGCAGGTTGAGGCGATGATAGTAGGGGTGGCGCGGCCACTCGGTCAGTTCGATAGTCGGGCGTTGTAACGCCGCCAGCAGGATGGGGTAGTCGCCGATGTTGCGCGCTACATAATTCAGCATCTCCAACGAGATGGCATCGATCCAATGGACATCCTCGAACACCATCAAGAAGAGCCGCTCCTGTTGGGCTTGATCGCGGAGCAGCGCCAGCACTAACTCGAAGGTCCGTTGTTTGCGCAACTCTGCGTTGAGGGAGGCCGTCAATTCGTTATCTGGAACCGATAGCCCCAACGTTTGTCCGATCAGCGGCGCCCAGCGCGCCAGTTCGGGATCGACGGCGGCCATTCGCCGCTCAATGCGATAGATTTTCTCCATCAGATTGTCATCCGGCACGCTGTTGAGATCGAAGAAGGCGTTGAAGAAATCGATCCACGGCAGGTAGGGCGTCTGCGTACCATAGGAGACACAATCGCCCTGATAGCCGTGCATCCCCACCTCGCGCGCCATTTCGATCAGCGCTTGGAGCAAGCGACTCTTGCCGATCCCGGCCTCGCCATTGATGACCAGAAGCTGTCCTTGGCCCTTCAGGACGCGCTCGATGATCGCTTGGACTTGATCCAACTCTTGCTGGCGTCCCACAATCGGCAGATCGCGCCGCCGTGCGGGCGGCGCCTCCGCGCCCCAGCGCTTGCTCTCACGGCGCACACTCACCGCGCGACTGACGGCCACCGGCTCGGCTTTTCCCTTGACCCGGATAGGCGGCAGGGAGTCGCAGACGAAATCTTGCGCGACGCGCTGCGCCGTCGGTTGATCCATCAGAATCTCACCGGCGGAGGCCGCCTGCATCAGCCGGGATGAAAGATTGACGACGTCGCCCATCACGGTGTATTCTCGCCGCTCTTCCGAGCCGACGTTGCCGGCGAAGACGTAGCCTGCCGCGATGCCTATTTGCTGGTCGGTGATGAAAGGCAACTGTCCCGATTTGAGCGCGATGCGCTGCATCTCCAGCGCGCAACCCACCGCCCGCTCCTCGTTATCCTCGTGCGCCACCGGCGCGCCAAAGATGATATGGAGCAGACTGCCCTTATCCCCTGTGATGACGCGATTCAGCCGTCCGCCGTAGCGATGGATGATCGTCTGCATCGTGGTGAAGTAGGTTTGCAGTTTTTCACCGGCCTGCGGATCGGTATCGTACTCCAATTCCATAAAATTGACGAAGAGGCTGACGACCCAGCGATGTTCTCCCAATAGCTCGGTATGGCCCTCGCGAATCTGTTCGTAGAGCGTGGCTGGAACGTAAGAGACCAGGTGTTCGATGACCTTCGGAACAAGCTCCGGCGCTACGGAGGGCAGGGTCGGCGCTGCGGTTAAGGGCGTCACCTTGTAGGCCAAGCCCGTGATTTGCAGGAATTCATCGCGGCGCTCGGCGATTGTCAAGCCCAGCGTGTCATAGAGAGCTTCGCTTTCCAAGCTGAGGCTATCGACTAAGACCTCGCCTGCTGCGGCGTGATGTTCCGCCGCCGACATACGATCTAAGGCGCGGCCGGCCAGCACATATTCCACGCCCGCCTCCGGCTGCCCGACGCTCATCGAGAGCACCGGCCCGGCGCTGATGCCGATCTTCATCCGCAAATTAAACACACCGCCGCGCGTTTGCACCGCCGCGAATTGGGTCATCTCATCCTGCATTGCCAGCGCGCAGGCACAGGCCCGCACCAGGCCCTCTACGCCTTCTGCGAAGCGACACGTGATCGCATCGCCGCCGAATTTGATGACGACGCCTCCGTAGCGATGCACAAGGTCGATCATCGTGGTGAAATAGGCGTTGAGGACGCTGGTCAATTCCTCCGCGCCCTCTTTTCCCAATTGGGCCAGACTTTCCGACATCTGGGTGAAGCCAGAGACATCGGCGAAGAGCAGGGCTGCGCGTTCGCGCGCCTCTTCTCCGATGATCGCTTGGTCTGGATTGACCATCGCTTGTTGCAGCACGAGACGGGGCACATAAGCGCCCACGGCGTGCAATAAGGCTAGTTTTTCAAGGGCCATACCACCTCCGGTAACTTGACACTCTCCTGCTAAAATTGTACTGTGGTTTCTCCCAAAGTCCAAGCTGCTGGCGGGTAAGTGGGGAGGAAAGTTCGGGCTGGCGTTTTTTTGCCTTTTCCAAACGGGATG
>CAZCAI010000101.1:0-17795 GCA_964496595.1 uncultured Anaerolineales bacterium
AAGGGGGCGCCATCCCAAAAGCAAACGCCCCGCAGATCGCGCGATCTGCGGGGCGGGGATTGTTTTTTCGAAAGGCCAGATGGCTAATCGGGCGGGCCGGGGTAGTCCTCGCCCAAGATGACAACGATGTCCTGCGAACTTTCACCTTGCTGCCGCCGGATCAAGGAGGAGGGAGGGAGTTGCAAGAGCTTGATAATCTGCGAGGCGCAACTCTCTTTATCCCGATATAAGACGACCATCGAACTGGCGTAATTTTGGCGGTCAGCGTTGGCGATCTCCACGATATTGAAGCCGTTCTGCTGAAGATACTCCCCCGTCTCACCCGCGAAGCCCGATTGCAAGGTGCCGTTGAGCACGGCGACGCTGGCCGGATCTGGGGTCGTCGTCGGGGCAGGCGGCGCGTTGCTCTGGGCCGGTTCCGGCGTGGGCGTCGGCTCGTTTTCGAAGAAGACGTAGTCGCGCACGGCGCGCATTCTCTCGCGCAGCGGCACCAACACCTGCGAGCCATCGGGCGTGATCCAGTTCTGCGTGCAACTACTGTCGATGACGCCGAAGCGGATCTGCGATTGATCCACCTGGGTGGCTAAATTCGCCAGCGCCAGAATCTGATCGAGCGCCAGGTCGGTTTGAATAGAGGTGTCGACGGTGGCGTAGATGTCGGAGGCGTTCCGGGCCAGATCCGGCAACAGTTCCAGGCTGATGATCCGGTCTAAGATAGCCAACATCACCTGCTGCTGGCGCCGCGAGCGGGCGAAGTCGCTGCTGCCGTGGCGCGTGCGGGCGTATTTGAGGGCCATCGCGCCGTCGAAGTGATGCCAACCCGGCTCGATGATGAGATGCTCGTAGCCGTAGTGCCCGTCGGGATACCTGGCGTCGTCGATGCGCTCTTCGACGTAAATATCGATGCCGCCGATCAAGTCAACGATCTCGATGAAGCCGTGGAAGTTGACACGGACGTAATAATCGATGGGCACGCCTAAGTTGTACTCCACGGTCTCAACGGCTAACGTCGGGCCGCCGCCGGAATGCCCGTAGAGATCGCCTAAGAAGTGCGCGGTGTTGATACGTCCATCATCGTGGCCGGGAATCGGCACCCACAGGTCGCGAGGAATGGAGAGCGCGCCCGCACGCAATGTTTTGGGATCAAGTGTGACCAACATCATTGTGTCAGTGCGCCATGGGCCGCTCTCCTGCGCGCGCTCGTCGATCCCCAGCACGAGCACCGTCACACGATCCTCGCCCGTCCAGGTGGGGAGCGCCGAGCCAAAGGAGTATTTGACGTTCTCGCTGGAGCCGGTGCTGCTGGGAAGGCCGGGCATACCGCCCGGCGTCGCCATCGCGCCCTGGAACCAGGAGAGGATAAAAAGCACCACCGCCACGGCGATGCCCAACAATAACAATAGCAGGACGCCGGTCAACAGCGCCGGCGCCATATTTCTACGCTGCGCAATACCTCTTTTCATCATAAAAAATTACACCTCCGGTATTTCGTAGCCCAACCCTTGCGAAGGTTACACAAGGACTTCGGTCTCAAAATACGATAGCTAACAGAGGACGCCTTAGTTTGAAAGGCTCTCGAATAACCTTCGCAAGGTTCCCAGGTAGCTTATTTTTCAAGACCTCTACGTGATCTTTAGTTTTGTGCTTTTCTTACTCATTTCTAATTGTGTTGAATCAGCGCCAGCAGCGCCTCTTCCCAGCGATCCACCGCCGAGGGCAAATCGTAGGCCTGGTGGAGGAAACGGGGGCCATTCTCTCCTAAGCGCGCCCTCGCGACGGGATCGTTCAAGAGGCCGATGACGGCCTCGGCAAATGCGGGCGGCTCATCCGCCGTGATGAGATGCTCGCCGGGCGTGGCGCGCAGCCCATGGTTGCAGACCGTCGTCGCGACAACAGGGACGCCCATCGCCAAGGCGTCCATCACTTTTTGCAACAGGCCGCCCGCCACCAACAGCGGCGAGATGAAGACATCGGCGGCGCGATACCAGGGCGCCAGATTGTCGACAAAGCCGGTGACGATCACGCGCTCATCGCTGTCGGCTCGCTCACGCAGAGCGGGCGGCGGCGATCCACCGACGATGTAGAGGCGCGCCTCGGCCGCCTCGCGCCGGATGCGGGGCCAAATCTCATCCAAGAACCAATCGATGCCGGTGAGATTGTGCTGGCGATCCATCGCGCCGACGAAGAGGAGATTCGCGCCGCGCGGCGTCGCCGGCTCCGGCGCAGAGGTTGGATCAAGCGCGGGAGCGAGCGGGACTAATAGCAGATCGTGCGCCGGGAAGTGGGGGGCCATCAGGGCGCGGTCGCCCTCAGAGATGGCAAGGATGAGATCGTAGCGGCGGTAGAGGGCCGGTTCCATAGAGCGAAAGAGGTTGGCTTTGAGCCGCGCCAACGCGCGACGCACTCCCGTCAAGCGGGCAACGCGCTGCTCTTGCAGAAACCAGTTGACGTCCTGCGTGCGAAAGGAGGCCGGCGGCAGCGGCTGGCCGATCAAGATGGCGGCGGTTTGAGTGGTCTCGACGTGAACGGCGTCGGGACGCAGATCACGCAGGGCGTGGGCCACGGCGCGTCGCAAGGCCAGGTAGCTGCGGGCGATGGCGAACGGCGCGAGGCCGGGGAGATCGCGATGGTGCGGTGTGGTGATGATCTCCTCGCAGATCGCTGCGACGTGGGGCAGATGCTCGCGCTCCGTCTCGCGCATCCGGGCGACCAGCGAGATGCGATGCCCGCGCCGGTGAAGGGCCGTCATCAGCCCAAAAAGCGATTCCCCCCCGGCATGACCGACCGAGGGGGCAGGAAATTGTTTGTAGATAAAGAGAATGTGAGCCATCGAACTGGGTCTCTGCCCTTACGCAGACCTCACGCGATGGGCATCGCCACAACCAACATCGTTGGGCGGTTCTTGGCCTCCCGATAGAAGAAGTTGGAGACCTCCCGGCGGACGGTCTTCTCAACGACGTCCGGCGTGGTTGTCGGCGCGATGCCTTTCAAAGCGCGGCGCACAATGTCCTCAGCCTCATCCACCAGATCGGATAGCACTTCCTGCGATGCGACGCCCCGCGTCTGAATGACAGGGTGATCAATCAATTGGCCCTGGTTCTGATTGTAGCGGAAGGCGATATAACAGACGCCCGTCGCGGCCAACTCATCACGATCTTGCAAGATCGAGGGACTGATCGCGTCACCCACCCAGGAGCCATCCACATAGACATAGCCGCCGGGGATGCGCTCACCAATCTCCATCGAGTTCTCGGTGAAGCGGATGACGTGACCATTTTCCACGGCGGCGGTGTGGCGCTCAGGAATGCCCACCTGGTGCGCCAGCGCGGCATGTTGCTTGAGATGGCGCAATTCGCCGTGAATGGGGATGAAGAATTGGGGACGCAGGATATTGATCAGCATCTTGAGTTCCTCTTGGCTGGCGTGGCCGGAGACGTGCACGGGCGAGAGGGGGTGATAGACAACCTTCGCGCCTTTCTGGAAGAGTTGGTTGATGACGCGATGGACGGTCTCTTCGTTGCCGGGGATGGTGTGCGAGGAGAGGACGACAGTATCGCCGGGCACGACGCGCAGCGAGGAATGCCGGCCGGTAGCCAACCGCCCCATGATGGAGCGCGGCTCGCCCTGCGAACCGGTCGCCATAATCGCGACTTCCTGCGGCGGGAGGCGGTGAATCTCGTGGAGGGAGACGATTAAATTATCGGGCACATCCAAATAGCCCAATTCCTGCGCCATCTTGACGTTCTTGACCATCGATGTGCCGGCGATGGCGACTTTGCGCCCGAAGTTTGCCGCGACATCCATCACCTGCTGGATACGCGAGATCAACGAGGCGAACGTGGCGACAATGATGCGCCCCTTGGCCTCGCGGAAGACATCCTCCATCGCCGAGGTTAGCAACCGCTCGGACGGCGTCGCGCCCGGGCTGACAGCGTTGGTGCTATCGGAGAGCAGGGCCAGCACGCCGCGCCGGTTGAAATCCGCCAACTTGGCCATATCCGGCGGCCAACCATCCACCGGCGTGTGATCAAATTTGAAGTCGCCGCTATGCACAATCAGGCCCACGGGCGTCTCGATGCCCAGGCCGACCGTATCGGGGATGCTGTGGCAGACGTGGTACGGTTCCACTTTGAACGGGCCGAGCCGGAGCACATCCCCCGGCGCCATGGTGTTGATCTTGACGCGCTTCTGCACCTCACGGCGGAGATTGACTTCGATCAACCCGCGCGTGAGGCAGGTGGCGTAGACCGGCGCGGTGAACTCTTGCAAGAAGTGGGGCAGCGCGCCGATGTGATCCATATGCCCGTGCGTGATGACAATCCCCCGAATGCGGTCTTCTTTCCCGCGCAGGTAATCGTAATCGGGGATAATGTAATCCACGCCGTACATATCACTTTCCGGGAACATCATACCGACATCTATGATTAAGATGTTTCGGCCATATTCCACGACCATCATATTTTTTCCAACTTCCCCCAGGCCGCCGAGGGGAATAATTCGTAAGTTTTCCATAGTATCCTTCATTGTTTCAGTTTAATAAACGTAGTTGACAGTAAGATCGCCGGGGCTTATAGCAAGAAGAGGCTTGACTCAAAATTTAATGACATATCCGCTGATTTGGTAGGATGTCGACGTATTTATCTCGCTGATACTGATTTCATCGCCCAGATGATCTAAAATCTATGAGGGCATGGTAGCATAATCAAGGAGCATGTCAAACTTACTGCCAATACGAGTACCAATACACACAGAAATCATAGGCCAAAGATCAATTTCCATTCGTGACAAACGCCGTGACAAACGCGAGGTCTTGTTTTTTTCTATTGGGCATGGTATAAAACCATTAAGCAAATTGAGGTTGCCAAAAGGGGTTGTAAAGTTATGAAACGTTGGACACAAGCGCTGTCTTGGCTAATTTACGTAGCATTGTTTTTGCTGATGGGGATCGGCGTCTATGCGTGGCGCACGGAACAAGCCTCACCGCCAACGCCGATTATCGTGACGGCGACGCCCGCAGGTTCGGCGCCCACGCTGACGACGCAGTCTCCTACATCGACCTCGACACATACATCCACGCCGACGCCCTCGCCGACGCAATCTTCGGAGTTGCCGCCGACGTGGACGCCCACCGCCACCCCGACAAGGACGCCCTCGCCCACACCGCGCCCCACCCAGACGCCAACGCCGCCCCCGATGGTGATCCCCACGTCGCTGCCCATCCAGGATGGCGTGGCGGTCGTCACCTCGACGCTGCCGCAGCCCACGCCGATGCCCCTCATCGCGCAGCCGGAGGGTACGATCAATATCCTGGCCCTGGGCGTCGACTCGGATGACAGCGAGAGCGTCTCGCTTACCGATGTCATCCTCATCATATCGATCTTCCCCGACCTGCCTGGCGTTAGCATGATCTCCGTGCCGCGCGATTACTACGCCTGGATTCCCACCTGGGGCCTGGACAAGATCAACACGACCTATCTGCGCGGGGTCAAATCGAACTATCCAGGGGGCGGGCCGGCGCTGATGAAAGCCACGATGGAATACAACTTCGGGCTGCCCATCCACTACTACGCGATGGTCGATTTCAGCAGCTACCGGAGCATTGTGGATGCGGTCGGCGGCGTGGATGTGGTCGTCGAATGTCCGTTCCACGATACCTACCCCGATCCAGAGGTAGAGGCGGGGCAGACGGATATCGATATGGAGCCGGGCATTCATCATTTGGATGGCAAGCACGCGCTCTGGTACGTCCGCTCGAGAGGCCCATTAAGTGGCGGATCGGATTTCGACCGCCATCGCCGCCAGCAACAGGTGATGTTGGCGATCTTCGAGAAGGCGCTCAGCCAGCAGATGATCCCGCGCATCCCCGATCTGTGGGCGACCTATCAGGAGAGCGTGAGGACCGATCTCAAGCTCCAGGATCTGCTCTATCTGGGCACAGTGGCGGCGCGATTGGATATGCGGAATCTCAAAAGTCGCTTTATTCGCGGCAGCCATCTGCTGGAATCGGGCACGAAGCCCAATGGCGGCTATATTTTGATCCCTCACTACGAAGAGCTGTACAATTTTATGCTGGAGGCGGCGCAGCCGCCGGTGACCAGCCGGGCGGCGCAGCGCGCGTATCGCGTGGCGGTGTGGAATGGCACGGGGAACAGCAGTTGGGGCGCGGTCGCGGCCTATCGCTTGAGCCTGGAGGGCTTCGTGGTGACCGAGATCACGGATGTGGAAGGGACGCCCCACACACAGATCGTGGACTTCACGACGACGGCCAAGGGATCGCCGCTGTACAAGTTGCTGCGATTGTACAAGCTAGACGCCGGCGAGGTGATATCCGAGCCGACGGAGGGGAGTCCGGTCGATTTCCGCGTGACGCTGGGCTGGGACTACGATCCTTGCGTGGGGACGGTCACGGCGCGCTGGCGACCAACGCCCACACCTACGCCGACGGGGACCATCACGCCACCGTAGTACACCTCGGCGGAAGTTCCTCCCCAGTTAGTTACGCTCGGAGCGGATCGTCAGATCCGCGACTCTACGTCGGAACGGGGATCTAACGATCCCCTGGGAGCAAATTTAACTGGGGAGCCATTTATGCTGCGCTGTAGTAGCGTGACGCGGATGGCATCGCGACGGTGATCGGCTAATCGAATCGAGTTCCTTGAGGAAACCCTTGCGAAGGCGCCAAGAACCTGCGGTAAACAGATTCAGCAGCTCGCTGCCCCTCATACGGTCTGTTTGAGATCACTTGCGCAACCTTCGCAAGGGTAGTCTAATTTTGCAACCAGCCTCCAACACTACTCCGCTGGCTACAAACGGAGCTAGGGACTGGTGATGACGCCGCCGCAGCGCTCGAAGTTCTGGTTGTGCTCCGCTTCGGTCTCCGCGAAGACGTGGCTGCCGTCGTTCCTGGCGCAATCGACCATGAAGAAGTAGTAGTTGGTCTCCGCCGGGAAGGCCGCCGCCTCAATGGAGGCGATGCCGGGGCTGGCGATGGGAGCGGGCGGTAGGCCCACGCGCCGATAGGTGTTATACGGAGAATCGACCTCCAAGTCCTTGAAGAAAAGTTGGTTCTTCCACCAACTGCCCTCATCCGGGCGATAGCCTAAGGCGTATTGGACGGTAGGACAGGCCGAGAGGGGCCAGCCATCGTCGAGGCGATTGTGAAAGACCCCGGCGATGAGAGCGCGCTCCTCGGGACGCACAGCTTCGCGCTCCACAATCGACGCCAATGTAATGCCCTCGTAGAGCGTCAGGCCCTGCTCAGCAAAGCCCTGCTCGATGTCGGGCGTCACGTGATATGCGAAGTTCGCCGCCATCTTCTCGATCAGGTCCTGAGCGGTGGCGTCCATCGCCAGGCGGTAGGTATCGGGATAGAGGAAGCCCTCCAGCGAGGCGGTGACGGGCGCCGCGCTCAGGATCGGATAGCGCTGCGCGAGGTCGGTCGTCGCCCAGCCTGTCTGCGCTATCTGCAAGAAAGCATCGGGCGGGATGTTGGCCTGCTCCGAGACGAGGGTCGCGACCTCCTCGAGGCGCTTGCCTTCGGGGATCGTCACCTGCTGCTCCTGCGCTTCGGCCTTCTGCAACGTCCGCGCGATCTCCGGGATCGTCATCGTCTCCTGCAAGGTGTAGGTGCCCGCCTGGATGCCGGCGTCCAAGTCCTTATGTTGCAGATAGCGCCGGAAAAGCTCCGTATCGGAGATCAAGCCCATCGCCTTGAGATTGCCGGCGATCTCTGCCACACTCTCCCCGCTCTCCACGGTGAAGGTGACAGGCGTCTCGTCCTCACCCACCGGCTGGCTCAGTTCGTCCGAGTGGCTGTCGATGTACACGCCTAAGTAAAGATCCTCTAATCCACACCCCAGCAACAGGAAAGTTGCCAGGAGAGTGCTCAGCAATACGATCCAACGGTTGTTCATTTTTTCTCACCCACAGTGTCCTTGTGATGTCTGATTTTTTGGCTCTGCTCTGCTAGAACGATAAATGCCCACATGGCTTCGGGAATCGATTATACCATAACTTAGTTTCGGGTAGCGTCCAGGCCTTATCCTATACCGAACTGTTCTCTTCGGATGGCGGGTTATCAAAAAATAGTGCTAAAATCGCGCATTTGATGCGTTGCGCTTCAGTTAAGGTATGCTACACTATGAAACAAGGTGGTTTCCTTACTTTACTTTATTGATGTTGCCTGATCGTACTATCCATGTCTATTCAATATGGATTCAATATCGGGCTTGATTATCACCCTGGTTTCATTTTCACTCGCAGGTTACCATCTCACATCTTATGGATGCCAAGAAAAGCATGACATCTCCAGAAGCGATGCAGCGGCTCTACGCGCTTGTGGATCAGAGCGACGATGCTGTGATGTTGCTCGCATCAACATCGGAACAATTCTGCGATGCCAACCAGACAGCGTGCCGGTTGCTGGGCTATGAGCGCGACGCGCTGTTGGGAACCTCGGTAGCGGATCTCCAGGGCGCGCAGACTCCGCCGTGGGCGGCAGCGTTAAGCTCGGCCTTGCGAGCGTCCCCGCCGCCACGCTCTAAGACCGTCGTGCACACAGGACAAGATGGCGCCCCTGCCATCTTTGATCTCGCGATCAATCAGGTATGCTTCGAGGGCGCGTCCTATCTCCTGGTGGTGGCGCGCGATATCACGCACTGCGATTTGGTGACCCTCAACACCCACATGGGACACATCATCTCCTCGCAATCAGATCTACACCAGGTACTGAAAATTATCGCCAACTATGCCGTGCAGCTTTCCCACGCCGATGTAAGTTGTGTGTTCGCTCTCAATTCCAACCTCGATCTTATAGCCTCAAGCCCCAGCGAGACGCTCTGCGAGGACATCACGTCCTGCGCCGGCAAAGTTTTGCGGCACGAGGCTTACCAGCGCATACTCTTAGCAAATCAGATCGTGCATCTGCCCGACGAGACGGATACGCACCCAGCGACCACACTGGCAGATCACGATATTGACGCGGCGCTCTTCGTCCCCATCCTGCGAGACGAGCAACTCATCGGGGCGATCTTCATCGGACAGCACACGCAGCGCGACTTTGCCGGTGAGGAGCTGATCTACCTGCGGACACTGGCCCAACACTCGGCCAGCGCCATCGAAAATGCGCGCTTGCTTGCCGCGCAGCGCAAGCAACGCGAAGTGGCCGAGGCGCTGGAGGCCGCCGCCTCCGTCGTCACCAGCACCTTAGATTTGAATCAGGTGCTGGATCGCATCCTCGAACAGACCGCGCGCGTCGTCAACGGCGATGCGTTCAACATCATGCTCATCGAAGAGAATACGATCCGCATCGCGCGCCGGCGCGGATATGAGTCTATCGACGCCAATCTTCACCCGGAGATATTGCACAAGCCCTTCGATATCTACCCGAATCTATCGCGAATGCTGCGCACCGGCCAACCTATCGTCACGCCGGATACAATGAATGATCCCGATTGGGTGACCTCTCCGCAGCGCGAATGGCGACGCTCCTATGTCGCCGCGCCGATCCAGATCAGCGGCGAGACGGTGGGATTTCTCAACGTCAACGGAACGCAGCCCTATCAATTCGACAAGCATGCAGCGCAACGCCTAAAAGCCTTTGCCGATCATGCGGCCATCGCCATTCAAAACGCGCGTCACTATGAGCGCCAGCGTCATCACGCCGATGAATTAGAGCGACGGGTACAGCAACGCACCATCCTGCTCCAGGCGCAAAAGGCCTGGCTGGAGGCAATCTTGAGCAGCACCACGGACGCAATTTTGGTCACCGACGGTGACGGCCAGATTGTCCAATCGAATCGCGTGGCAAACACATGGCTGCGCCAGACCCTCCCCCCCGATGAGGCTCAGCAGCTGCACACCGAAATCCGCGATCTGGCGCATCAAGCCGCCGAACGCCCGGAGGTCGTTGTCGAGCTAAGCGGGATGGATATCCAACTAAGCGCAGCGCCTATCTCAGAACAGGATGCAACCGGGCCGGCGGTCGTCATCGTGGGGCACGATGTGACACATCTCAAAACCTTGGAGCGGATGAAATCTCGATTCGTCTCCAACGCATCTCACGAATTGCGGACCCCTATCACCTCCATTCAGCTCTACGCCGCGCTATTGCGGCACGCCTCGCCCCAGCGCCAAGAGCGATACTTCAAAGCCTTGGATCAAGAGATTGCACAGATCTCCCGATTGGTTGAGGACATCCTTGAAATCTCGCGCGTTGATGCCGCGCGCCTGGATTTTGATCCCCAGCCGGTCAACCTCGACTGCTTGGCCGCGACGGCGGTCGCCAACTACCAATTGCTGGCCGAATCGGAGGGGGTGACACTGAACTATCAAACCCCAACGCCGGGCGTGCGAGCGCTTATCGATGTCGCTAAATTCAGCCACGTGGTGGGGAATTTGATCATCAACGCCATTAACTACACGCCTGCCGGCGGCCACATCAATGTGAGCACCACGGAACAGCGCATCGACGGATGCGCGTGGGCCGCGCTCATCGTCGCCGATACGGGAACGGGGATTTCCGCCTCGGAACTAGAGCATATCTGCGAGCGATTTTACCGCGGCGAGGCATCGCGCAAGCAGCAGGTCCAAGGGAGTGGTCTGGGATTAGCCATCGTCAAAGAAATTGTGGAACTCCATGGCGGCCGCGTGACCATCGAAAGTCAGGTTGATGTCGGCTCTACATTTACCGTCTACGCGCCGCTGGCGTGACCGTTTTCTTAGGTAGCCCAACTGTGATATACTATAACTCAATAGCGACATTAAGGAGGACTAATGAATAAAAAAATTCTCGTTGTTGAGGATCATGATCTTCTACTGCTGGCGATCCGCGATATTTTAGAGGTCGAAGGCTATACGGTTTTGACAGCGATCGACGGGATCGAGGCGTTGAAGCTGATGGAAGAGGTCTCGCCGGATCTTATCGTGGCAGACATTATGATGCCCCGAATGAACGGGTACGAGTTATTTCAAGCCGTGCGCGAGAAATCGGCCTGGGTGCCTATCCCCTTTATCTTCCTCACGGCCAAGGCCGAAAAGGAAGATCGATTAAAGGGCAAGGCGATGGGCGCCGAGGACTACATCACCAAACCCTTCGATCCCGAGGAATTGGTCATCGCCGTGCGGGCGAAGCTGGGGCGCTCGCAGGCCATCCGCGTCGCCAGCGAGCGCGAGTTTGAGGATCTCAAGCAACAGATCATCACCTTGTTGAGTCACGAGCTGCGCACACCGCTGACCAGCGTCTACGGCTACACAGAATTGGCGTTGGAAGAGGCCGCCGAGATGCCTACGCCCGAATTCCAAAACTTTCTTCTGGGCATCAAGAAGGGCGCGGATCGCCTCACCAACTTAGTGGAAGACCTCCTCCTCTTGGTGCGATTGGATACCGGGCATGTGAAAAAAGAGTTTGAGGTGCTGGGCGCGGTGGAGGAGAATCTCAGCGAGGTTATCATGCGCGCGGCGCTGAGCCATCAAGCCCTAGCAGACTCAAAAGGGATGCTGCTGGAGTTGGATATTCCCAATCAACTTCCTCCAGTGCACATTTACGACGCTTTTGTTTTCGAAATTCTGAGCCGCCTGATCGATAATGCGATTAAATTCTCGCGCGGTGAAGGGAAAAAGATCACGGTTTCGGCCCAGGCTGAGGATGATTACATCGCGATTGCAGTGCAAGATGAGGGGGTTGGCATCTCCGAAGCTCAATTGGATAAGCTATTTGAACGCTTTAGCCAATTGGATCGCGCCAAGATGGAGCAGCAAGGCGGCGGCCTGGGATTGGTTATCGCCAAGGGCTTAGCCAATTTGATGCAGGGGGACATAACGGTCGCGAGCACCGTTGGAGAAAGCAGCACTTTCACGCTTATCCTCCCCGTGGCAGACGAGGAATAAATCATATTCAACGCATCCACGATCACCTCACAATCACCTCACAATCAAAGGAAGTTCAATGAATTATCGTCACTACCAGCCGGAAAAGGATAAACCCGCCGCCCATCGGATGCTCAAAGAGGTAGGCTGGACGAAGGAAGGCAAAGAAGAGATCAACGACCTGATTATGGAGGCGGGGCGAGGGTTGGTGGTCGATCTGCGCGGGGAGCCAGAGTGTATGGTCACCACAGCCCCCGGCGCCATCAACTACCTCGCGGCCGAACTCCCCTTCTGCGCAGTGACGGGCGTCATCACGAGCCACATCGCGCGCAAACAGGGATTAGCCACACAGCTCACGGCGCACGCGATCGCCGAGGATGCTGCGGAAGGCGCCCTGCTCGCCGGCCTGGGCATGTTCGACCAGGGCTTCTACAATCGCTTGGGATTCGGCACCGGCAGCTATGAGCACTTAGCCGCTTTTGACCCCGCGACCTTACTCGTTGCGACGGAGGCGCGTGTGCCCCATCGCATCACCATCGAGGATTGGGAGGCGGTGCATGCTTCGCGCTGGCGCCGACGTCGATATCACGGCGCGTGCAGCCTCAAACCGGCGGCCCTCAGCCGGGCGGAGATGAAATTCTCAGAGGGCTTTGGCCTGGGCTATTACGACGATGAGGGCCATCTGACCCATCACTTCTGGGGTAAGGCGAATGACGAGCACGGCCCCTACAGCATCTGGTGGGTCGCCTATCAGACGCCGGAGCAATTCCTGGAGCTGATGGCGCTGCTCAAAAACCTGAGCGATCAGGTTTATCTCGTCCGTATGAAAGAGCCGCCGGACATCGGCCTCCAAGACCTCCTGGCGCAGCCGTTCAAGCTGCGCCAGATGACCGAGAAAGCCAAATTCGAAAGTCGGATGCGCGCGTGGGCCTATTGGCAGGTGCGAATTTTGGACCTGGCCGGCTGTTTAGCTCAGACCCACCTCCCCGGTGATGCCGTACGCTTCAACCTGAAGCTGCACGATCCCATCACACGCTATCTGGCGGATACAGACGCACCGTGGCAGGGCATTTCGGGAGAGTACATCATCACGTTAGGGCCGTCCTCCAGCGCCGAGATAGGCGTCGCGCAGGATCTTCCCACCCTCTCCGCCTCGGTCGACGCCTTCACGCGATTGTGGTTGGGCATCGCTCCTGCTTCGAGCCTGATCATCACGGACAAATTGGCCGGCCCCCCCGCGCTCTTGGAAAAGCTCGCCTGGCTGCTGCGTTTGCCTCAGCCTTCCCTGGAGTGGGATTTCTAGTTATCGGGTCTTTAGTTAAATTTGCTCCAAGGGGATCGTCAGATCCCCGTTCCGACGTAGCGTCGCGGATCTGACGATCCGCTCCGAGCGTAGCTAACTGGGGAGGAACTTCCGCCGAGGTGTACTAGTTATCAACGTGGAGAATCAAATCAAGGGAAAAAGCATCACGCGCCGAGGCATTCATTCTAAATTCGCAATTCAACATTCATCATTTCCCAGGGAGGGACGCGCTATGTTTGACGATCCCCAAGGCCCCATCGAACACTTCTCGTGGGCGAAATTCGTGATCAACGGCGAGGAACACGCCAAAACGTCCGGCGGCACCGTAGGTATGGGCAAGGACATTCGGTTGATCGGAACTGAGGTCTCGGAATGGAAAGAACGCCACGGGCATCGACTTACCCCAGAAATGATCACCAGCGTCTATGACCGCGATCTAGATGTTTTGATCCTCGGCCTGGGCGCCAACGGGGCGCTCACATGCCCGGATGAGGTGCAGCGCGAGATTCAGGCGCACATCCCGGAACTGATTTTAGAGCGCACGCCGGCGGCCTGTCGCATCTACAATGAGCGGTATCACGCCGGTGACAAGGTCGCCCTATTGGCGCACGGTACCTGCTAAAACATCATCGCCGAAAAAATTCAAAAAGGGCCCGGATCATGCAAATGATCCGGGCCCTTTATTTTTTACCCTTGCGAAGATTGCGAAAGAGCCTTATCTAAAAGCAATCTCGGACAGTCCACCAGACTTCTATCATGAAACGCCTTCTGGAACCTTCGCAAGGGTGCGGATTAGCGACTACTTAGCATACTCCACCGACCGGGTCTCGCGAATGACCGTCACTTTAATCTGTCCCGGATACTCCATCGTCTCCTCGATCTTACGGGCGACGTTGCGAGAGAGTCGCAGCGCCGCCAGATCATCCACATCGCCGGGCCGCACGAAGATCCGAATCTCGCGCCCGGCCTGAATCGCGTAGGAATCATCCACACCGGTGAACGAGTGCGCAATCTCTTCCAGCGTGCGGATCCGCTTGATGTAATGCTCCAAGCTCTCGCGGCGGGCGCCGGGACGCGCGCCGGAAATCGCATCGGCGGCCTCGACAATCACGGCCTCCAAGGATTCCTGCTCAGTCTCGTGGTGGTGTCCCGCGATGCAGTTAGTCACCGCATCGGAAATGCCGTAGCGGCGCGCCAAATCTGCCCCGATCTGCGCGTGGGTGCCCTCCACCTCAAAATCCACCGCCTTACCGATGTCGTGCAACAAGCCGCCCAAGCGCGCCACGTCGGGATTGCCGCCCACCTCGGAGGCCAAGATACTGGACAACTTCGCCACCTCCACCGCGTGGGCCAATTGATTTTGCCCATAGCTGGTGCGGAAGTAGAGCCGCCCCAAGAGCTTCATCAACTCTGGGTGGAGCTTACGGACTTCAGCCTCGTAGACAGCGCGCTCCGCCTCCTCCTTCATGATCTCTTCGACTTCCTTATCGGCGCGGGAGACCATCTTCTCGATCCGTTGCGGGTGGATGCGACCATCGGAGACCAACTTGTGCATCGCGCGTGCGGCCACCTCGCGACGGACGGGATCGAATGAAGAGACGGTGATCATCTCCGGCGTATCATCGACGATCACATCCACGCCCGCTTTCTGCTCGAAGACCCGAATGTTGCGCCCACCGCGCCCAATAATTCGCCCCTTCATATCATCGGAGGGGATTTCTACAGACTTGGAGGTCAGTTCGGCCACCGGTTCCGAGGCCAGGCGTTGAATCGAAGTGACGATAATATCCCGCGCGCGCTGATCCGCTTCCTCGCGGGCGCGCAACTCTTCCTCGCGAATCACCCGCGCCATATCCTGGCGGGATTCTTCGGCGACTTGCTCCAACACAATCTCACGCGCCTCTTCCGTCGAGAGATTGCTGATACGCTCCAACTCTTCGCGACGATCCTGCTCTAGTCGCTTCAGCTTATTGGCGCGCTTATCCAGACCACTCTGCCGGCGATTGAGGCGCTGATCGCGCTGATCGAATTGCTCCTGGCGTTGATCCAACTGCTCACGACGTCGCTGGATCCGCTCTTCCTCCTGTCGCAACTGCTTCGTGCGGCGATCCAACTCAGCTTCAACGTCCTGCCGCAACTTGAGCGCCTTGTCCTTCCCATCCAACACAATGTTACGACTCTGCTTCTCAGCTTCTTCCAGTAGCCGAGCGCGCATATCCTTGAGCCGGCCAACCTCTTCCTCATAACGCTGCTGCCGGTACCAATAACCAACCGCCCCGCCCACAGCTAAACCTAACAACAACATCAACACGTAATAGAAAACTTCCATTTTAATATGCCTCACTTTCTTCAGAATTGGAATTAGATGTTGGGAAAGTGTAGGTCGCGAGTATATCCCGGATAAGGTCATAGGAGAATCCCCGTCGCGCCAGACGACCGTACAACCGCTTTTTGAAAACATCCGGCGGAAGATGATGCAATCGACGCGCTTGAGAGGCGGCGGCTTTCTCGATAGCGGCGGCTTCGTCGTAGTCCGCCAGCGATTGTTCAATTGTGCGCGTATCGAGGCCCTTTTGGCGTAGCTCGAAGGACAAAGCGCGCCGGCCCTTGGGGTGGAACCGCAAACGATTCTCAACCCAATAACGGGCAAATGCCTGATCATCGATTAAATCCACCCGGCGCAGACGTTCCAGCGTCTCCTCGATAGTTGTGGCGGAGAATTCCTTCTGCGATAGATAATCTCGTACTTCGCTGGCGCTGCGGGGCCGATACGAAAGGTAATTCAGCGCCTTATCGCGCGCACGCTCCACCTCGTCATCGTGTTGAAGTGTGGCGATATCCTCATCGGACAGCTCCATCCCAACGTACAAATTGATCGCCAACCCCACCGCCAGGCCACAAGCAAATTCTCCGTCGATATACACATTCATCCGGTCGCCGGAGCGTTTTTGCGGCTCCAGCGAAGTTACCTTGCCACTCATTTTCTTTTCCACTTTCCCAAAACAACAAAGCGGCTATAGCCGCGATTGCCATAGCCGCAGATTATAGCCGCTCACCTTTTCAGATCAGCAGCCCCTTGAGATCCTCCAGCCCAAGAGAACCTCCGAGGGTATTTGAAACCGATGTAGGTCATTCCAGAAGATGATCAATTTAAGAGATATGAACTGGAACGCCTGCTAACTTTCACAACAAGCTCTACGCCTTCAGAGGTCAAAAAACTTGCGACCTCGTCCTAAATCCCTTGTAGTTTCCGTCACCATTCAGCCAACACAAAATCATATCAGCGCTTTGATCGACGCTACGTTATTGCAAGCCCACACATATTGACTTGTACATCGCTTCTTTAATGAGCGTAAATGGGAATTTAATCATGTTCGTATGCCGTAACATCGCTGCGTGCAACGATGGTCAATATCACTACAAAAGATCAGGGAAGTTAATTTCACCAGGCTATGGCATTCCTATAGGGTGTCCCATTATGTCAGCGCAACTAACACCGGGCCACATTGTAGTTTTTCGCGACCAATCTCCTACCGTCGGAGCCATTTTTTAATTCCGACGATCAAAATACAACTTCACTCCAAGTGTACAATAATCTACTAATCCTGACAAGTACCTGTCTATAGCAAAATAGCCCGGCCAGTTGGCCGAGCTATTGAATAAGTAGGGCGGGTGGGAGTCGAACCCACACGCTCTCACGAGCAGAGGATTTTAAGTCCACGGCGTCTGCCGATTCCGCCACCGCCCCACGTAGTATTCTAATGTGGAAAACGGGCATCTATCACGATGCCCGTTGCGTCCGTGCTGGCCACAGTAAGGCGACGGTCGGAATCGAACCGACGAATAAGGCTTTTGCAGAGCCCTGCCTTACCACTTGGCTACGTCGCCGAATATAGCAAAAAAAGAGCGGGCAAAGGGACTCGAACCCTTGACCTTCTCCTTGGCAAGGAGACGTTCTACCAACTGAACTATACCCGCATACAATAGCTATTATACCGTCTTTTTAAAATTTGACAAGGGAACGACCAATTTCCCAATCCCAGCCCCCCGTCACTGCGCTCTCATTCTATGTGATTTCTCAGAAATGTCAAATCGCCTATGCTGGTGATTCCCCTCTATGGCACTTCAGCAGTCCGAAGCTCTCAAGTCTCTGTCGCCCCGCTGACTTGAATTTAGTCGGATGGATGTGGATATATAATTTATCCTTGTTATTTATGTAATCTAGTTTAGTCTCAGTAGTAGGGGAGGGGATTGTGGGGATAAGTGGTTTTTATGCCTATATATGGGCATAGTGATCTCGCTAACCCCTACAGATTCGCTTTTGGCTAAAAACTGATGGGGGAAAAGGTGGGGAAAAGTGTTGATAGATAAAACATGGCGCCGGCCCGAATGGAAGTAGATGGAGGGAATTTGGCGGTAAAAGGCGGAATTCCGGTATAATGTTTGGGGGAAATTTTAGGGTTTATCCCCAAAAAAAGATAGTTTTCCACTAAAACCGCCCTAGTTATCCACAGGTTAGAGCGTTAGACGCAGAAAATACCCTGAGCCTCCCCCTATTTGTGGGGGATGAGCGGGGTGCATTCCCCACAAATAGGGGGAGGGAGAAAGTTGTGAACAGTTTTCCACA
>CAZCAI010000102.1:0-17786 GCA_964496595.1 uncultured Anaerolineales bacterium
GCGTGTTTGTGGGGATCACAGACCTTTTTCGCGTCGTTACTGGGTTGTGGGTGGGGATGATATGATTGCACCCGGCGAATTCCTGAAGAACCTGCACTGTAAACAAGGATAACTTGGCGTCAGAGCTTTGTCCATCCGAAAATCCCCCATTTCGATATGGGGAATTCCCTCCCCTAATTTAACCCTCATCTAACCCAGAGTCGCGCCACCATAATGCCGCTTCTGTCCGTGAGGTCACCCCCAGTGTGGTCAATATGCCGCTCACATATTTGCTGACTGTCTTTTCGGCAATGCCCAGACGCTCCCCGATTTCACGGTTGCTCAGGCCTATGGGGAGCAATCGCAACACCTCTTGCTCGCGAGGTGTCAAAGTCTCCCATATAATCTGCACATTTTCGCGCCAGTTACGCACGCGCCGGTGTTGTGTTTGGGTAAATAATGTCTCCCCCCGCGCGGCCCGGCGGATGGCAGTTACTAATGCCTGCGACCGCTCGTTTTTGTCTATGTATCCGGCGGCGCCTGCGTCCAACAGCCGTGCCAGGTAATAGTCGCGGTCGTGCGCGGTCAAAATCAACACCGCGGTCTCAGGATGGTGGCGATAAGCCCATAGTGTGATGTCAGCCGGTGAAACGCCCGGCATAATCAAATCCAACACCGCGACATGGGGTTGCAGTTGTGTGATCAACCGTCGCGCTTCACAACCATCTGTAGCTTCTCCTACCAAATCGATGTCCGGTGCGGCTTGTAACAATGTTCGCAGGCCCACACGGGTAACATCGTGATCGTCAGCAATGATGACTGAGATCGGTGATGTGACGCTTCCCATAAATTTTCCCTCCCATAGGTATCATTTTCAAAACATGCTTTTGACGCTAGATACTGGCGAAGAGGTCGAATTCAAGATTGGTATCTCAAATGGAGATGCTGTTCTGTCTACATGCGTTTTGCTGATAAGATTTCTTGATTTGGATGTCAAAGCCGGGGTTTCTGTCTGCACCGTGATTGTAACATAAAATATTATAAGGGGTAACGTGGCGTCCTCGTGGCCTCGTCTAACTGTAACCGACCCGTAATGACTCTTGTCTCCATCTTCGCTTATGATAGGGAAAAATGAGAACTTGTGTTCGCGTTAGAAACAAGTAAAATGTTAGAAATCTCTTAGAGGTTAGAGGTTGGAAGATGGATATAGGAGGCTACGGTGGCAATCTACAACGTTAACGGACAGCAGCTTCACGTGATCGAAGAGGGACAACCCAACCGCCAGGTCGCGCTGCTCATCCACGGCTGGTCCAGCTCGTGGTACGCGATGTCGCCCCTGGTGGGCCTGCTCAGCCAGCGATTCCGCGTCATCGCTGTGGATCTGCCCGGCTATGGCGAATCGCCGCGCCTCAAGGAGCGGACGACGATTCCTCAGTACGCCGATCTGCTGGCGGAGTTCATCGCCCAGATGAGCGATGGGCCGGTTGTGCTGGTCGGTCACTCGATGGGCGGGATGACGAGCGTGACGTTGGCGCTCCGTCATCCGATCTTGGTCGAGCGGATGATCCTCCTCGGCCCGACGATCACGGGTAAGCTCTCTACCTACATTAACATGGTCGTCTCGCCCATCACTTTGATGGAGCGCTTTGGGCTGGGCGATTTCATTGTCTCGGCGGTCGAGCGGGCCTTCGTCGGGATCAGCGACCGCTTTATGCGCCCGGCCTCCTTCGCGGAGCGGACGGGTATTACCCAGGATGATTACAAGCGCATCCGCGCTGACGCCCGACGTCCTGGCCAGGGGCGTGTGCGGGCGGAGTGCTTCATCGCGATGCGGGATAATGACCTCAGCGGCCAACTGCACAACGTTGAGCCGCCCGCGCTGGTGATCTGGGGCGCGGAGGACAACACCGTTCCCCTGCGCGATGCGGGCGTCGTGGCAGACGAGTGGCCGGAGGCCGATCTCCGCATCCTGCCCAAGGCGGGCCACTGGCCCCAGTTCGAGGCGACGGAGACGACGCGCCGCTTAGTCGCGGCCTATCTGGGCCTGCCTCTCTCCAGCGATAAGCTTTACGCCCCGGTCGGTGATGAGGATCTGATGCAGATTCGCGAAGTCGCGCAATTCTTGGCCCACTCCGACATCGGCAACGACCTCAATATGGCCCAGCGTATCCGTCTGGCGGCGCAGGGCAAGCCGCGCACCTTCGCGCCGGGGGAGGTCATCGTCTGTGAGGATGATGTGGGCAGCGAGTTCTACATCGTTCACAGCGGCATCGTCGAGGTGTGGAGCGACCCGGATCAGCCCGGCGCCAAGGATCGTCACGATTCCCGCCACGTCACTGACCTCAAGCCCGGCGTCATCACTGGCGAGATCGCGATGTTCGACGAGGGATTGCGCAGCGCCGATCTCATCGCCGGCGAGGATGGCGCGACGGTGTTGGCGTTCCCGCGCGAGCGCATTCTCGCCCTCTGCGAGGATGACGCGGTCTTGGGCACGCAACTGCTCTGGAACATCAGCACCGCGATGACCCACCGCGTGCGCTTCATCCTCTGGCAATTGCAGCGCGCGCAGCGTCAACTCGACGCGGATCGCGCGGCGTTGGAGGAAACCACCGTGTAGCTGATGCTAGCCTAACGCTTTGTTTCCATTCCCAAGGCCCGACAGGTCCTCAACAAAACCTGTTGGGCCTGTTTGTATTTGACCCTTGTTCAAGCTCTGTTAAACTGGAGAAGAAGGAAGAAAAGGACGGGGTGTAAAACGTATTGCGTATTTCGTATTGCGTGAAATACCGCTTTTGCAGTCGATTGTCTTATTGAGACTCATTACGTAATACGCAACACGAAATACGATTCTTCTTTTCGTATTTCACATAATCTAAAATGCATTATTGTAACCATAATGCTTTCGGAATAGGAGACATAATGTTGCAAGATTCTTACAATCGACCCATTCAGTACCTGCGCGTGTCGGTGACCGACCGCTGTAACCTGCGCTGCGTCTATTGCATGCCGGCCTCCGGCGTGCCCAACATCCCGCACGAGAAGATCCTCCGCTACGAGGAGATCGTGCGCATCGTGCGCCTGGCGGTGGAGATGGGCATCGTGCACGTGCGACTCACCGGCGGCGAGCCGCTGGTTCGCAAGGACATCGTCGAGCTGGTGCGCGAACTGGCCGCGATCCCCGGCCTGGATGATCTGGCGATGACGACCAACGGTGTGCTGCTCGCGACGTACGCGCAGCCGTTGGCCGAGGCTGGCCTGAAGCGCGTCAACATCAGCTTAGACACGCTCTCCCCGGAGCGCTTCCGGCGGATCACGCGCCTGGGCAGCCTGGAGCGGACGCTGGCCGGTCACCAGGCAGCGTTGGACGCGGGCCTGCGCCCGGTGAAGGTCAACACCGTCGTGGTGCGCGGACTGAACGACGACGAGATTATCGATCTGGCGCGCTTGACGATGCAGCCCGCTTGGCATCTGCGCTTCATCGAGATGATGCCGCTGGGCGAGGGCGCGCACTGGACGGGCGACGGCGTCGTGCCCACGGCGGAGATCCGCGCCCGCGTCGCGGCGGCGTTCGGTGAACTGACGCCGGTCTCCCAGGCGGGGCCGGGCGTCGGGCCGGCGCGCTACTATCAGCTCCCCGGCGCGGAGGGCACGTTAGGCTTTATCAGCCCGGTGACGGAGCACTTTTGCTTCACCTGCAACCGCCTGCGCCTCACCTCCGATGGCAAAATTTTGCCTTGCCTGCTCTCTGATCTATCCTTTGATCTGCGCACGCCGATGCGCGCCGGCGCCGACGACGCCAAAATGCGCGACATTTTCAATCAGGCCGTGCGCGCCAAACCACACCGGCATCACCTGGCGGATGCGCCGGAAGAGCACAAGCTGCCTATGTCGGCGATTGGAGGTTGATCCCCATGAGCGAACGACGCGACGAGGCACGGTTGACGCACGTGGATGAGACGGGCGCGGCGCGGATGGTCGATGTCCGCGGGAAGGCCATCACCGCGCGCGAGGCCATCGCGGCCGGCGAGGTGCATATGCAGCCGGAGACGCTGGCGTTGATCCAGAGCGGCGAGGCTGCCAAGGGCGACGTGCTGGCGGTGGCGCGCGTGGCGGGCATCATGGCTACCAAGCGCACCTCCAGTCTCATCCCCTTGTGCCATCCCCTGCCGATCACCAACGCCGAGGTGCGCTTTACGTTTGACGCCGGGGGCGCGACGGGCGCGCGCGTCAACATCATCGCGCGCGTGCGCTGCACGGGCGTCACCGGCGTGGAGATGGAGGCGCTCACGGCGGTGAGCGTCGCCGCGCTGACGATCTACGATATGTGCAAGGCCGTGGATCGCGGGATGAAGATCCAGAACATCCGGCTGATCGAAAAGCACGGCGGGAAAAGTGGCGATATTATCCTGGAGGAACTAAAGCATGACATCTAAAACGGGTAAAACAGGCGAAGTGATGGCGGTCTGTGTCAGTGAGAAGAAGGGCGTGGCGAAGCAGGATGTCGGGCATGCCGTGTTGCGGGTGGATTGGGGCATCGAGGGCGACGCGCACGCAGGCGACTGGCATCGGCAGATCTCGCTGCTGGCGTGGGAATCCATCGAGACGATGCGCGCGCAGGGCCTCAACGTGCGGGCCGGCAGCTTCGCCGAGAACATCACCACCACGGGGATGACGCTGCACACGCTCCCGGTGGGCGCGCGCCTGCGATTGGGCACCGCCTTGGTCGAAGTCACCCAGATCGGCAAGGTGTGCCACGACCGCTGCGCCATCTTCCACGCCGTGGGCGATTGCGTCATGCCCCGCGAGGGCATCTTCGTCCGCGTGCTCGAACCGGGCGAGGTCGCCGCCGGCGACGCGGTCGAGGTGGTGGCTTAGGTCTAAGGTGAGGTGCGCTTGAATTTGGATTGGTCGCGTCTTTTCCCTCCGACAAATGAAATCGATGGGACGGACGAGGGGGCAAAACTCCCCTTCTATTTCCTCATTTTCGTCGCCATCGTCAGCACCCTGCGCAGCCTCATCCACATCTTCGCGCCGGATGGCGGCGCGTATTCGCTTGCCGGCATCGCCGTGAACGTCCCGGGCGGCGACAACATCGTCGCGATGTTCGCGCAGTGGGGCGTGAGCCAACTCATCCTCGCGCTGTTCTATTGGCTGGCGATCCTGCGCTATCGACGCCTCGTCCCCACGATGTTAGCCGTGGTGGTCATCGAACAACTGCTGCGCCTCGGCGTCGGGCAACTCAAACCCCTCGACGTCGCCGCCCCGCCACCCGGCGCGATAGGTAGCCAACTTCTCCTGCCGCTGGCTATCCTCGCGTGTCTCTGGTCACTGCGTCGTAGCCCGCAAAAGCGCGAGACCGCCAGGTTTTGACTTTAGACTTTCTGACGTTTGACTTTAGTTGACTTACAACTTTTAACTTGCAACCTGAAACTTTCAACTCATTTTCGTAAGGAGGTTATGATGGCTAAGAAGAAGCGCGTGTTATTTAGGAGCAAAGAACGGCGAGATCTACAGAGCATCTCGGCCTTTTTGCATCAGTTGGCCGATAAACTGGCCGCAGGCGAAGTCCTCTTGCGCCAGGGCGCCGATGAGGTTGCCATTGCCGTGCCGGACAATCTCCAGCTTTCATTGAAGGTCAAGGAGAAGGTGAAGAAGCGCAAGACCAAGCACACCTTTAAGATCACCCTCAAGTGGTCGGATGACGAGGAGTCCGGCGGCGTGGTCACGCTGGGATAATTATCATCCTCCAAGGTGGGGGCGAGGCGGAGAGCTGAAGCATTTGAAGATACCATATAAGTGGAGAGGATAAGATGGAGAAAATCGAAAAGAGTGACGCGGAATGGAAAGCGGAATTGACCGACGAGGAGTACCGCGTGATGCGCAAGAAGGGCACTGAGCGCGCGTTCACGGGTGAATATCACGACTTTTACGAGCCGGGTGTCTATCGCTGCGCGGCGTGTGGCTTGCCCCTTTTTGAATCGGAGACCAAATTCCACTCCGGGTCGGGCTGGCCCAGCTTCTACGCGCCGGCGGATGAGGAGCATGTCGAGACCCGCCCCGACTTCAGCTTCTTCTCCGTGCGAACTGAGGTGACCTGCGCGCGCTGTGGGGCGCATCTGGGGCACGTCTTCGAGGATGGCCCGGAACCGACGGGGTTGCGCTACTGCATCAATTCGGTGGCGCTGGACTTTTCATCTGAGAAATCCGGCGAGGCGGAGGCGCACAGGGACTGAGCGGAGTTAGATCGTAGTTCTGAGATTAAAGAGAGCCGTTTTCCAGCGAGGCGAGGCGCAGATTCATAATTTCTCCCTGACACTGCTGATGTTTTGCCAGAGAATCTATGAATTGCTCCAGATTTTCCCCGATGATCGCTTCGATCATCAGCGACATCACGGAAAGCCCAGAGGTATAGTTGGGGATGAGGAGTGGGGAATTGCTTTCGACGTTTAACGTTACCTTAGCGAACTTGGTCGGCGGGGCTTCCTGCGAGTCTGTCAGCACGATGGTCGGAATGCCCTGTTGATCTGCCATTTGCATTAGATGCGCTGTATCGATACCAGGGATGCCCAAAGTGAAAGCTAAGAGGGCATCCCTGGTATCCATTTTTTGAAGATTGGTGGTGGTTTCCATCATCCCCGGCTGAAACGCTGTGGTGGGAATCTCCACCAGCCTTAAGACCTGTGCGAAGAACTGGGCCAGGGAGAAGCAGATAAACTCGCCCGTCACCCAGATGTGCGCGGCGTCTTGGAGGATGTCTAATGCCTTCTGAAAGTTACCGTTTTCGCTCTGGACGAAGTTCGAAAGATTCTCTCGGTTGATCTTGTAGAGTTTTTGAAGCAGCGGCTCATTCCCCTCGAGCGCCTCGTAATGGGCTATCATCCTTTGGCGGTTCACATCGCGTTGCAGTTGAGCCGCGAGCACTTCGTAACTTGGATATCCCAGATATTGGGCGAAGTAAAAGATGGTCACGGGATAGATATCTATGCGGCGGGCAACTTCGGACTGGGGTAAGTTGGCGACATCTGCCGGATGTGCCAGGATAAAATCTGCTATCTTTCGAAAGCCTTGGGTCAGACTATTATAGCTCTCCCGAATCTTGACTTCGACTGGGGAGTTGGCTATGCTGTCTTTGTACATATTGTCCTCTTAGAATGTATTTGAAAATTCAAGTCGGGAACCCTTGCGAAGGTTCACAGGAACCTTGAGAAACAGATTAACCGGCTCGTTGCGCCTACTACAAACTATTTCAGGTCATTTGCGCAACCTTCGCAAGGGTAGAACTTTCAAATAGCCTCTTAGATCAAAGGTCCTGGATAATGAGGGCAACGACAAAACAGATTAAGGTCGTATTGTAAAAAAAAACTGCATTAGTGTATCTATCACATTAATGCATTGGTCAAGGCGTGTTGAATCGCTTGTGATAAGTCAGCCATAGATCGTTTCAACGATCTATGGCTGATTGATAGGATAACTCTCATCAAGTGGCTCTCTTTTCCTTGGAGAAACTGGAGAAACTTTTGTGAGAGAAAGATTTTTATGGAACGGGCTAAACTTAATTTTAACACTGTTCAAATGATAAGTCAATTTTTCTCCGGCGTAATTTTTGGTTGACGGCGGTCCAAATCGTGGTACTATGGAGGTTGTCCCCTGGATTCCTCATCCATCCCGCATAGATGGGCGGTTAGCTCAGTTGGCCAGAGCGCTTCTCTTACACGGAAGAAGTCACAGGTTCGAGTCCTGTACCGCCCACTACTCCTTTTTGTATCTATGAGTATATTATGCACCTCACAAGACCAAACGGTTACCTCTTTTTACCTCTGTGTGCAGCATTTGATTCCCCAAGTTGGATGGATTTCCGGCTGTCTCTCTATTGTCTCTCTCTGGTGTCTCTCTATAGAAGTCTGTAGTCCTCACAAACGCGCAGAACCTCGCTACACAGGGTCATCCGATCCGCCGAGGGGGAGCCGGCAAAATCCAAAGCCCATCTTTTTCCTTACCGCTAGTGTGCTATAATAAGGGACGTGATGCTCTATCTATGCCAGGGCATAGATAGATGATGGATATTAAATAAATAGGAGGTATATATGAGTGAACGAAATAGTATGTCGCAAATCGTGATGAAAATTGTCAGCGTCATCATACTGGTGAGTATGTTGTTAGGTTTCTTCGCGTTTCTCTTTCAATCGCAATATGCGCCGCTGATGATGATGTGGTAGTTGCCGAGAGGTCATCGGCGCTTTGTTGGGACGCTTCTCTTATGGCCGGCTCTATCCACTCTATGTTCCCTGGTATGAGGTGGATAGATGGATGGATAGATGAAGAAAAGTCCTAAATCCGCTGTATGCCTTGCCTTTTCTTTCCTCGCGTTATGATTTAAGGAGAAACAAAATGCCAAGTACCCCAAAAATCGACACAGCCCTGCGAGAGTTTCACGTCTCACGCGCCGTCCGCGACCGCTACCAATTTGAAAAACGACTCTTCGGATTGAGCGGGAATGTGATCTTCGCAAACTTCCACGCCGCGCGCGTCTTCGCGCAGAAAATCAACGACAAGCGCGACCTGGTCAATTTCCCAGAGCAGGCCGTTCGCGCCGGCCAGATCAACGCGATGGGCCTCATTGATGAGATCCTCCACTACGTCACCGGCCTCTATCGCCAACGCGAAAATCCAGAGGTGATGAAGGACGCCTTAGTGCACATGGAGGAGGCCATCGGCCCCGAAAAGGTGGCGCAGGCGTTGCTCACCTTCGTCGATACCTTCCCGCCCGTCGCCGTCTATCAGGGCGAGATGACGCCGGAGGAGTATCTGGCCGGCGAATCCGATGGAACCTCGCACCGCCACGTGGCGCTGGAGGAGATGCTCACGCTCTGGCTCGCCAACGTCAACCCGGCTTTCTCGCCCTTTATGGAACTCTTTGATGACGAGGCGCTGGAACGCAACACCGCCTATCCCCAGATGATTAGCGAGTTACAGGATTATTTCGAGGATCAACCACGCTTTGGCCCCGAAAACCAGACGCTCATCGAGATGTTGCGCAGCCCGGCCATCGAATCCCCGCACTCCTTAGAGGGGCAGTTGGATTTCATCCGCCGCCGCTGGGGATCGCTGTTGGGGGAGTATCTCTACCGCCTGCTGAGCAGCATCGATTTCTTAGCCGAGGAAGAGAAGATGTTCTTCGGCTTTGGGCCGGGGCCGGCGCGTGTCTACGAATTCGGCGGGATGGATGAAGAAACGGAGAATTTCAGCCCCGATAGCGACTGGATGCCGAGCGTCGTCATCCTGGCCAAGAATACCTATGTCTGGCTGGATCAGCTCTCCAAGGAGTACGACCGCGAGATCACGCGCCTGGATCAGGTGCCCGATGCGGAGTTGGATAAACTGGCGCGCTGGGGCTTCACCGGCCTCTGGCTGATTGGCCTGTGGGAGCGCAGCGATGCCTCCAAGCGCATCAAGCAGATGATGGGAAATTCGGAGGCGGTCGCATCGGCCTACTCGCTCAAGGGCTACCGTATCGCCCACGATTTGGGCGGCGAGGAGGCCTTCGACACGCTCAAGGCCCGCGCCTGGCAGCGCGGCATCCGCATGGCCAGCGATATGGTCCCCAACCACGTCGGCATCGATGCCGATTGGGTCATTCATCAGCCGGATTGGTTTGTCCAGTTGGATTATCCTCCATTCCCCTCGTATTCCTACACCGGGCCGGACCTCTGCGACGATGAGCGCGTGGGCATTTACATCGAAGACCACTACTACGACCGCACCGACGCCGCCGTGGCCTTCAAGCGCGTCGATCACTGGTCGGGCGACACGCGCTACATCTATCACGGCAACGATGGCACCAGCATGCCGTGGAATGACACAGCGCAGCTCAACTATCTGCTGCCGGAGCTGCGCGAGGCCGTGATCCAGACCATTTTGGATGTGGCCCGCCGCTCGCCCATCATCCGCTTCGATGCGGCGATGACGCTGGCCAAGAAGCACTATCAGCGGCTGTGGTACCCGGAACCGGGTTCCGGCGGGGACATCCCCTCGCGCGCCGATTTCGGGATGACCAAAGAGGAGTTCAATGAGGCGTTCCCCGTGGAGTTCTGGCGCGAGGTCGTGGATCGCGTCGCCGAGGAGGTGCCCGACACACTCTTGCTTGCCGAGGCCTTCTGGCTGATGGAGGGGTACTTCGTGCGCACGCTGGGGATGCATCGCGTCTACAACAGCGCCTTCATGAATATGATGCGCGATGAGAAAAACGACGAGTATCGCCAGTTGATCAAGAACACGCTGGAGTTCGATCCCCAAATCCTCAAGCGCTACGTCAACTTTATGAACAACCCCGATGAGCGCACCTCCGTGGATCAATTCGGCAAGGGTGATAAATACTTCGGCATCTGCTCCGTGATGGCCACGATACCGGGCCTGCCGATGTTCGGCCACGGCCAGATCGAGGGCTACGCGGAGAAGTACGGCATGGAGTTCCGCCGCGCCTACTGGGACGAGAAACCCGATCCCTGGCTGGTGGAGCGCCACGAGCGAGAGGTTTTCCCGCTGTTGCACAAGCGCCGCCTCTTCGCTGAGGTGGACAACTTCTACCTCTATGACTTCTTCACACCCTCCGGTGCGGTGGATGAAAACGTCTTCGTCTACTCCAACAGTACCGGCGGCGAGCACTCCTTAGTCATCTACCATAACCGCTACGCCGAGACACGCGGCCACATCCGCACCTCGGCGGCCTTCGCCGTCAAGGATGACGACGGGAAGAAGCATCTGGAACAGCGCACGCTGGCCGACGGCCTGCGCATCCCCAACGACGGCAATGCTTACCTCGTCTTCCGCGATATCGTCGATGGGCAGGAATATATCCGCAACGCCAGGCAACTCTGCGATGAGGGCTTCTACACCGAGCTGCACGCCTATCACGTTCACGTCTTCATCGATTTCCGCGTGGTACACGATAACGAGTGGCGCCATTACGCGCAACTCACGGCTTACCTGGACGGTCGCGGCGTGCCCAACATCGATGAGGCGCTGAAGGAGCTGTTCTTAGCGCCGGTGCATCAGCCGTTCCGCATGTTGGTCAGCGCGCCCGCCTTCCGCTGGCTGATGAAAGAGTACGAAGCGCCCAGCGAGCAGGTGTTGGCGCAGGTCGAGCACAAGATGTTGGATCTGCTGCACGCGATTGAGGACGTCGTCGATCCGACGGGCGATCCCGAGGCCATCGCAGCCGAGGTCCGCGATAAGCTGGAGATCGTGCTTTCGCTGCCGGGGCAGTTGGCGGAGATGAAAGATGCGGGTGGGGCGAAGTATGAGGACGCGATGGATTACGTCCTGGCACCGTTAGCTCAGGATGCTGAATCGGACGACGCGCCAGATGAAGCGCCGCCTGGCGGTCGCATCTGGGGAACCATCTTCGGTTTGCTCTTCACTCACGCCCTGGGCAAGATGGTTGAAGAGGAAAATTACGCCCAGGTGAGCCGCAGTTGGATCGATGAGTGGTTACTGGGCAAGATCCTGGCCAACGCGATGCAGGAGCTGGGCTTGCCGGAGCATGAAGCCTGGCGCTCCGTCGCCGTCTGCAAAATGCTGCTGAGCTATCGCGATTGGCTAAAAGAAGAGGAGAAAGCGCAAGAGGAAAGCGAAGAGGCTGAGGAAACTAAAGAACCCAGGGAAACCAAGGAAGTCGGGGCAAAAGAGAGCAACCGCGCCTATCAGATGCTCCACGCAGCGCTGCGCCAGCGCGAGGTGCAAGCTTACTTGGGCGTCAATCGCCATCGCGGCGTCCTCTGGTTCAACCAAGAGGCCTTCGAGCAGTGGCTCTGGTGGCTGATGTTCTTCGGCGTCCTCGATCGCCTGATGGCCTACGACCAGCCCGAAGCCTTCGCCGAGGCGTTCACCACGCTCTACGCGCGCATCGAGCGCCTACGCGAGGCGATGGATGCCTCGGATTATCAGGTCGGCAAATTGCTGGACGCGGCCAGGGCGTAGATTCGACCCGCAAAGATTCCAAAAACCAAGACGACCGGGGGATTTGTCCCTCGGTCGTCTTTTAATATTACGCTCGGCTTGGATCGCTATCCCCAAGCCTTTGGGGGAAGATGGGGGTTTTACAATCCCCTTTGAGCGATCGGTGGCGTCTATCCCCCAGCCATCCCCGGCTTCAACCTGCTCTCATAATGCTGATGTAGCTTCTTCACCTTGGGCGCGATGACCATCTGGCAGTAGGGTTGTCGCTGATGCTGGCGGTAGTATTCCTGGTGATAATCCTCCGCCGGGTAGAATGCCTCCAGCGCCGTCACCTCGGTGACCATCGGCGCCGGCCAGCGCCCCGACGCATCCAACTGCTCAATCTTTTGCTCTGCGATCTCCCGCTGTTCCTCGGTGTGATAGAAAATCGCCGAGCGATATTGCGTCCCCACGTCCGCGCCCTGGCGATTTAGTGTCGTGGGATCGTGGATATCGAAAAAGACGTCCAACAACTCCTCAAACGCGATGACCTCTGGATCATACGCAATCTGCACGACCTCCGCGTGGCCCGTGCTCCCGCTACACACCGCCTGATATGAAGGGTGGGGCGCATCCCCGCCCGCATACCCCGACGTGACCGCGTGGACGCCCTCCAACTGCTCAAACACTGCTTCCAGACACCAAAAACAACCTCCGCCCAACGTCGCCTTCTCCAGTTGCTGAAAATTCTCGTTCATCTGACACGCTCCTCGGAAAATCAGTTAAAAGTTGCAAGTTAAAAGTTGTCAAAAGCCGGAACAACCTGGCAGCCCTGGCGTTAATTTTTCAGTGGACAATCCGATCCATCCACTGACGGTTGCTTTGCCGCTTTCCCTATTTGCTGCTTTGCCTATTTGCCGCTTTCCCTCGTCAGGGCGCGCTGATCGTCAGTTCTCCCGATGCGTACTTCGAGTGATAGGCGTTGAAGTCATCCGCCCGACCGATGGCCACGATGATGGGATAGCTCTCGCCGGGTACTAGGGCGTGATCGTATTCGTCGCCCGAATCCAGCGGAATCTGCACCTCGAGGCGGGTGACGCCGTCTTCTTCCACGCCGGCGAATGCGACGATGTCATCGCTGCCGCCGATCTCCGTATCCGGCGGGTGAGTGGCTCCGGTGCGATCCTGGCCCCAGGCGTCCCACACCTGCGCTTCGCCATCGGCCACGTACCCGAAGATGTAGTCGGCGCCCTTCATCCCCACCTCCGGGTTGATGCCAATTGACACCCAGCCGGTCGTGTCGCCCTCCAGCGCCAGGTAGAGATAGGCGTCATCGTTCGCCCACCAGATGCGGATGCCGTCGTAGTCTGCTTCCTGGGCATATTCGCCCTCGGCGATGACGCCGTCCGCCGTCCAGCCCGATTCCGCCTCCCCCGACTCAGATTCTTCCGGCGGCGTGGTCTCGTCTGCCTCCTCCGGCTCTGATTCTATCTCCGATTCAACCGCCGGCGCCTCGATAGGCTCGGGCGCGCCGCAACTCGTGATGCTCAAGGCTGCCAACAATAGGGCAACTAACAGTAGGGGCCATCGATCGGTGTTCATCAGATCTCCTTTGTTTGATTTGCTTGACGGACTGATATAGGCTAATATTATCTATATACAAGAAAATTATATCATAAATTCGCGGGAAGTGCAATGTTGCCAGCAGCGAAAAACAACGTATACTCATGCGTGACGGATGTAGGACAGATTCGATGGTAGGAGGCTGATTCTATGGCATTGGAAGCACAAACGTGGGGAGATCTGCTGCGACGGCGCAGCTCGCATCTCTTTGTGGGGCGCGAGCAGGAGCAGGAGACCTTCCGGCTGAACTTCATCTACAACGTGCCGAAATATCTGCTCTTCGCGATTTATGGCGAGCCGGGCGTGGGGAAGAGCGCCCTAATGGCGCGATTCCGGCGCATCACGCAGGAGCACGACGGCCTGACGGCGTGGGTCAACAGCACCCAGCTCGGCGCGACGCCGCGCGAGACGCGGCTCCGCACGATGCGGGCCATCGCGCGCCAGTTCGCCAGGGTCGATGTGCCGCTGTTGCCCTTCGAGGATGGCTACGCCGAATATGAAACCGCGCTGGCATCCGTCGCGGCCGACGCTGCCCCACCGATTCCGCACCTCAATTTGGTGCACACCCTCACCTCAGAAGCGGCCACGCCGGACGCCGCCTGGCGGACGTATGTGGCGGAGAAGTTCTCCAACCCCAACTTGCGGGCGCTCATCGAGACGCCGGTGCAGGCGCTCAGTCGGCCCTTTGTCGAGGCGTTGAATTTCCGCGCGCCGACGCGACCGCTGTTGCTCTGCTTCGACGATTGGGAGCAGACGGGCGCGCATCTTGCCGATTGGCTGCTCGAATTGCTGGCGGGGGGCAAGCTGCACGTCAACGTGTGGATCGCACTGGCCAGCGAGACGCCGCTCGATGCGATGTGGGAGCCGCTTCGCCCGGTGACGGCGACACTGCCGCTCGCGCCGCTGACGGAGGAGGAGACGCGCCGCTATGCGAGCGCCAAGAGCATCACGGAGGCATCGCGCCTCACCGATATTTGGGCCTTCTCCAAAGGCCTGCCCATCTGGTTGCAGGTACTGACAAGCGTGCAGCGCGGCCACGGCGGCGACCTCGCGCTCGGCCCGGTGGAGCGCTATCTCAAATGGATGGACGTACCGCATCGGAGCGAGATTGTACTGCGCTGCGCGGCCGCCCGGCGGCTGGATGCGGAAATCGCCGCCGCTGCGATTCAATCTGAGGATGAAGAGACGTCCGAGGATGTGACAAGCTACTTCGATTGGCTGCGGAGCACGCCGCTGCTTGAGAGGCGCAACGGGCACTGGCAATATCATCCGCTGCTCCGAGAGAAGATCCTGAGCTTCGCGCATCAGCAATTTGCGGAGGAGCTAAGAGCGACTCACCGACGGCTCTACAATTTCTATCGCCGGCGCGCGGAAGTCGCGATGCCCGGCGTCTCCGTAGCGCAGGCGCTGCACAATCTGGCTTGGCGCGCGGATAAATTGGAGGCGCTCTATCATGGCCTGATGTTGGACGATGAGACCATCATTGCGGAGGCGATGGAGATCTTCCTGATCGCGCTGGAGAGCTATGCGCCCTTTGCCGGCGCGATTGTCGCCACGTGGGAGGAGGCCGCGGTCTCGCCGGTGACGCCCAGCCGGATCATCGAGTGGGAGCGGACGCTGGCCGCGAGTTGGGCGGCGTTGCGCGGCGAGAATTGGGAGGAGATCTTAGCCTTCTGTAACATCGTGCGCCAGCGCAATGATATGGGGCCAGCCGCGATGGGTGTGGTATCGCAGCTCCGCGCCCGCGCCGAGCGGGAACTCGGCCTGGAGATGGGCCCTCGGCCTGCATCGGGGCCGTTGGAGGAGATACGGGAGCCGCCCGCGCAGATAACCGTTGCTGTCCAGGAGGTAGAAGCGGCGGCGGAATCGCCGCCCCCCGCGCCGGAGGAGGCGAAGGTTCTGGAGGAACCGCCTCAAGAACAAGAAGAAAAGGAAGAAGCGGAAAAGGCCGATGTGGATCAGGCGGCTGAGCCGGCGGTCAAGCCGGTCGAAGAACCTGAAGAGGTTGAAGATATCGCGGAGGCCGAAGAAACTGAGGAAGCGGTGGCCTTCACAGCCTCGCCGGAGGTTGCTGCGACCGCGCCATCCGCAGCGCTGACATCCACGGCACCTTCCGAGGAGCTTTCAGAAGCGGAGGAGGCGGCATCCCCAAGCGATGCCCCGGATGAGGAACCTGAGATCGAGCCAGAGCCGGAGCCGCCGATCCCGCCGCCGCCGCCGCTGAGCGAATCCGAACCGCCCGCCGAAGAAGAAAAAGAAGCGGCGGCGGAGGAACCCGAGGAGGTCGCTCCAGAAGCCGCGACGCCTGGAGCGACAGAAGACGCGGAGATCTATCGCGAGCGCGGCAACGCCCACTTTATGAAGCGCGCGTACAAGCAGGCCATCGAGGCCTATAGCCGCGCGATCGCGCTCAATCCCCAGGATGCCGTGGCCCATAACAATCGCGGGCTGAGCTACGCCCAACTCAAGGGCTTGGATCGCGCCATCGAGGATTACACCCGCGCCATCGAGATTCACCCGCGCTACGCCTCGGCCTACAAAAACCGCGCCTGGATCTACGCTCAGCAGCGGAATTACCAACAAGCCCTGGCGGATTACACGCGCGCGCTGGAGATCAATCCCCAGGATGCGAAGGCCTACAACGACCGGGGCAACATCCATATCCAACTCGAGGCCCACGACCAGGCCATTGACGATTACACCGCGGCCATTCGATGCAACGCGCAGTATGCCGTCGCCTATTTGAATCGCGGGCAAGCCCTGATGCACCAATTGGCCTACGAGAAGGCCATCGCCGACTTTGATCAGGCGTTGGCGCTGCCGCAGAACAAGGTCGAGGCGGTCGCATATCACTTGCGAGGGCGCGCCTATGCCCAACTGGGCCGGCCGGAGCAGGCCCTGGCCGATTACGAGCAGGCGGTTGATGAACGCCCGACCTACGCGCCGCTCCACAGCGATCGCGGGCTGGCCTACGTCCAGCTTGAGCAATACGATACCGCGTTGGCGGCGTATCAGACGGCCATCGAGCACAACCCGCAGTTCGCGCCGGCTTATTACAATGCGGCGTGCGCCGCCGCGCTGAAAGAGGACGTGAGCGCCGCGTGCGATTGGCTGAAGCGCGCCATCGATCAGCATCCCAAGTATCGCTTGATGGCCCGGAAAGACAGCGACTTCGATCCCATCCGCGCGCGCCCGTGCTTCCAGGCGCTGCTCTGATTGGACTGATGTGGGCGCCGTTGTCACATAACAAAGCCCTGGGTGATTAGCCCAGGGCTTTGCTGATCAGCAGATGGAGCAGATGAAGCAGATCGCCTAAATCCGCTGACTCACTTCTGCTTCTTCTTACAGGCCAGCCTGGCCGCCAGCGCCGCGCCGATGATCCCCGCGTTGTTGCGGAGCTGCGCCGGGACGACCTTCGTCGTGACGGTCATATAGGGCATGTACTGCGCCATCTTCTTCTTTTTGCTCGCCCCGCCGCCGATGATGATCAGATCCGGCCAGAAAAGGCGCTCTATCGTCCGCAGGTAGCGGTCAAATCGGGGCGCCCACAGCTCCCACGAGAGATCGTCGCGCACCCGCGCCGCATCCGAGGCGTTCCACTCCGCATCCTCGCCGTCGATCTCCAGATGGCCGAGTTCGGTGTTGGGTACCAGTTGACCATTCGAGAAGAGCGAGGTGCCCAGGCCCGTGCCCACGGTGATGAGCACGACGACGCCATCCTCGCCCTTGCCCGCGCCGAACTTCATCTCCGCCAGGCCGGCGGCATCCGCGTCGTTGATCATCTTGACCGGATAGCCGGTGAGATCCTCCAAGTAACGTTCCGCATCGAACCCGACCCATTGATCGTCCACGTTCGCCGCCGTGCGCGTCACGCCCTTCTGCACCACGGCGGGGAAGCCGCAACCGAAGGGCTGCTCCCAATCGAAATGCTTGACGATCTGCCGGATGACCTGCGCCACCTCTTCGGGCTTGGCCCCCTCTGGTGTGGGGATGCGATGCCGCGATTTGAGAAGCTTCCCCTTTTTCGTGTCCACCGGCGCGCCCTTGATGCCAGATCCCCCCACATCGATGCCCAGTACTTTCATCATGGCCTCCTTTTCGTTGGATTTACTGGATTAGGATAGGAATAGTGCGGATGATGCGTGTAAATTCAGTATAGGCCAAGGCGCGCGGCAAGTCAAAAAGTTGGTAGTAAGCGGGATGCGCAATGATTCCCAAAGCAAAAGCGGTAGATATGGTGAGAGCTACCG
>CAZCAI010000103.1:0-17779 GCA_964496595.1 uncultured Anaerolineales bacterium
AAGGAGATCACAGTGAGCAACGATAAGAGCATTTTAGTTGTCGATGATGAAGCTTTCATTCGCGTCCTTTTGGCGCAGACGTTGGAAGAGTTAGAAGATCTGGGCGTGGAGATTTTGCTGGCGGAGGACGGTCAGGAGGGTTTGGATTTGGCGCTGGCTGAGCGCCCGAATCTGGTCTTCTTAGATGTGATGATGCCCAAGTTGAGCGGTTACGAGGTCTGCCAGCGCATCAAAGAGACCGATGACCGTATCTATGTCATTCTATTGACGGCCAAGGGCCAGGCGGTGGATAAAGAGACCGGCTCGGAGGCGGGCGCGGACGAGTATGTCACGAAGCCCTTCGATCCCGATTATATCTTGGATAAAGCCGCCGAAATTTTAGGCGTTGATCTGGTTTAACGTGCTCTGCAGAAATCCTGGGTCGGTTGGATTTCACGGATAACTTTAAGAGCAGCGAGGATTTGCGCGTTTGTATAGCATTTCCCGCATGGCCCTGTTCCTCGAAAGTCAGCCCGTTGTTGGGAGGGCGTGTTTTCCAGGACGGTCTCACCGCTTTTCGATGCGAACCGCACGACCCCAGTCCCTCGGATCCTCTGCCTCAGGTTCCCACAGGAAGGCGCGGTTTACCAGATAGTGCGTGGGAGAGACGCAATGGACGAATCGAAGGTAAGTACCCCCGTGGATATGGACATTTCACACGTGCGCCGAAATATCATCTTGATGTTCGTCGCCGCCGCGCTAGTCAGCGCCATCATCTTAGGCGCGACCACTCCCTTAGTGCTGCATTTTCGCACCGGAACCCGGGAGGATGCGCGCCTCCTATACTTTATTTTCAGCCCGATTTTGACGGTGGGCATCGTCACTTTCCTTTATATTTACCTGCGCCCCATCGCTAAATTGGCCGAATTGCAAAAATCTGGCGCGCCGATCCCCCCGGATTTGGCCCAACGCGCGCGGACGCTGGCATTCAAAGCGCCGATCTATTTTATGGTCGTTCCTGTAGGGATTACATTCATCGTCTCTCTCCTGGGCGATCTCTCCGGCCTGCTATTTGTGGAAAATTACACCTTCTTTCGGTATCTGCTGGGCACTGTGTTTATCACCATCGTGGCGGCCAGTCTCTGTCTGATTGTCTCGGTCGTCGCGCGCCGGGTGCTGACGCCGGTGCTGTTCTTCACCTTCGCGGATGCGGAGAACATCGGCCCGCGCTTCTCGATCCGCGCCCGGCAATTCGTCACCACCATGCTCCTGACTGTGATCGCCATTACCTTTTTGGGCCTCTTTGGCTACACCCGGATGCTAGAAATCACCCGTCAAGCCACGCAGCAGACGTATCATCGGATGGGGGAGAGCATCGCCGGGTCGCTCGCCGGTCGCTTAGATGAGCAAGCGCTGCTCGATTATGTGGCGGAACTGAAGCTCGATTATGGCGTCGCGTTTATCTTAGATGCGTCCGCGCAGCGCATCCGCACCGACCTGCCGGGCGCCTACGACTCTTTAAAGGCGATGACGCCCTCGCTCCTGGCGCTCGCCTCCGCCGATATCGGCGAGGAGCGCGCCATTTTCTGGGATGGCGAAATACTTTTCTTTGATCTATCCCCGGCGAGGTCGGGATGGCTGCTCGGCATCTACTATAACATTCAAGCCAAAGATATTCCGTTCCTGCGGAGTTCCCTGTGGATTTTGGGCGCTTTCGTCGTGGGGATGTTCACCCTTGTCTTTGTGACTAATCATTACATCTCGAAAGAGATCACCCGCGAAATCAACTACATCATCGCCGGGATGCGAGCGTTGGTGCAGGGCCGCGAGGATGTGGACTTCAAGCCGTTGGAAGTGCTCTCCTTGGACGAGGTCGGCGATCTGGTCGTGGCGTTCAATGCCGTGCTGGATAAATTCCGAGAACAACAGCAGCAATTGGCGCAGGAGAAGGCCGAGTTGCGCGCGTTGTTAAACGTCTCGCACGAGATTGGGTTTCTGTTGGACGCCGATCAACTGCTCAGCCGCATCTTAGCCAGCGTAGAAGAGGGCTTCGGTTACGAAAATATTTTGGTCTTCCTGGTCAATCCAGAAGCCGGCGAGATTCATTGCGCCGCCGCCCCGTCCCATCTCGATTATGCGCAGGGTAAACACTGGCCGCTTCAGCGCCACAGTTTAGTGAGCCAAGCGGCGGAGACGGGAAAGACGCAGTTTAGCGCCGGCGCGGCGCGCGCCGAACTCACCTATTTCCCCAAGGGCACTAACATCCAGGCGGAGTTGGCGGTGCCGATGCGCGTCGGTGAGGAGATTCTGGGCGTCTTCAACGTCGGCTACCTGCGGGCGGATGCGTTCGGCGAGCGCGACCGCCGCATCATCACGGCGGTAGCCGATCAAGCCGCCGTCGTCTTGCACAACGCCTACCTCTATCAGGAGGTCAAGCGGCAACGCGCGACGGCCTCGACCTTAGTCGAGTTAGCCAAGGTCATCAATTCGACGCTCGATCTGAAGCCGCTGTTGGATGCGGCGCTGGAGCAATTGACGCGCGTTATCCCCTACGATTCTGCCTCGATTCTGCTGATCGACGGCCCGCCGGTCGCCGATCAATCCGAGCTTTTGCAGCAGGATTTGATCGTCACTGCCGCGCGGGGTTTCGATAACTTGGATCAGGTGATCGGCAGCACCTTCCATCCCGAAGACGAACGCGACATCGGCTACCAGGTGATGCGCGATCAGCGCGTCAAAGTCGTACCCGATGTGCGCAAGGAGCCGGCGTGGGGCCAGGATGAGGAGCAGATCGAAGCGCTCAACACCATTCGCTCCTGGATCGGCGCGCCGCTGGTGGTGCGGGGCTTGAGCCTGGGGCTGGTGACCATCGATAGCACCCGCACCGGCTTCTACAATGAGCGCTACGGGGAATTGGCGCAAGCGTTCGCCGATCAGATCGCCGTCGCAGTGCGGAACGCGCGTCTCTATCGCACGACCAAAGAGCGGGCGAAGCAACTCTCGCTCCTGCACGAGGTCTCGCAGCGTATCAGCGCCGTGTTGGATGTGGACAAGCTCCTGGCGGAGATCGTGCGGCTGGTACAGGACACCTTCGCCTTCGAGGTCGTGACGGTACATCTGCTAGATAAAACCACAGGCAATTTGAACTTCGTCGCCCAGCAGGGGATGGATGAGAGTCTGGTGGATTTCGACTGTATGGCCGTGGGCGGCGCGGGCGTCGTCCCCTGGGTCTTCGAGCATCAGCGCCCCTTAATGATCCCAGACGTCCGCCAGGATCCGCGTTACGTGCCCATCGCGTCGGACATCCGCTCGGAGTTGGCCGTGCCGCTGATGATAGGCAAGCGCGTGATCGGCGTCTTCAATTTGGAGAGCAAAAGGCTTGATGCCTTTGATGAGCATGACATCAAGCTTATGACTGCCTTGGCGCACCAGATCACCGTGGCGCTGGAAAACGCGCGTCTCTTCGAGCGCCAACGCCAACAGACGGTCGAATTGGCCCACATGGCCGACGATCTGGCCGAGGAGAAGCATCGCTTAGATGCTATCCTGCGCAATATCACCGATGGGTTGGTGGTAACCGCCGCCGATAGTCGCGTGCTCCACGTCAATCCCGCCTTTGGCCGGATGTTCGACGTGGAGATTCACACCCTGCGCGGCTCGCGTCTCAACGCGACGCTCGATGTGGAGCCGCTCTATCGCCTGATTCAGCGCGTGTTGGAAGTTCCCACTGCGACGTTCACCTCGGAGTTTTCGGCCACCGGAGAGCGGATCTTCCAAGCCACCGCCGTCGCCATCCAAGAAGATTCTCCATCTGCAAACCAGAACGAGGATGCGGATGGGGACGCGAGCACAGCGCCCCCGGCGAAAGTCAGGAACGTCGTCACTGTGGTGCGCGATATCACCCACGAGAAGGCTGTGGATCGCATGAAGACCGAGTTTATCTCCACCGTATCGCACGAGCTGCGCACCCCCTTAACCTCCGTGCTGGGCTTCGCCAAGCTCATCGACCGCACGTTTGAGCGCTACATCGCGCCCCAGGTCGATACACAATCCAGGCGCACGGCTCAAGCGTTGCAGCGCATCCGCGATAACTTAGACATCATTGTCCTCGAGGCCGAGCGCTTGACGCGCTTGATCAACGACGTGCTGGATATCTCCAAGCTGGAGAGCGGTAAAATCGAATGGCATGACCGCCTCTTCGCTCTGAGCGCGATCATCGACCACGTCGTTGCGGGAGCGCAGCCCAAGGCCTCCGACAAGGGCCTGGAGATTGTGACCGATATCGAGCGCGGCTTGCCCCGGGTGGTGGGCGATCCGAGCCGCATCCAGCAGGTGGTCAGCAATCTGGTCGCCAACGCGCTGAAGTTCACCGACGAAGGGCGCATCACAATCACCGCTCGGCAACTCGAACCCGACGAGAGGGTCCACGGTTGGCAAGCGCCGCCGGAAGCCGAAGGCGGTGTGTTGGTCTCTGTGGCGGATACGGGCGTGGGCATTCCCCAGGATGCGTTCCCCAAGCTCTTCAGTCGCTTTCAGCAGATGGCGACCGACACCCTGACCGATAAACCCAAGGGCACCGGCCTGGGGCTGGCGATCAGCCGCGAGATTGTCACGCACTACGGCGGCGTCATTTGGGTCGAATCGGAGTGGCGCGCAGGCGCGACCTTCTACTTCACCCTGCCGCTGAGACCCATCACGCAGGCGGGGGCGGATGTGGAGATTCAGCCGATGGCGATTGGCGATCTCTCAGTGCAGAGCGCCCCGCACGCCAGCGACGAATCTACCCCGACGGTGCTCATCGTGGATGATGAGCCGCATATCCGCTCCCTGCTGGTGCAGGAGTTGGAGGCCGAAGGTTATCGCGTCCTGGTCGCCGCCAACGGGAAAGAGGCGCTCGCGCTGGCCCGCCATCACAGGCCCCGGCCCGATCTGATCGTGTTGGATATTATGCTGCCGGATATTTCCGGCTTCGATGTGACGCGCATCCTCAAAGTCGATCCGGTCACGGCCCAAATCCCCATCCTCATCCTCTCCATCGTCGAGGATCGCGAGCGGGGTCTCGCTCTGGGGGCCGAGGAGTACCTGACCAAACCGGTGGAGACCAGCACCCTGCTCTCGGCGGTGGGATCGCTGTTGCAGCGCGCTCAGGCGCAGCCGGAGATCGAGGCCATCTCGTCGCCGGCGCAGCCTTCCTGGGAGACCATCTGGGGCCTATTGCGCTCCCAAGGCTTCGAGCAACTGCCGGTCGCCGACCCTGAGGCGTTAACCGAGGCGCTACAACAGCGCCTTCCCCAAACCGCCCAACTTGATCAGGCCGTCGCCAATCTCTCCGATACCGAAATACTCCAGGCGTTGACCTTCCACAAAGATGAACGCGCCTACGTGATGCTACTGCTTGCCGTGGAGCCGGAAGCTCAACCATGATGCGTCGGATGATCAGACGACTGCATAACCTGCGCGCCTACCCGGCTGCCTGGGGGCTTCTGTTGATCGGGATGCTCGCGCTGGGGTATGTGGCGCTCTCGTTGGTCATACAGGCGCGCCGGCCTTCCGATGGCGTCTTGCTGACGGAGATCTCCGCGCAGGGCGTCTGGATCGCGACGCCGCTGCTCCCCACACCCCTCGAGCGCGGAGATCGTCTCGTCGCCATCGATGAGCAACCGGTGGCGGCGCTGGTGAATGCGACCCTGCGGGGTGCATCGCCGCTATTGCCTGAGATCGGGGAGGCCAGCGCTTATCGCGTGCAACGCGGGGAGGGGAGCGTGACGCACTGGGTACGCTGGCGACCGTTCCCCTGGCAGCGTCTGATCCTGGTACGCTTTGGCGTCTACGTACTGGCCGGCGTCAGCATGGTGGTGGGCGGCTACCTGCTGCTCTATCGCCCGGAGTTGGCCGCCGCCCGGCTGATCTTCATCGCGGCGTGGAGTATGGCCGTGGTGCTTTTCTTACACTTCCAGGTCGTTGTGCTCTTGACGCCGTGGATGTTAATCACGGAAAGTATCCTGAAATTGTTGTGCTATGGCCTGCTTTTCAGCGCGGCGCTGCATCTCTTTTTAATCTTTCCGATTCCCAAAGCGTGGCTGATGTCGCGCGAGCGGTGGTTATGGAGCATCCACCTCATCGATCCCCTGCTCGTAGGGGGCGCGGCGCTGCTCTTCGGAGCGACGCCGCTTGAAAAGCTGCATATAGCGTGGCAGGTCACCCGGTGGCTCAATCTCACGATGCTATTCAGCGGCATCTTGAGCCTGGTGCATACCTACGCGACGGTCAAACAGCCCGCCGTGCGCGGCCAAATCCGCTGGATCTCCTGGGGCAGTTTGCTCGGCATCGTGCCCTATATGTTTTTGACCGGCCTGCCGGAGGTGTTGTGGGGCTATCCCCTGGTCAACATCGAACTTACAGCATTTTTCGTTGTCTTGACGCCGCTCTCCATCGCGGTGGCGGTGATGCGCTATCGCCTCTTCGATGTCGACTTCGTTGTGGTGGAGGCCCTGGGGCATGTGCTCCTGTCCATCGCCGCCCTTGGCTCTTACATTGCCATCCAGCACGCGACCGCCTGGAGCATCGAGTGGATCACGGGGCGTGCTTATAAGGTCGCGCCCGTTTTTGTGGCAACCCTGATCGCGGCGTCCGGTTTCTGGCTCTTGCGCCCCAAGTTCTTAGCCTATTTGGATCTCCTGATCTATCGGCGACGCAAATATTCGCCGCCCGGTGTGCTGTTGGATCGAATTCTGGATGATCTCACCGGCGCGATTCGATTGGAACAGATTACGATGCTGCTCACAGAGACCATCCCCAGCCAATTGGGCGTGCGCCATGGGGAGCTGTTAGTCCTCAACGAGGATGGAACCGCGCTGGCGATGGTGGGCGGGGAGTTCTCGATGCCGCGGACCGCCGCATTTGAACGCTGGGCGGCCAGGGGCGCGCCGCCCGTGCATCGCATCATCCCGCCGGATTGGATATCGGGCGAGGTGTTGGCGTTGATGGAGGAACGCGAGATCGAGTTGGCGGTGCCGTTGCGCGTCGGCGCGGAGGTGGTCGGGCTGCTGGGATTAGGGCCGCACATCGACGGGCGCGCCTACACCACGCGCGAAGTGCGCATCCTGCGCGCGCTGGGCCGCCAGGCAGCGTTGGCGGTGCAAAACGCGCGCCTCGTCCGCCGCCTGGAGCGCCAGCGGGATAATCTAGAAGACGAGGTCCGCCGCCGCATCAAAGTCATGGAGAGCGACCGCAATCGCCTGAACGCCATTTTGCAGAATATGGCCGATGCACTCCTGGTCGTCGATGCGGAAGGCCGGATCCTCGTCACCAATCCGGCCTTCGAGACGCTGGTGCGCCGCTCCTCGCACGCGCTGATCGGACATCGCCTGGAAAATATCTGGCACTTCCCGGAGTTGACCACGGTGATCGAGAAGGCGCTGAAGCGCCCCGGCGAGGTCTTCATCAAAACTCTACCGATCCAAGATTTGGTCCTGGATCGGCTGGCAGAGATAAAGGCGCGCCAGGCCGAGCGTATGATTCGACTCTCCGTGACGGCGATGCCCGGCAGTAATAATGTGATCTGCATTCTGCGGGATGTTACTCAAGAGGTGGAAGTCGATCAGATGAAATCTAAATTCATCTCCACCGTCTCGCACGAGCTACGGACGCCGCTGACCTCAATTTTAGGCTTCGCGAAATTGACGCACCGGACGTTTACGCGCTCCATCGCGCCGTTGATCTCCGAGGATGAGTTGGCGCATCGCGCCGTGGAACGCATCGGCCACAACCTGGATATCATGGTCTCTGAGGGGGATCGTCTGACGACCCTCATCAATGATGTGCTAGATATCGCCTCGTTAGACGCCGGCACCATCCGGTGGAACGATCAACCCTATGAGATGGCTGTGTTGATTCACCGCGTGGTGGATGAATTAAGCGCTAAGGCGGAGAAGAAAGGGCTGCCGGTGCATATTCAAGTCGCGCGGGATTTACCGATGCTGGAAGGTGATCCCCGCCGCGTCGAGCAGGTGGTGTGGAATTTGCTCTCCAACGCGATCAAATTCACCGAGACGGGGCAGGTGACGATCTCCGCGCGCGCCCTGGCAGAAAAGACATTAATCCACAAATGGCGCGCGCCCCGGGGCGGCGGCGTGCTGGTCTCTGTGAAAGATACCGGCATGGGCATCTCCAACTCGGAGATGGAGCATCTCTTCCAGCGTTTTCAGCAGGGAGGGGATGCGCTCCGCAACAAGCCCAAAGGCACAGGATTAGGTCTGGCCATCTGCCGCGAGATCATCAATCATTATCAGGGCGAGATTTGGGCGGAATCGGCGCCGGGCGAGGGCACGACCTTCTTCTTCACCCTCCCGATCGCGTTGGATGGCGACACGCTGGCGGAGAAGGAAGCGCAAATCTTCCTGCCGCTCCACGCCGACGCGATGTCCGCGCCGCTCATCTTGATCGCGGAGAATGACCCGGAGGTACGCCAATATCTGGCCGAACATCTCGCGCAGGAGGCCGGCTATCGCGTGGCGACGGTCTCCATCGGCTCCGAAGTGATGGCGCAGGCGCGCCACCAATGCCCGGCGGTCATCGTGTTGGCCATTCGATTGCCGAGGCTTTCCGGCGTGGAGGTCTTGCGGCTGCTCAAATCCGATTTGGCGACGGTCTCCGTCCCCGTGGTGATGATCGCGGCCACCGACCACCGCGCAACGTGCATGCGGCTCGGCGCCTCCGCCTATCTCTTCAAACCCGTGGCGGTGGATACCCTACAAGAGACAATCGAACAGTTATTGTGAATCTGTTATAATGTTTTTGACGTGGGATAAAGTAAGACGTAGCAGGATGTGGAGGAATTATGCCTGAGATGTCAATCCGTCGGTTATTAAATCGGCGCGCCGCAATTGATTACCTGGAACGCTTCACCGCGTTGATCCCAGACGTGCGCATCGCTTTAATCGAGCACAACGGGCGCGTCGTGGTCGATGTCGGGGCCGAGGATGCCGCGTTGCCCATCTCGGAGGCCGCGTGGGATTGTGTTCAGCCGCTGGAGATAGAGGGGGAAGTTGTCGGGCGTTTAGTCGCGGCGGGCGCGGACCTGCCTAATCCCCAGGCCGATGCGGCTTTAGATATTCTGCATCATAGCCTGGTGATGATGATGAAGCGCGCGTTCGAGAGCCGCACGTTGGCCCAGGAGACGCTGGAGCGTTATCGCGAGATCAATCTCCTCTACAGCATCGGCGAGACGATCAGCGCCTCCTTAGACCCCGACGTTATCCCCAACCTGGTCTTGGCCGAAGCGGCGCGTGTCATCCAGGCGGAAGGCGGCGTTGTGCTGCTGCTCTCCTACGCGCTCGATCCTGAGGATCGCGAGGTGCTGGCGACGCTGGAGGAGCAAATCTACCAACTTTCCGTCAAATCGGACTTTGGCGACAAGGGATTTACCAATACTTTGCACACAGCGACCCTATCGCTGATGTTGGCAGCGCTCGCCTCTGGCGATGCTTACATCTGGACGGCGGATCAATTCGATTACAAGACGGAGTTGGTGGGGTCGGTGCTCGTCGCGCCTCTCAAGGCCCGCGAGCGCATTTTGGGCTTCGTGCTGTTGGGTCGCAACCCGCAGGAGCCGATCTTCACCGCCGACGACGTCAAATTGCTGACAGCCCTGGCCGCGCAGGCGGCCGTCGCGGTGGAGAATGCCCGGCTCTTCGCCGACGTGATTAGCCAGCGCGACGCCATCGCGGCGATGAACAACTATATGGATAACATCTTCGCCAGTATCGCCAGCGGCGTCATCACAATCAACGCCGAGGATCTGATCACATTGATGAACAACGCCGCCGAGGAGATCTTGGGCGTGCTGGCAGATGAGACGATGGGCAAGTCTTACATTGAGGCGCTGCCTGAAATGGGACCGAACTTCGCCTCGTTGGTCGATGTCATCAAGCAGAAGGATAAATCGGTAGTGGGCTACGAGATGGAGCCGGTATTGCCGGATCGCGGTCAGGTCGTACTGCGCCTGAATCTCAGCCCGCTGAAGGACAATCGGAAGCGCAATAACGGCGTCGCCATCGTCGTCGATGATCTGACCGAGCGGCGCCAATTGGAGGCGCAGATGCAGCAGATCCGCCAGACCTTCGAGCAATACGTGGTGCCCCACGTCGTGGAGCAATTGCTCTCCGATCCGACCAGTGTGCGATTGGGCGGTGTGCGGCGCGCCGTGACCATCCTCTTCGCCGACATTCGAGGTTTCACCTCGTTCAGCGAGAAGCTGGAACCGGAGGCCTCCGTCGAGGTGCTGAACCGCTATCTGACCCTGGCCTCGGAGGCCGTCTTGGCCGAGGAGGGGACGCTGGACAAATTCTTAGGCGATGGCGTGATGGCGATCTACAACGCGCCGCTGGCGCAGCCGGATCATGCTCTGCGCGCGGTGTGCTCGGCGCTGGCCGTTCAGAAGGCTGTGAAGGAGATTCATAGCGAGATGCCGCCGGAGGATTGTCTGCACTTCGGCATCGGGATCACCTCGGGCCTGGCCGTTGTGGGCAGCATCGGCTCGACCAAAATCCGCAACTACACCGCGATCGGCGACACGGTGAATTTGGCCTCGCGCCTGCAAGCGCAGGCCGAGCCGGGGCAGGTGCTGGTGGATAAGGCCGCCTACGAGCATATCAAAGATTACGTCGTCGCCCGCGAGCTGGGCTACGTCCAGGTCAAAGGCCACAGCGAACCAGATCTGGTCTTCGAGATTTTGGGCTTGCGCGAGGCGTAGTAGCGGATTGAGGACGAATGGGTAGGAGGAGGGTAGGAGGAGGGTAGGAGGAGAGTAAATGGATAGACAGTTAAATCACATAGAGATTCATAATTTTCGTTCATTAGCGAATGTGCGGGTTGAGACCCATAATATCAATATCTTGTTTGGCCCTAATGGCTCTGGGAAATCGACGTTTTTGGACACGCTTTGGTTTATTCGGGATTGTACTATTCGAGGTGTCGACGAAGCTTCGTCTTACCGAAACCACGGCATTGGAGTGCTTTGGGATCGAGCTGATGGGGATGCTAACATATCCATCAAGCTTGAAACCGATGTAGCTGAATATGAAGTGACCTTTGGCTATTCTTCTGGTAGGATTGAGCCGTTTGTGGGAGAGACCTTGTATTCACGAGAGCTTGGTCGGCGTTTGGTAGAACGGAAAATTGGCAGTGATAAGGCCAAATTCTATCACAAAGATATGGAACAAGAGGTAGCAGTTGAACTACGAGAACCAGAGAAATTGGCTTTCACTCGTTATCTAGACCTGGAAAGATGGACGCCAACGGCAGCCTATGAATTAGATAAATTGCTACGCTTTGTGCACTTTTATCATTTGCGCGAGGCTGATTTATATGGCCTCAAGAAACATGGATCAGAGTCTAATCATCACACATGGTTATGGGAGCGTTGTCAGAATCTTTGGTCAGTTTTGCGGAATCTCCACGACAGACGCAGTATGGATGATCGATATGATACCATCTCGAATTTTATGCAGGAGAGTGTCCCAGCTTTTCAAGATTTACTTATTGAGCAGACCGGTCCTAATTCAGTTTATGGAAGTTTCATAGAGAAAGGTCGCCGGCATCCCATCCGGGCCTCTGGCGTATCGGATGGTCATCTTCAGATGTTGATCCTCTTGACTGCTTTGTTCTCGGAGGGCAGAGACCGGCCCTCTCTTATTCTGTTTGATGAACCGGAAATATCCTTGCACCCCTATGCCCTCTCTGTTTTTGCCCAGGCTGTCAAGATGGCTGTCGAGGAATACGAGAAACAAGTCTTCATTGCTACGCATTCCCCTGTTCTTATCAGTCAATTCGCTCCACAAGATATTCTTGCTACAGAGATAGGCAAGGCGGGCCAGACCGTTATTGAGAGGGTTAGTGAGATCGAGGCGGTGCAAGACTTGTTAGAACGATATGCTACCGGATCACTCTACATGGCCGAGATGATCGCACCCCAAAGCACAATCGCAATAAAAGAGGAACAGGATGTATGAGTGACGCTACTTGTCATTTTGTTCGATTTGGGCTTATCGTCACCGGTGAAACTGAGCGCGAACATTTACCCAAGATGTTCAAATCCTTGATGGCGTCGGGGGTATGTCATTTCAAAGTTGTCAGATTTATAGGGCAACGTGATCCCATTACCTCGTCTCGGCGAAAGTTGGAGATGGTCGGTAGCGGTAAAGTTATTCCTGATAAGGATGCGACCGAGATAGACTTTCCAGTCAGACGTTATTTGATATCCAATCAGTGCAATTTGGTTGTGTTGGTTGATGATCTGGAGCGCCACCGCGAGGAAGAAGCGCACCAGATTTTCGCTCGCTACCGTCAGGCCCTCGACGCCGTGCTCTCCAACGAATTACAACCGAGAGCCGCCGTTCACTTTCTGGTCAATATGTTGGAGGCGTATTACTTCGCCCATGCTGATGCTATTAACAAGGCTTTGGACTTAGATTCATCTTTGAGTGACTGCACGGAAGATGTAGAGGCCATTCACAATCCCAAGAGCGAACTCAAACAATTATATCCCAGCTTCGATGAGATTGAGGACGGGGGCAAGATACTTGAGCGCCTTGACTTCACGCACGTTTTGTCGCGTCCTGAGACATGTGCTTGGCTTCGGACGCTCTTCGCTTGGTGTGTGGAGGCATTGGAAAAGTATGCGTTTTATGATATCTCAGTTCTATCTGAGACTTATCGTCTTCGTGATGGTCTGTTCAGTCCCGTGACATGCTCGCAATTAGCCGGTTTTTGTACTGGGAAGAAAAACGATACAATTTGAGCGTGCCTTGTCGTGGAAAATCTCGGTGTGCAACTTTGGGACTTTGAATTTCGTTTAGAAAGTAGTGTGACGTAACCGGAAGATTATGGCGAACATAGGATATCGCGAGAAGCCGCTTCAATCTATTATTGGCGTACTGTCGACCGCGCGTGAGCCTTTGCGCGGTCAACGTCTCGCGCTGGCCCGGACGGGATGGATTATGTTGGCCTGTTTGTCGCTCTCTCTCTTCGCCGTTGCCGTCCCGCAGCGCTTTGTGGATCTATTGCAAGTCGGCGTGGGCTATGCCGCCGCGCTTTCGATTTTAGATTTACCCATCACCTTTTACGCGCTCTACTTCCTCCTCCCCGAAGTAGTGACCGTCATGGTCTTCACGTTAGTCGCTGCCATTCTCTTCTGGCAGAAATCCAACGATGGTATGGTACTCTTCGTCTCGATGACCATTTTGTTGATGGGCGTCGTCTTTCCTCCCACGCTCAATGTGCTGAGCGAGCACCCGTTGTTGTGGCGCTTAGTACTCTTCACCCAGGGTCTGGGAACTATGATGAGCCTGGCCTTCTTCTTTGTCTTCCCTGATGGGACATTTGTCCCCGCTTGCTCTCGCATCGTGATGGCCCTGGTCACCGGGTGGATACTGAGCTGGGCGCTGTTCCCCACCGCCTGGACTACACCGGCGGCCGAGGGCCGGCAGGGAACGGAATTGTTCACATTGGGGCTGTACCTGATAGGTCTGGGCGCGCAATTCTATCGCTACTTCTATATCTCCGACGAAGCGCGGCAACAACGCACACGCTGGCTCGTCTTAGGGCTGACGGTAACGCTGATCGGATGGGTATGCTTCGCGATCTTGGGATGGATAACGCCCTGGTTGCCTGCGGGCTTGCCCCGCTCAATCTATGGGCTGGTCTATCACATTGCATCCGGCTACTTCCCCCCTCTGGTACTGCTGCTCGCGATGGGCATCTCGGTTTTGCGCTATCGCCTGTGGGATATCGATCTTCTGATCAATCGCGGCCTGGTCTATTCCACGCTCACCGCGCTATTGGGCGGGATGTACCTCTTGGTTGTCTTCATCCTCACCATCGTAGTGCGGGCCATCTTCAACACGGCAAATAACACCTTAGTGGTCTTCGGGGCGACGTTGGTGATCGCGCTGTCCTTTAATCCTCTGCGAAAACACATCCAGGCCCTAATCGATCGCGCATTTTATCGCACCGAGGTAGATTATCAAGAGATCATCCAGGCGATGAGCACAGAACTCGCCAGCAGCATCGACCTGGATCGCCTGAGCTATCTCCTGTGTGAGGCGCTGCCGGAGGAATTACAAATTGCCTGGGCGATGCTCTCCATCGTCAAGCCGGAGAGCGAGTGCCTGGCAATGGTCAACTATGCGGATGAGAGTTGTTATCTGCCGCTCCAACATCCGCTGATCACCTACTTGGAGCGCACACATCATCCCATCACAACGATCAAACTGCCCTCGGATCTCCCCCCAGCGGCCCGCGCCATCTTGGAACAGCACGAGATCAGGCTGTGTCTGCCCCTGGTTGTGGGCGATGAATTGATCGGCCTCTATCAATTGGGCGCGAAGCTCTCCGGCGGCGCCTATAGCCGGCAGGAAATTCAGTTGCTTTCGATGCTAGGGCAGCAGACGGCGGCCTCGGTGGAAAATGCCCGTCTCTATCGGCAATTACAACGTTACAACCTGCGGCTGGAGGAGCAAGTCCACGCCCGCACCCAAGAGCTGGAGACTGCCTACCAGAACTTGGAGGAGGAGCATGCCAAACTGGACGTGGTCTTGCGGAACGTCGCCGATGCTCTGGTGGTGACCGATCTGGAGGGCTGCATCACGATGGTCAACCCCGCCTTCGAGAAGCTGGTCGGCGCTTCGCACGCGGCCTTGATGGGGAAACAGTTAGGGGCGATCTTCCCGGATGAGACGTTGGCCTCGGCGGTGCAAGCCGCCCGCGAGAGCGCGCCGCTGGTCATCACCGTGGATGCTAAGTGGCAGCAGCACATCTATCGCGCCTCGGCGTGCGCACTGATGGGCGAGTCCTATCTCATCGATGGTGTGGTCACCATTTTGCGCGATATCACCCGCGAGGTTGAGATCTCCCAGATGAAAGACGAGTTCGTCTCGATGGTCTCGCACGAGCTGCGCACTCCCATGACCTCCGTCATCGGTTTCAGCAAGCTGATCCAGAAGCAATTTCACCGTAACATCCAGCCCGTGCTTCCTATGGACGATAAGCGGTCGCAGCGGGCGTCCCAGCGCATCGCGGATAATTTAGACATCATCGTCAGCGAGGGGGATCGCCTGACGCGGCTCATCAACGACGTATTAGACGTCGCCAAGATGGAATCGGGGAATCTTCAGTGGCAGATCGGGGAAGTTGATCTCTGTAACGTGCTGGAGTCCAGCATCGCGGCGATCAATTCGTTGGCCCGCCAAAAGAAACTGTCCATCAAGATGGATCTGGTGGAGAATTTACCCGTGCTCTACGGCGATCACGACCGCCTGGTGCAGGTAGTGACCAATCTGCTCTCCAACGCGGTGAAATTTACGGACGAGGGGAGCATCATAGTGCGCGCGCAGCAGAAAGCGGCCGGCGTGGAATTCGCGCCGCACGGCCTGCGCTTCCCAGAGGGCATCTGCGATGGCCCGCTTGAGCAGTCCATGGTGGCTATCAGCGTGATCGACACGGGCGTGGGCATCGCGCCAGAAGACGCGCTCTACGTCTTCGAGAAGTTCCATCAAGTAGGCAGCAAGCGGGATGGATCGCGGCGGCCCGGCACCGGGTTGGGCCTGCCCATCTGCCGCCAAATTGTGGAGTTCCACGGCGGAAGGATCTGGGGCGAGAGCAAACTGGGCGACGGCTCGCGTTTCATCTTCACCCTGCCGCTCGAGACGCCGAAGCAGGTCATCGAAGAGATGGCGCGGGAGGACACAGCCTAACCCCGGAAGGTTTGATCGCATCCCCCGTTAGTACGAAAACAGCTCCCAAAAACACTTGTTTTTGGGAGCTGTCAGATTTTTGGAACGTCCTCGCTCACATCCCGTTACATCTCCAAGTAAGCCTTCCACGCGGTGGGAATCTCGCCGGAGGCGACGAGGTAGTTGCTGCGAGGCGTCTTAGGCTCCCAGAGGAGCTTCATGTTAGCCTCGTGCGGCGTGCGATTCGCCTTGCGTTGGTTGCAGCGCGCGCAGGCGCAGATGGTATTGCCCCAGGTGTTCTTGCCCCCACGACTGACCGGCCAGATGTGATCGACGGTGAAATCTTGCTTGATCAGGATGTGGCTTCCCTGCCGGTCGCCGGGACGACGGCCACAGTAAGCGCAGGTGTACTTATCGCGTCGCAGGACGCCGAGGCGATGCCAGTGAGCGTTGCGGCGCGGCACATTGATGTAGCGCCGCAGCCGGAGCACCGTGGGGATGGGAAAGACCTTGGACACACTCTGGACCTCGATGGCGTCATCGCACGCGGCGACAACGCGCTCCCGAAGCATCAACGATAGCGCGTGCTTCCAAGTGATCACATCCAACGGCTCATAGCTGGCGTTCAACAACAAAACGCTGGCCATAATGCTCACCTTCCTTAAATTGATAAAGTCCAACGTCGAGATGCGCGAGAGCGCCTCGCACACAACATCCCCAAACTGCGACACAACCTGTGTGAATTGTAACGCAGTTTTGAGATTTTGCGAATTACGATCAGGTTACACGGCCCGGAGGTAGCACGCCCACTGCTCTAATCCCTCCTGGGGCGCGAGGTAGTAGCCGTTCTGGCGATAGAGCCGGACGACCTGCGGCAGGAGGCCCGTCGTGATCTCATAGTTGATCGTCTCCGCCCAACCGGCGACCTCCTCCGGCGTGAGTTCTCCCTCTCCTTGGCGACCAAGGGCGACGACCTCATCGCCCACGCGAATGCCGGGGATGTGCGTCACATCGACTACAAATTGATCCATGCAGATGCGCCCGCGAATCGGCGCGCGCTGACCGTGGATCAACACCGCGCCGCGATTCGAGATCAGCCGGGGGTAGCCATCGCCGTAGCCCAGCGAGACCAGCGCCGCGACCATCGGCCGGGGGGTGATGTAGGTGCGCCCGTAGCTGATGGCGCTGCCCGGCGAGATCCTCCGCACGTGGATGACGGTGCTCTTGAGCGTGAGGGCGCGACGCAGTGGGAAGGCCGGCGCGCTGGCCGGCGAGGGCGCCATCCCGTAGATGAGCAGCCCCGGTCGCACCGCCGCCAGATGCGATTCCGGCAGATTGACGAGGCCGGCGCTGTTGCAGACGTGCGGCATCGGGACGTAGAAGCCCTCATCCTCCAGCGCCGCGATCATCCGCGTGAACCGCAGCCACTGGTCGCGCGCGTAGGTCAAGTCGGCGGCGTCGGCAGTGGCGAAGTGGGAGAAGATCCCCTCGACGATCAGATTCGGCAGCGAGGAGAGGTAGTACATAAAGGATATTGTCTCCTCCAACGCCAGCCCATAGCGGCTCATCCCTGTATCGATCTTAACGTGGATGCGAATGGGCCGGTCGGCGCGCGCCGAGAGCGCCCATGCGGTCTCGCGATCCACCACCGTGGGCGTGATGTCGTTCGCCAGCACTAAATCGACGCCGGATCGGGGCGTGTGGCCCAACAGCAAAATCGGCGCGGTGATGCCGGCCTCGCGCAGGGCCACGCCGGCCTGAATGCGATGCACCGCCAGCCAGCCGGCGCCGGCATCCAAGGCCGTGCGGGCCACGGGCAGTAACCCGTGTCCATAGGCGTTGGCCTTCACCGCCGCGATGATCTCCGTATCTGCTCCCACATAGGCCTTGATCGCCTGCACATTATACGCAATCGCATCCAAGTCGATCTCGGCCCACGTTACAACGCCATCTGGAATCATAAACGTCATCACTCCTGAAAAATAGTCGGGTAGTCTTTGGTCTTTTAGTTGGAGGCTCATGTTGGGAATTGGGTGAAAGATTGCGGATGAATTTGCTCGAGGGGGACG
>CAZCAI010000104.1:0-17752 GCA_964496595.1 uncultured Anaerolineales bacterium
CTCCCAGCAACTCCGCACTCTGGAAGGCGTTAGCGATCTGCCCGGCCAGCGTTGTGAAGACATCCACATCCGCCGGAGTGAAGTAGTGGGACTCATCGTGCTGCACATCGAAGACGCCCAGCACCTTGCCGCCCGCGATGGCCGGCACCGCGACCTCGGTCCTGGTATCCGGCAGCAGCGGGTTGGGCATGAAGTGGGGGTTCTCGGTCACGTCATCGACCAGCACCGGCTCTTGGGTGCGCGCCGCCCTCGCGACCAGCGAGGCCTCACGATCTAAGGGGATGCTGTGCCCTTCGGCCAACATCTTCTCCCCGGCCTCGCCGTAGCCCGCCCGGAGGTTGAGTGTGCCGCTTTCCTCATCCAAGGTGTAGACGTGGACGTAGTAGAGGCCAAATTGTTCTTTAATCAGCGGGATCACGGTTTCCAGCAGTTCATCGGGATCGAGAATCGATCCGACCTGCTCGGAAATCTGCGCCGCCGTGTCCAAGCGCTGCGTGAAGCGCTCCTGTTCTATCTCCGCCAGCTTGCGCTCGGTGATGTCGGTATGCGTGCCGATGGTACGCTCGGCTATGCCATCCGGTGTGTACTCGGTGACATAGCCGTGGGCCTGGATCCAACGCCAATCGCCTCCCTTAGACTTCATCCTGAACTGCAAATGGAAGTCCTCGCCCTTCTGGATGCCATTTTGAACAATGGCGTTTGCGCGCTCGGCGTCATCGGGATGGAGCAACATGCCCCACGTACTCAACTCTTGTGGCAGTTCGTTGGGTTCATAGCCCAACATCGTGTACCACGTGGGGTTGTAGTAAACCTCGTTCCGCTGCGGCCAGAATTCCCAGATGCCCACGCGCCCGGATTCCAACGCCAGCGATAGGCGTTCTTCGTTAGCGCGCAATCGCTCTTCTGCCTGTCTACGCTCTGTGATGTCCAACAAAAGGCCATTGAAGATCAAACGGCTTTCCTGGTGTGTCGGCGTCGAAACGCCGTTGAACCACAAGATATCGCCAGAAGGCTTGACGAAACGCCCCTCAAATTCCCACGGCGACTGCGCGGCAATCGCTTCCTCAATCGAGGATATTAGACGTTCCCGATCATCTTCATGCATATGCGCGATAAATTCTGGGAAGAAAGTTTCGATGTCAGGTTCGAGGCCAAAGACATCCTCGGCCCGCTCACTGACGTAAGCTATTCCCATCTCGCCAGATTCCGTGACCTGGAACTGATATACCACGCCCGGCACATTTGCCGCCATACTGCGCAGGCGTTCCTCACGCTCGCGAATCGCTTCCTCCGCCTGTTTGCGCTCGGTGATGTCGCGAATGAGCGCCAGGACTTGATCATCGCCGCTGGGGACCATCCGCGCCTCATAATAATGCATCGCGTCGCCCACCGGCGCTTGATACTCGTAGATCACCTGCTCGCCGGTCTGTAAAGTTTGATCCAAATGCTCCAATGTCATCTCGGCCAAGGAAGGCGGCAAGACCTCAGAGACGTGATGGCCCAAAAAGACTTCGGGCGGCGCGAGGAGTTTGGACCCAACCTCGGCCTTGTAATCCAAGAATGTGCCGTCGCTATCGAAGCGGAACATCAAGTCGGGGATAGCGTTCAACAGCGCGGCGCGTTGGGCCGCGTTTCTGCGGGCTTCCGCCTCGGCTGCGGTCTGCGCCTCGAAGATACGGGCGTTGCGGAAGGCCGTCGCGATCTGGCCGGCCAGCGTGCGGAAGGCGTCCAGGTCGGCGGCGGTGAAGTAATTCTTCTCGTCGTGCTGGACGTCGAAGACGCCCAACACCTCGTCGCCGGCGATAGCCGGCACCGCGACCTCAGCTCTGGTATCGGGCAGGAGCGGGTTGGGCATGAAGTTGGGGTTCTTAGTCACATCGTTGACCAGCACGGGTTCTTGCGTGCGGGCCGCCGTCGCGACCAGTGACGCCTCGCGATCCAGCGGGATGCGGTGGCCTTCGGCCAACATCTTCTCGCCGGCCTCGCCATAGCCCGCTCGGAGGTTGAGCGTGCCGCTCTCTGCATCTACCGTGTAGACGTGGACGTAATAGAGACCGAAGCGCTCTTTGATCAGGGGGATCACGGTTTGGAGCAACTCATCAGGATCGAGGATGGTGTTGACCTGCGTGGCGATATCGGCGGCGGTGCTGAGGCGGCGCGTGAAGCGCTCGCGCTCCGCTTCCGCCTGCTTGCGATCGGTGATGTCGCGGGCGACCCAGACAACGCGATCTTCGGTCAGGGGGGTGATCGTCGCGAAGAAAGTCACCTCGCCCGATTGCACCGGCAACGTGTACTCAAAGTTCTCCGACTCGCCGGAGTCCAAGACACGGTGAATTTGCTCTAAATAAGCATCGGCCGCGGCGGGGGGGAGCACATCGTGCATCAATTGTCCGGCCAAATCATTGGGAGGTTTGTAGAGCAGATCGGGGTTCGTGGGCGCGATTTCGACGTAGCGCCCTTCGCGATCCAACACCATCACGATGTCGGGCATCGCGGAGAAGATAGCGCGCAGCTTGGTCTCACTTTCGCCCATCTCTTTTTCCAGACGCTCCGACTTCAACTGCTCCAAGCCGACGTCGGCCAGCATCACGGCAAAATTGGAGAGATAGGTCAACAGCGGATCAAGGCGTTCCCGCGAGACAATGGGGACCTGGGCCAGGGCTGCTAAATAAGCCTCCTCGTCCAGTCCGAATTCCTGCGCCTGCTTGCGGAAGCGCTCGACGTCCGGCGCCTCAAACAAAAATTGGCCGGTGAAGACCGTGCCAATATGCTCTCCCTCGACGATGATCGGGGCCGCGACATCGACCAGGCCGTTCGCGCACTCGTACACCACGTACGGCTCCCCTTCGTCCAGGTGCTCAGCGATATAGATATCGCTCTTAGTGCAGCGCGCCGCCAACTCGGGACAGACGCGATGAAACTCCGTGCAGATCGGCTGCCAGCCCGTGGCCGTGAGCACCGTGCCATCCGCCTCCAGAATCGCCGTGGGCGCTTCTGTGACCTGATAAAAATCATCCATCAACGTTTGAAGTCGATCAACATCCACGAGGTCTGAAAGTTTATACTTCATAGCCCCAGCTCCTTGCCAGTTCCTTCAATAACAAGATAGGTCTCCACTGATAAAGTTTGCATTGCATTCAATTGCGCGGCTCTGCTTGCGTGGCTCTGCTTCTGATATACAAGAGATTCAATAACAACTTCTTCCTTAAGTATAGTCAAGCCTGCATTGCCAGAAAGTATCAATTACGTAACAAAGGGGGCGCTTTAAGTTGGAGAATGGTTAAAACGCGGAGGTTCTAAGACGCTCCAAGCAACCGGCTGACGAGAATGACCAGATGAGAGAGGGATACCGGCTTTTCCAGGTAGAATTCGACCCCTAACTCATCACAGAAAGGTCGATATTCAGGGTTGCCGGAGACGACGATGACTTTCGTACCCCGCGCGTGGAGATCTCCAAAGCGCTCCGTGAGGAAATCTATGCCGTGCTCGCCGCCTAAGCGCATATCGCAGATACAGAGATCAAAGGTCCGCTCGGCCAGTAATGCATCGGCATCGGCAATAGATGAAACAGGACAAACTTCATAGCCGCTGTTCCCCAAGGCTTTTTCATACAGCCGAATTGCATCAGAGTCATCTTCTAAGACTATAATCGATTCAGAATTAGGCATCTTGTTTATCCATAGGTTCTATCAACTTTGAAAACTACCAGTTCTAGAGATCACTTCGCTAAAATAGCCTAAACTCACATCTACCATTATGAGGAAATTGTCAGACATTGTCTGTGGGGAAAACTTGACACTTCATGTGGTGAAATCTTAACGTTCCTCAAGAGAGACTATGCAGGAATCTCTCTCAATTTTAACATAGTTTTTTGGTTACAGCAAACGACAGGCAGGAATTTCTTTTCAAAATGAGGCTGATGAGGCGTTGGATTGGAAATGGGTGAGATCTCGCTAAGGTTTCTGGCAGATCAGGAGATACTCGTGCTTAAAGAGGTAAAAGCCACCGACCAGGGCGCGATAGCGCCAGAGGGCCTTCTGATTGCGCTTGGCGCGCGTCTCATCGAAGTTCTTGACGACGATGCTTTTGAGGCGATAGCCATGATTCATCACGGCCTGCATCAGGTAGAAGCCGAGGGGGATCCACTCCCCCTGGCTGTATTTGTCGCCGATGACGACGACCAGGTAGCGTCCGCGCGCCAGCACCGGCGTGATGCGCGCCACGATCTGCTCGAATTGCGCGACGAAGTCATCCACAGAGGCGGCGTTGGAGAGATCGCGCGGGTTTTCGCTGAATTGGATGATGTCGTGGTAGGGCGGATGCAGCAGCGCCAACTGCACCTGCTCGATCTGGTGGCGCGCCAGGAGCGCGGCGTAATCGAAGCTGCGACTGTCGCCCGGCACCACCTCGGTGGTCACCTGCGCCGGATTCGGCTCCTCGGCGATCAACTCGCGCGCGCGGGCCGCCACGTCCGGGTTGAGTTCCACGCCTAAGCCGTGCCGCCCCAAGCGCCGGCATTCGATCAAGGTGGTGCCGCTGCCCGCGAAGGGATCGAGCACCCACTCGCCGCGCCTGGTGTAGCGGCGCATCATCTGGTGCGGGATCTGCGGGATGAAGTTACCCCAATACCAGGCCGCGTGCGCGCCGGCGTTGTCGCGGCGCTCCATCATCCAGAGGCTGTCGGTTAGAATGTCGTCATATTCCTTCCAGCGGCTCAGGTTGATGTCGTTGACTTGGGAAGTGCGCACCTCGGTCACGCCCTTGCGCAACCGCCGCAGATAGTACTTCGTCCGCTGCAACGTCCGCGTCTTCAGGATCTGCACTAACTCGTCCTCGAACACGTCGCGGCGCAGGGAGATCGAGGGGGTTTCATCGGCGGCGCGATACTCCGCCATACCATCGCGCAACGTCGCGATCCGCTCGCGGATCAGGGCCAGATCCTCCGCCGCGATGCACGCATCCAGCACCTCCAGTAGGCGGGATTTACTCAGCTCAATGTGTTCTCGTTTTTTCTCAGAAGATGTCATACCGTCCCGTTCAATATCGAATCGCCCAGATAATGTCTGCTAACGTTTCCTGCCCCGCGCCAAAATCGAAGCGATGCAGGCGCGCCGCGTCGAAGGTCGCAACGTAATCCTGCACGATGGTGCGTAGCCACCCCAATTCCGCGCGGAGTTTCCAGTGCTGGCCGTTGAAGGCGAAGAGCACGAGGAAGAGCCGATTGGCGAGGTGATGGCGCTGTTGCTGGCTCTGGCGGCGATAGAACCAGCGGATCAGCTCCGCCGGGTGGTTGACGGCATAGTTGAGATCGCGCCCGAAGCCCTGGGGGAAGACGGAGGTCTTGTGATCGAAGGGCAGGCCATCGATTGTAAAATCGACCTGGCGATGGCGCGGATTCGAGGCCGGCGTCACACGATCCAGCGTGCAACACATCTCCTCGATGGCCCGCGCCGACCAGAAGTTGTACCAGCGATTGAGCGCGTAGTTGAAGTAAGCGTCGCGCTCGTCATCAGATGCGCCGCCGAAGCGCCGTTCGATCTGTTTCAGGAGCGTTTCGAATTGAGGAATGCGATAAACAAAGCGCGTCTGAGCATCGAAACGATCATTCTGCACCCGCCCCCAGACGTAGGGATAGGCCCAGCGCTGCTTCAACTCCACTTCAATGTGAGATAGATCCATCTCCAAACCCAGCTCCTGTCTCGTCATTGACATCACCGACGCAACCAGCAACCAGAGTGTACCCATTCTGATCAAATAGTCAAAGTGACTATTTGCCCCCCATGCTATCAAGAGTATAATGAATGCGTGGCGTTATGATACACAACCCCACTTTCTCCCCAGGAAACCCACGCGCACCATTTCTATCATTTAAAGACTTAAAGATGTGAGGAAAGCAACTTGTCATTCGATCCCAGAATGCACGAGAGGTATCAAAATTTCACACTCGACACACAACCCATCCCCCTTGCCTGCATGGCCCACGTGGATGGGAACCGCTTACGCAGCTCTGCCTAGCCCTGGCCGATTTGGCCGGGGCTTTTTGTATCTCAGGTGAGAAGTATCACGCTACCAATCACATCAAATAAGGGGGTGATGCCATAATCAAGACCGGACATTGGTAAGGGACAATTTTGTTTTCCGTTTTTCCAAACTAACATCAGAAAGGAGATTAGACAAGATGGATGTTAAACAGCGTAAGTGGTTATGGCTAACGTTGCTCGGCGCGGTGGCGCTCTTGGGCGCCCTGATGCTGACCCAACGCCCTATAGCCGAAGCCGCCATCGGCCCAGAGAGCGCCGAATCGATCCAGGCCATCTCTGCCCCGGCGGAAGATCCCACCAGTGTGACGCTGGTCGGGAATTTGCAAGGCGAACTGGGTTGCCAAGAAAATGCCAATCCCGGCGGAGGCGGCAATTGGGAACCAGCATGCACCGAAACCCATCTCGCCGAAGTCGGCTATGACGTGTGGCGCGGGGCGTTCTCTCTCCCGGAGGGCGATTACGAGTACAAGATGGCCCTCAACAACAGTTGGGACGAGGCGTATCCCGGCGACAACCGCCCCATCAGTGTGACGGCGGATATGACGGTCACGTTCTACTACGATCACAAGACCCATGCCGTGTTGGACACCACCCAGGACGAGATCGCCGTGGCAACGGGCACATTCCAAGATGAATTGGGATGCCCCGGTGAATGGCAACCTGAGTGCGTCAACACCCTGCTCACGGACGTCGATGGCGACGGCATCTACACCTTCGTCTCGGCGGATATTCCGGCCGGGAGCTATGAGTTTAAAGTCGTCAAGGATGAGGATACAACCTGGTCAGAAGCCTATCCTGCCGATAACGTCGCTTTCACCGTGCCCAACGATGGCGACATCGTCACCATCAGTTGGGACTCGGACACCAACGACGTCAGCGTGGACGTGGCATCCGGCTGGGAACCCTCTGGCCCAATGAGCGTCACCTTGGTCGGCAATTTACAGACCGCGATCGGATGCGCCGGCGATTGGGACGTGGCCTGCCCAGAGACGCATCTCACCGAGATGGGCAATGGCGTCTGGCGCGGGGAGTTCGTCATCACCGCCACCGAGGCGATGACCTACGAGTACAAGATGGCGCTGGATGATAGTTGGGACGTGAGCTACGCGGGCAATCACACCTTGCCGAACGGCAACACCACGCTCTATCTCATCACCGGGACTCACACCGTCCGCTTCTACTACGATCACAAAACCCACGCCGTGTTAGACAGCGTGATGGATGAGGTCGCCGTGGCAACGGGTAATTTCCAGAACGAGCTAGATTGCGCCGTCGATTGGAGTCCCGCGTGCGTCAACACCCTGCTCACCGATCCCGACGGCGACGGCCTCTACACCTTCCAGACCGACATACTTCCTGCCGGAGCATACGAGTTCAAGGTGGTCAAGGACGAAGACACTGGTTGGGGAGAGTTCTATCCCGCCGACAACGTCGCGCTCGCGCTGAGCGAACCCTACGTCAACGTCATCATTGGCTGGAACGCGGCAACGACCGCCGTCACCACATCGCTCCAAACCGCCGCCGATCTGGCGCAGCCCGCGCCCCAGGACCCCAACCAGGATGAGGTCTTCTACTTCGTGATGCCCGACCGCTTCAACGATGGTGACACGACGAACAATGAAGGCGGTATCACGGGCGATAAACTCGATCACGGCTACGATCCCACCGACAAGGGCTTCTATCACGGCGGCGACCTGGCCGGCCTGTTAGACAAGATGGACTATCTGGAGGACTTAGGCGTCACCGCCGTCTGGATGACGCCGATGTTCAAAAATCGCGCCGTGCAAGGCGAGGGCGATGATGCCTCCGCCGGCTATCACGGCTACTGGATTGAGGACTTCACCCAATTCGATCCGCACTTCGGCACGAACGAAGAGCTAGAGCAGGTCCTCACCGCGGCGCACAACCGCGATATCAAGATTTTCTTCGATATCATCGTCAACCACACCGCCGACGTGATCGACTATGAGGAAGGACAGTACAGCTACCGCAACAAGACCGACTATCCCTACGAAGATGCGGATGGCAACCCCTTCGATGACCGCAACTACATCGGACGCCCGGCGGATGAATGGCCCGTCCTCAGCGCGACGGTCAGCTTCCCCTATACGCCCATCTTCCGCACGCCCGACGACGCTGCGGTCAAGGTCCCGGCCTGGCTCAACAACCCCATCTACTACCACAACCGAGGCAATGTGAGCAATTGGGACGATCCAGAAGAGGGCACCTACGGCGACTTCTTCGGCCTGGATGACCTGTTCACCGAGCATCCGGTCGTGGTGGATGGGATGCTCGATATCTACAAGACATGGGTGGATTACGGCGTGGACGGCTTCCGCGTGGACACCGTCAAGCACGTGAACATGGAATTCTGGCAGACCTTCGCGCCCGAAATCCTCGCCCACGCCGAGAGCATCGGCAACGATGACTTCTTCATCTTCGGCGAGGTCTATAGCGGCGACAAGGTCCTCCTCAGCGAGTACACCTCCGAAGGCCAACTCCCCTCCGTGTTGGATTTCAGCTTCCAAGAGATGGCGGTTCAATACGCCGCGCAGGACGCCGAATCCAGCGAACTGGCGCGCTACTTCGCCGATGACGACTACTTCACCGATCCCGACAGCAACGCCTACATGCTCCCCACCTTCCTCGGCAACCACGATATGGGCCGCTTCGGCTACTTCCTCATGCAGAGCCAGCCCGACGCTGACGACGCCGAGCTGGTGGCCCGCGATAAGCTGGCCCACGCAATGATGTACTTCGCGCGCGGGATGCCCGTCGTCTACTACGGCGACGAGCAAGGCTTCACCGGCGACGGCGGCGACAAGGACGCCCGCGAAAATATGTTCCCCAGCCAGGTCGATTCCTACAACGACAACGACCTCATCGGCACGGACGATACCACCGCCGACGACAACTTCGATCCCACCCACCCACTCTACCAGGCCCTCGCCGAGTTTGGCGCGCTCTACCAAGAGCACCGAGCGCTGCGACGCGGCTTCCAGATCCACCGCTATGGCGCGGACGAAGCCGGCGTCTACGCCTTCTCCCGCATCGACCGCGACGACAAGATCGAGTACGTGGTGGCCTTCAACAACACAGCCGCCGCCCAGACAGCCTCCTTCCCCACCTTCCAGGACCCAGGCATCCACACCGGATTCCCCACCTTGGGCCTGACGGCGATCTACACCGCGCACGACGCCACCGTTCCCGACAAAATCTACGGCGACACGGAGACCTACATCACCGTGACCGTCCCCGCCTTCGACTTCGTGATCTATGAGGCGGATTTGCCCATTCCTGATAGTGAAGCCGCCCCCACCATCACCTTGAACCTCCGCCGGGGCGAGCCGCTGGCCGCCGAAGATGATCTCGTGGAGATTTCGGCCAGTGTCGGCGACGGCAATCCCTTCGCCGAGGTGACCTTCGCCGTCCGCGTAGGCGCGGAGCAGGAGTACACGATCTTGGGCACCGACACCAACGCGCCTTATCGGATCTTCTTCGACGTGAGCGACCTGCCCGTCGGCGCGCCCGTCAGCTTCAAGGCCATCGTCCACGATCTGAACGGCAACTATGACTTCGATCAGGTAACGACTGAGATCGGCGCATACACGCCACCGCCCGCCCCGCAGGACTACGCCATCATCCACTACCACCGGCCCGAAGGCGACTATGACGGCTGGGGTCTCCATCTCTGGGGCGACGCCGTTGATGAGCCAGACGTCACCTGGAGCGAGCCGAAGCAATTTGCGGGCATCGATGACTACGGCGCCTACGTGGCGATCAAACTCAAGGATGCCACGCAGCCCGTCAACTACATCATCCACAAGGGCGCCGACAAAGACACGCCCGCCGACCGCAGCTTCGATCCGCTGGCGATGCCGGAACTCTGGCTGGTGCAGGGCGACGCGAACAACTACGGCTCCCGCGCCGAGGCGCAGGGCTACGTGACCGTCCACTACACCCGCACGGATGGCGACTTCACCGACTGGGGCCTCCATCTGTGGCAGGACGGTTACGGGATGACCGACTGGCCCGACCGCCACATGCCCGATGGCTACGACGACTTCGGCGCGGTCTTCATCATCAGCGACACACTCTACCCCGACTTGGACTTCACCGAGCCGCTGAACTTCCTCTTCCACAACGGCGCGGGCGACCAGAGCGGCGATCTCAGCTTCTTACCTACCGAGCAGGCCGCCGTCTGGGTACAGGATGGAGACGATATGGCCTACCCCCATCGCGGCGCCATCGAGGACTACACCATCATCCACTACCGCCGCCTGGCCGGCGACTACGGCGATTACACCAGCGACGACTTCAACGACTACTGGGGCGTCCACGCCTGGGGTGCGGCTCAAGACCCCGGTTGGGATACCCCCTACAAGGCCGAAGATCAAAATGACTACGGCGTCTGGTTCAAGATTCCGCTCGCCAGCACCCTGCGCCAACCACAGGCCCGCACCATGGGCTACCTCCTTCACAAGGGCGGCGAGAAGGATCCACCGGATAAGGATCAGCAGTTAGATCTGGAAGACACCGGCTACGAGATCTGGGTCGGGCAAGGCCTGGCGCCCGATAACGTGCAGGAGCAGTACACGCACCCGGCGATCCCGCTGGCGAAGATGGCCGAGGCCAAGGTCGGCGATCTGGGTCAGACGCAAGCCTACTGGCTCAGCGAGGACATCATCGCGTGGAACATCGCCAGCGATCCCGACAGCACCTACTACCTCAATTACGCCCGCAATGCCGGTATGTCCCTCGAGGGCACCGAGATCATGTTGGGCGAGCAAATCACCCTCACCCTCGATCCCGCCGGCCTCCCGCAAGCGATTCAAGACAAGTTCCCGCACCTGGCCGGCCTGCCCGCGCTCAAGATTCCGGCGGCGGACGTCGCCAACGTGCCGGACATCCTCAAGGGCCAATTCGCCGTCTCGGCCTTCGATAGCAGCGGCGAGCTGCGCGATGCCACCGGCCTCCAAATCCCCGGCGTGTTAGACGATCTCTACACCTACACCGGCGACTTAGGCGTCGTCTACTCCGGCGCCGTGCCCTCCCTCCATCTCTGGGCGCCCACCGCGCAGACCGTTACCCTCCACCTCTTCGATGACGCACTCACGACCACCACCAGCATCACCTACCCGATGGCCTACGACGCCGACGATGGCGTCTGGAGCGTCACCGGCGAGGCCAGTTGGGATAAGAAGTTCTACCTCTACGAGGTCGTTGTCTACGCGCCCAGCACCCAGGCCATCGAGCACAACCTCGTCACCGATCCCTACGCGCTCAGCCTCGCGATGAACAGCGCGCGCAGCCAGATCGTCAATCTGGCCGATACGACGCTCCAACCGAGCGGCTGGCTCACCTACACCAAGCCCGATCTCGCCAACCCGGAGGACATCACAATCTACGAGCTGCACGTCCGCGACTTCAGCGTCGCCGACGAGACCGTGCCCGAGGCCGAGCGCGGCACCTTCGCCGCCTTCACCCACACCAATTCCGACGGCATGCAGCATCTCCAGGCGCTGGCCGATGACGGCCTGACCCACTTACATCTCCTGCCGGTCTTCGACATCGCCACCATCAACGAAGATAAATCCGAGTGGCAGACGCCCAATCCCGACCTGCTGGCGACCTATCCGCCCACCTCCACCGAGCAACAGGCCGCGATTACCGCCGTCGCCGATCAGGACGGCTTCAACTGGGGCTACGATCCCTTCCACTACACCGTGCCGGAGGGCAGCTACAGCACCGATCCCAACGGCCCCACCCGCATCGTCGAGTTCCGCCAGATGGTCAAGGCGCTCAACGAGACCGGCCTCCGCGTCGTGGTGGACGTGGTCTACAACCACACCAACTCCCACGGCCAGGCGGAAAAATCCGTGCTGGATAAGGTCGTGCCCGGCTACTACCATCGCCTCAACGCCGCTGGACAGGTGGAGAACAGCACCTGCTGCTCCAACACCGCTTCCGAGCACGCGATGATGGAAAAGCTGATGATCGACTCGGTGGTCACGTGGGCCAGGTATTACAAAGTCGATGGTTTCCGCTTCGACCTGATGGGCCATCATATGAAGTCCAACATGCTCAACGTGCGAGCCGCGCTCGACGCGCTCACTGAGGCCGAGGACGGCATCGATGGCTCCGAGATCTACGTCTACGGCGAGGGCTGGAACTTCGGCGAGGTGGCCGATAACGCACGTGGCGTCAACGCGACGCAGGCGAATATGGCCGGCACCGGCATCGGCACCTTCAACGATCGGGCGCGCGACGCGCTGCGCGGCGGCGGGCCTTTCGATAGCGGCGAGGCCCTGCGCAGCAACCAGGGCTTCATCAACGGCCTGTTCTACGATCCCAATGCCTGGAACTCCGGCTCTGCGGCGGAACTGGCGCGCTTGCACAACGCCGCCGACCTGATCCGCGTGGGCTTAGCCGGCAACCTGGCCGATTATGAATTCATCGGCGCGGGGGGGACGCTCGTGACCGGCAAGGACGTGGACTACAACGGCTCGCCGGCCGGCTACACCGCGCTGCCTGTCGAGAACATCATCTACGTCTCCAAGCACGACAACCAGACGCTTTACGACAACAACCAGTACAAGCTGCCCGCTGCGGCCACAATGGATGAGCGCGTCCGCGCGCAGAATATGGGCTTGAGCTTCGTCAGCCTGTCACAGGGCATCCCCTTCCTGCACGCCGGCAGCGATATGCTGCGCTCCAAGTCACTCGATCGCGACAGCTATAACTCCGGCGACTGGTTCAACAAGCTGGATTTCACCTACAACGAGACCAACTGGGGCATCGGCCTGCCGATGGAGGGCGTCAATGGCGCCAACTGGGATCTTATGCGCCCGCTGCTGGCCGATCCCGACCTCAAGCCCGGCCACACCGACATCCTCAGCAACGTCCATCACCTGCGGGAAATGCTGGCGATCCGCCACAGCACCCCCCTCTTCCGCCTCCAGACCGCCGCCGAGGTGCAGGATCACGTCACCTTCCATAACACCGGCCCCAACCAGATCCCCGGCGTCATCGTGATGAGCCTCGACGACACCGCCGGCGCGCTCGACTCGCCCTACAGCCAAGTCGTCGTCATCTTCAACGCCAACGACGACGCGCAGAGCATGGCCCTCGATCAGCTCAACGAAACCATTATGATCGGCGGGGCCTACGAACTGCATCCTGTCCAGGCCGCCAGCCACGATCCCGTCGTCCAGACCGCCGCCTTCGCCGACGCGACCTTCACCGTCCCGGCCCGCACCACCGCCGTCTTCGTCCAAGAGGCCGGTCCCACTATGACGACCATCTACCTCCCCATCATTACCCAAAACTACGATAGCAACTGATCCTGCTCCTCAACAGCCAAGCCGGGGATGCCATGGCATCCCCGGCTTTTTTGGTGCGAATCCACCTTGTCAACAACAACAAGACAGTGTATAATCTACATCAGATGAACAGATGAACAATTGTACAATCATAATCAGGAGGTGAACCCTTGAATAACCTCGTCATCGACACATCCGTCATCATTGCCGTCATAGCAAAGGAACCGGAACGAGATATTCTGATTCAACAAACTCAGGGTGTTGATCTAATCGCTCCGCCTTCGGTCCACTGGGAAATCGGGAACGCCTTATCCAGCATGTTCAAACGCCATCGTATTTCTTTGGATCAAGCTCACCGAGCACTCTCCGCCTATCAACACATCCCCCTCCGCTTTGTCGATGTCGAACTGGACGCCTCGCTCCAAATAGCCGATAAAATGAATATTTACGCCTACGATGCTTACTTAATTCGAGCCGCGCTGAAATATCGTTCGCCGATCCTTTCCTTAGACAAATACCTCATCCAATGCGCCAAACAGATGAAAGCCAGCGTGATTGAGGTGCAAAAATGAAAGTCTATACTTATTCCGAAGCCCGACAAAACCTCGCTTCCTTGCTGGATCAAGCCGCCGAATATGGGGAAGTCCAAATCAAGCGCCGCGATGGCCAAGTTTTCGTGGTCAGAATTGAACCACGCCCCAACTCCCCGCTCGATGTCGAGCCGGTGGATTTGGACATCACCACCGAGGAGATTGTCGAGATCGTGCGGGAGGGTCGAGAGCGCGATTAGGCAAAACCTATTTCGTATTCCGTATTCCGTATTCCGTAATAAACTGGTTGCGAGATTCGATTGGTAGGTGTGCAAAGTATACATAACCGCGATGGCGCGGCCAGAGCGATCATAACTTCCAGATGATCTATTTCAAATGCGCATCAAAGAACGCCACGGAGCGCGCCATCGCCGTGCCGAAGTAGTTGGAGAGGTTGTGATTGTCGTTCTCGTAGGCGTAGTACTCCGCCTCGATGCCCGCCGCCTCTAAGCGCGTGAGCAGCGCCTCCGACCACTCAAACGGCACCGAGCTATCCGCCGTGCCGTGATGCAACTGGATCGGCCCGGAAAGATCCGCCAGATACGACGTGGCCGAGATCGAATCCCAAAAGTCGGGATTCTCCTCCGGGCGACCATACGCCTCCACCAGCGACCCAACGCCCTCGCCGCCGCCGTCGGGATCGGGCGTGGGCGTCGGGCGGTCGCCGAAGCGCCGCTCAAACCACGTCAGGATCTCCGGGTAGGTCCCCACCATCCCCGCCCAGATGACGCCGGCCCGCACATCGTCGGTGGCGACCATCACCTGCAACGTGATGGAGCCGCCCATCGAATGGCCCCACATCCCGATGCGCGCCGGATCGGCCTGGGGATAGCGCTGGAGCGCGGCCACCGCGTTGAGCACATCGATGGTGTAGTCCGGCGCGCCGTAAGCCCCGCGCGCCTCCCCCTCCGAGAAACCGTGCCCGCGATAATCCGGGCGGAAGACAATGTAGCCGTTCCGCGCGAAACCATCCACGTAGGCGACGTAGCGCTCCGTCGTGCGATATTGCTCCGGCGGGATGTAGCCGTGGTTGAAGACGATGACGGGCCAGCCGTCGGCGGGCATCTCGCCGCGCGGAACCGTCAACAGCGCGTAGATCTTCAACCCCTCCGAGCGATAGGAGGCCAGATAGCGCTCATAGTTCGCGCCGGGCGTCAACTCCTCTTCGATCACGATCTCGCTGCCGGGATAGGCGCCCTGGCGCAGCGCTTCGATAGCCAGCGGATGCAACGGCGTCGGGGTGACAGTCGGCGTGGCCGTGGGCAAGGGCGTCGGGGTCAGCCTGGGGGAGGGTGTCACAGTCACGGTTGCCGTCGGCGAGGGCGGTATCGTTGCGGTCGCGGTCGCCGTCGGCATCACCGGCGTGGCCGTGGGAGCAGGCGTCGCCGCCGGGCCACAGGCGGCTAACACACTGGCCAACAACATCGAAGTCAAAACAGCTCTCATAATTCTCATTGCATCACACCTCCTTCATTAAACACCTTATTCTATCTCACCCTTGCGAAGGTTAACAAGAGCCTTGGACAACAGATTAACCTGTTCGCTGGATCTTAAGCGCACTGTTTGAGATCACTTCTGCAACCTTCGCAAGATTTGCCGCAAAAAACTACCCCGCCGTGATGAACACGGCGGGGTGGGAAAACTACCTAAAATCGAAACACCTACCCGCTCGAAGCCTGCATATAGACCTCTTCGAAAGGCTGCAAGACGACCCACCCCTCGCCCTCGAACACCATCTGGATCGACTCGCCGCTCCCGCGCCCCAGGAAGGTCTTGAACGACAGATCCGTGCGGATGTCCGGGCTGAGGGAGCCGGACCACGCCACCGTCGCGTTGGGATCGGTGAAGACGGGTTCGCCGGGGTGCACCTGGAGCACGAGCGGATCGTAGTGCGTGGTAATCGCTACCAGCCCCGCGCCGCTCAACTGGATGTTGAACAAGCCGCCCGCCAACATCCCCGCGACCTTCTTCATCATCTTGATGTCCCACTCGATGCCCTCACCGAACGCCAGCAGGTCGTTGCCATTGACGTAGATAGTGTCATCCTCCAAGTTCAAAATCTGAACCTTCTTGCCGCTATCCGCCAGGTAGACGCGCCCCTGGCCCTCCATCCTCATCAAACTCGCGCCCTCGCCGGTGACCATCTTCTTCATCCACTTACTGAAGCCCTGCTTCATCACACTCTCGCGGGTGAATTTGACATTCCCCACATAGGCGATCATCGCGCCGCGCTTGGACCACGCGCGATCCTTCAGATTGACCTCGAGCAGATAGGGATTCTCCAACTCAAACGGCGCTTGCGCCGCCTCATCCTGCTTCTTGGCCTGAACAAACTCCTCTACCGAATACTTCGCCATAGCACCCTCCTTTGAGATAGTCAGATAGTCAGATAGTCTTGAGTCACGTAGTCAGAAAGAAACGCCGGGGAAATGAAATTGCGTAGACTTAGGTAGTTCCAAAATTTAAAACCTTCCAAACCAGATGTTTTTTCCTTGGAAGATCACTTGTATTTGAGGTTTATTTTCTTGGAACGGCCTTAGCCCTTTCTTATCGTACCCGTCTCCAAAAATTTTTCAAATTCTCCCGTCAACCACGTGAGATGCTCGCTAAGATACTTCCGCTCAAAGCGCGCGACGTAATTAGCGACCCAGAGCATCCGTCCGGCGCGAAAGAGGTCAATCTGGCCCGCGTAGGATTCCGGCCACGCGAGGCGCTGCTCGTAGCCCGCGCGGAAGGCGCGCGTGAGCGGCTCGTAGGACTCCGGCGCCACATCCTTCATCAGATCCTGCCAGGCCATCGCGATGTCCTGAACCGGATAACCCCACACCGTGTCCTCGAAGTCCAGCGGATAGAGGCGGCCCGCGTGGATTTTGATGTTCCCGTGCCAGAGATCGTGGTGGATGACGCGCAGGCCGGCCGGGTCGGCGTACAATTGCTCGTAGGCCGCCGCGACCTGCGCCCTGACGCGCTCTATGATCTCCCAGGCGCGCGGGGTGAACGCCTCACGGTTCTCCGCGCTGAAGAGCGCATCCTCCTCGCCGCGCGCGAAGAGCGTGTCCATCCGCCGCTGCGTGAATCCGGCCGGCGGCTCGAAGTCTGCGGCCTGCGCGTGCAGCCTGGCGAAGAGTGCGCCCATCTGGAAGAGATTCTCTTCCGTCAAACGCTCATCCTCCAGGACGACGCCGGGCGTCCAACTCATCACGCAGCAGCGATGGGCCTCCGGCACGCCCTCGGCCTCCGTGCGCACGAGATACGCGCCATCGCGCGCCATCACCGGGCGCGGCGCGCCGATGTCCGTCTCCCGATCCAACGCCTGGAGCCACATCGCCTCCGAGCGCAGGTCGGTATCCGTGCGCCATCCGGGCTGACAGACGCGCATCATATACGAGCTGTCGTCGGTCGTCGCCACGCGAAAGATCGCGTTCGTGTACAATCCCACCAGCCGAACCTCCCGCACATCCAAGGCATACGCCTCCAGCGCGCGAACGGCCAACGCGCGCAACCGCGCCGCCTGCGCCTCCGATGACAACTGCTCAAAATCTTCCATTCACATTACCTCTGTTTTATTGTTTTGCCGTCTTGTTTATTTGATATTTGCTGTTTTGATATTTTGCTTATTTGACATTTTGGCTTGTGTCTCAAAGTATTCGCCATGTCGTGCCAGGCTCTCGCCGGATTGCTAAATCCGGCGGTCAGGCGGGGATTTGACAATCCCCTCGGAGCCAGGGGGCCAGGTTTTGTGACAGTAACCGTTTTGCTATTTTGCTATTTTGCTGTTTTGCTGTTTTGCTGTTTTGCT
>CAZCAI010000105.1:0-17569 GCA_964496595.1 uncultured Anaerolineales bacterium
GGCGCTTCGGGGATGACCTCTATCGCGAGATGCGCCAGGTCAGCGCCTCCGCTTCGCAGATGGGCGTGATCCTTTCGCCGGCAGAGAAGGGCGGCATTCCCATTCTCTCCGCGCTTTCCAACCGGATCCGAATGGCGATGCATCAATTGGTCGTCTACTACGTCAATATGTTGGCCGCACAGCAAAACCATCACAACGGGCAACTGGTGCGGCTACTGATGAAATTGGTGCGCGGCTTGGAGCGCGAGTCGTACCCTGAGCAGGTCGTTGAGCTGCAAGCGGAGGTCGAGGCGTTGCGGGGCGAGGTGGCGCGGCTTTCCGCGCTGGTGGAAACCGAGCGCGAATGAAGCTGGCGATTGTGGCGCCGCGCTACGGCCCGGAGATCGTCGGCGGCGCGGAGACCTTCGCGCGGCGGTTGGCCGAACTGCTGCCCGCGCCGGAATTCCACGTGGAGGTGTGGACCACCTGCACGGATAACTTGGGCGCGGGCGAAAATGTCTATCCGCCCGGCCGCCAAGAGATCAACGGCGTCCCCGTGTTGCGCTTCCCCATCGACGCGCGCTTTCGCAATGAACAACTTTTTCATCAACTGACGGCGAAAATTAGCCAGTATGCCGTGACCTCCATCGAAGATGAGTACGCCTGGATCGATAACAACGTGCACAGCCCGGCCCTCTATCGTCACATTATGCGCGAAGGCCGCGCGTTTGATTTGCTCCTCTTCATCCCCTATCTCTACGGCATCACGTTCTATGGCGCGAGCATCTGGCCGGAGCGAACGATTATCTGGCCCTGTTTGCACGATGAGCCGTTCGCGTATTTCTTACAGACGCGCTTGATGTTGGCAACCAGTCGGGGCGTGATGTTTAACAGCGAGGCGGAACTGACCTTCGCGCGCGATCAATTGGGCGCGCCCCTCCCGCGTCCCTACGTGGTGGGCGGCGCAATTGACGACTTCCAGGCCGATCCGGCCCGGTTCCGCCGGCGATCCGGCGTGAAAGCGCCATTTCTGCTCTACGCGGGACGCCTGGCCGCCACGAAAAACGTGCTGGAATTGGTGAATTTCTTCATCAAGTACAAGCAGAGCCAGCCCGGCCCGCTCAAATTGGTGTTGATGGGGAAGGGGGCGCTGCGGATTCCTCACCATCCCGATATTGTTCAAATTGGCTTTCAGAGCGAAAAAGACAAGTTAGATGTCTACGCGGCGGCGATGGCGCTCGTCCAGCCCTCGGTGATGGAGAGCTTTTCCATCGTGATCATGGAATCGTGGCTGGCGCGCGTGCCGGTGCTCGTGCATCAGAGCTGCGACGTGACCCGCACCCACGTCCAGCGCAGCAACGGCGGGCTGTATTACGTGGGCTACGAGGAATTCGCGGGCGCCGTGGATTGGTTCTTAGCGCATCCCGACGAGCGCGCGCGGATGGGCGAGCTAGGGCGAACATACGTGCGGCGCAACTACAATCGCGAGGCCGTGCTGGCGCGCTTTCGAGAAGCGCTCGCTTTGTGGATGGATGAGGATGGATTAAGATGACCGCGATCAAGGCCATTCATCAAATCGCGCCGGTCTTCGCCTACGGCGACGCCATCGGCAACCAGATGTTTCAGATTCGCGAGCGCTTGCGGCGCTGGGGTATCCCCTCACAGGTCTACGCCGGGGGCCGGGACGCGCGCTTGGAAGATCCCGGCGAGGATTATCGCACCTATCCCGGCGATCCCGACCAGGTGTTGATCTATCACTATTCCACGCGGTCGTCCCTCACGGAGTTCGTGCAGCATCTGCCCGATCAGACCATCCTCTACTACCATAACATCACTCCGCCGGATTTTTACGCCCCCTATGATGCCGACTTCGCGGAGAAACTACGGCGCGGTAGAGAGGAGGTCGCCCGCTTCAAGGATGATCCCGTGGCGTGGGCCGGCTCGCCCTTCAACCGCCGCGAGTTGATCCGGTTGGGCTTTTCTCACGTCGATGTGGTGCCCTACTTCCTGAACGTTGAGAATCTCCTGAAGGCCGGGGAGACCACCGAGGCGCAGCGAATAGTCGAGCGTTGCGGCGATGAGGATTGGGTCAATTGGCTCTTCGTCGGGCGCTTGGCACCCAATAAATGCCAGCAAGATATCATCCGAGCGTTTGCCTATTACCACCGCGCCATCAACCCGCGCTCGCGGCTCTTTTTAATCGGCTCCGATGGCGGCTTGCCCGCCTATCGCTTTGAGCTGGAGGTGATGGCGGCGCGTACCGAGCGGGAGCACATCTACCTGCCCGGCGCCGTAAGCTTCGAGGCGTTGGCCGGTTACTATCGCGCCGCTTCGGTTTTCGTCTCGATGAGCGAGCACGAGGGGTTTGGCATTCCCTTGATCGAGGCGATGAACTTTGACCTCCCGGTGGTAGCGTTCAAGGCCGCCGCCGTCCCCGATACGATGGGGGAGGCGGGTGTCTTAGTGCGCACTAAGCGCTACGCGATTATTGCCGAAATAGTGGCAGCGTTGACGCGCGACCAGCGCCTGCGACGACGGATCATCCAGAAGCAACGGGAGCGCGTGGAGCAACTCGCGCCGCAGCAGGCGGAGATGGCCTTGCGAGAGGCCATTCAAGATTTGGAAAATCAATAGGGAGGTCGGATGCGACAGATCGAAAAGCGTCCCATCATTTTCTTGTACATCCCCAAAACTGCCGGCACGACGTTACATCGCATCATCGAGCGTCAATACGCACCCGAAGACATCATCTCCTTCGGGCCTGATGCTCATCAATCCATTGCCGATTTTAAGGCCTTGAGCCTCGAGCGTCGCGTGCAAATTCGGATGCTCAAAGGGCACATGGCCTTTGGATTGCATCGCTATTTCCCGGCGGATCGCCATCGGCCTGTTTATTTCACCCTGATGCGCGATCCTATCGAGCGCGTGATCTCGCATTATTACCATGTGCTGCGCGATCCCACGCATTATCTTTATCCCTATACGGAAGAGGGGCAACTTGGGATAGCGGATTTCCTCAAGTCCAAGGTGCCGGTCATGTTGAACAATGGCCAGACCCGACTGCTTTCTGGTCGTTGGGAAGACGTACCCTTTGGAGAATGCGATGCGGAAATGTTGGAGATCGCCAAACGCAACCTCCACGAGCATTTCATCTTGGTTGGATTGACGGAGCGTTTTGATGAGACGCTCTGTCTGCTACGTAGCCTATTGGGATGGCGAAACGACATCTCCTACGTCCCCAGAAACGTCGGCGACAATCGCCCCCAACGGGATAGGATGTCGCCTGAGACCTTAGACGCCATTTCGGAGACCAATCAATTGGATATCGCGCTCTATGCGTATGCTGAGCAGCTATTCGAGGAAAAAGTGCAACAATCTCCCAATTTAGCTCTTCAAATGGAAGTGTTGCACACTCAGAATCGTCTTAAAACGCTTGGCGACGAAGCGGACATTATGCTACGGGATTACGAGGTCACGTCCGATTTCCCGATGATAGGCGAGTGGATTGTTGAGGCCCGCCAGAATTTGACCTCTCATCTCCGCGAACCTTACCTCGATCCTACGTTCGAGCGCCAGGTTGAGTTTAATCATCGTCTACTGCGGGAGATGCAGGTCTTGGCCGGTATGCAGGATAAGCTACTACAACGTATCGAGGAATTAGAAAAAACCACAAAAACGGAGGGGGAAGATGAATAAGCAAATCAAGTCTTTAATTGCCGTGGGATTTATTATAGCTATTCTAGGTTCATTGCTCCTGGCTAGGTGGATGAACCATTCCGTCGATGCCGCGCCGGCGGTGGAAGGGACGCAAGTCCTGCTGGGCGGCGATCTCATCCGGCACGCCTCTGCCGCCGTCGCCGATTTTAACGGTGACGGCTATCTGGAAATCGTCGTGGGTACTTATGATGGTATGCTCCACGTGATCGCTTACGACGGCGCTACCTGGTCGCCCGTCTGGTCCCGCCAGACCGCCAACGACATCAACGCCGCCAATCCACCCAATCCCAAAGCGACCAACCAGATCGAGTCGGCGCCGGTGATCGCCGACTTAGACAACGACGGGCAACTCGAAATCGTTGTGACCACGGGCGGCCTACCGATGTATGGTTACAATGGCGGTTTGCTGGTCTATAAATATCAGAATCCCTGGAACTTTGTGATCTCCGGTGATTGGCCGCAGCCCAAGTTAGATGTCGTTGGCGGCGGCGGCGCAGGCGCGGGATCCCCCGACGGCTACTGGGACGGCATCTACGCTTCCCCCGCCGCCGGCGATCTGGACGGCGATGGGGATCTGGAGATCGTCTTCGAGGGCGAGGATCGTCGCATCCACGCCTATCATCACGATGGCGCCGTGGTCGAGAGCTGGCCCTTCTCGCGCGATAACGGCGACCCCATCTTGCGCGGCGGCCTTTCTTCTCCCGCCTTGGGCGATCTTGATGGCGATGGTCTGCCGGAAATCGTCGTCGGCGGCCTCAGCCCGGAGTGGGGGGGCGAACACACAACCGCGGACTATACCAAAGCGGCGGTCTGGGCGTTCAACGGCGATAGCACGTTGGTCCCCGGCTGGCCTCAATACGCCAGTGATTGGGTCGATTCCTCGCCCGCGCTGGGCGACATCGACGACGATGGCGAGCTGGAGGTCGTGGTCGGCACCGGGCGCGATGGCATCAACCGAGGCGATACGGGCGGGCATTACGTTTATGCCTGGAACGCCGATGGCACGCCCGTCGCCGGATGGCCGCGTTCCACCGGCGCGAATATGGCCAGCTCGCCCGCTTTAGCCGATTTGGACGGGGACGGCGTCTTGGATGTCATCATCGGCTGCGGGGCGGAGGAGGCCTCGGAATGTCACTACCTCTATGCCTGGCGCGGGGATGGCTCCAATGTGGCGGGTTTCCCCATGCAGCCGCTCGATGTAAATCCGTGGGGGCATACGCCGCAGCGCTTGCCCTTCCCGCCCGTCGTGGCCGATATCGATGGCGATAATCACCTGGAGATCCTGCTGACGATGACTAACTCCAACGGCGTCTCGGTCGTCAACCACGATGGCGTGATGAGCACCGACTATTCGCGCATCCAGGACGATTTCTCCGGCATGATCGCGCCGCCGTTGGTCGCCGATGTGGACAATGACGGCCTCTTGGAGACCGTCGGCGCCGGCGCGGGCAGCGGCGCGCAGGCCGCCATCTACATCTGGGACGAGGTCGCGCCCGCCTCCGCCGCGCGCCCCTGGCCGATGTTCCACCGCGACAGTCGCCGCTCCGGCCTCTATCCCCTGGAGCAGATTCCCCCCACCAACCCGACGACCATCGCGGCGACGCCGGACGCCGGGGCCTGGACGAACGACAACACGGTTGAGATCATCTGGTCGGGCGCGGCCGATGAGGGCAGCGGCGTCGCGCGCTATTACTATGCCTGGGACAGCAACTCGGACACGCTGCCCACCACGAGCGATCCGTTCATCGCCGAGCCGACGCAGAGCCTGATCAGCGATCTCTTGGCCGATGGCGACGACTGGTACTTCCACCTGCGCACGGCGGATCAACTTGGCAACCTCGCGGAGGATGCGCTTCACCTTGGCCCATTCAAGATCGATACGCAAGCGCCCACCTCGGCGGCCAGCAGTCCCGATGAAGCATTGGGCGACATCCCGGTCTCCTGGCAGGGCGCGGATGAGGGTTCTGGCATTGCATCCTACACCATTCAGGCGCGGTCGGGCGCGGGGACGTGGCAGGATTGGTTGCTCGATGTGCCCTCGACCACGTTGGCCGCGACCTACACGGCGTCCTGTGGCATCACCTACGACTTCCGCTCCCTCGCCACCGATGCCGCCGGCAATCAGGAGACCGCCTCCGATGCGGCCGATACCAGCACGACGAGCATCACGGAGCACGTGCTGCGCGGCCTGGTCACGAACAACCAATCGGAGCCGGTCTGGAGCGCCCAAGTCCAATCCGCCGGAGCCTGCGCGGCGACGCAGACCGACGCCGAGGGCCAATTCGCGCTCTACTATCCCCAAGCCGGCGCGTACGAGGTCACTCTCTCCCACGCGAATTTCGGCGCGTTGCCCACGGTTCGCAATCTCTCCACAACGGCCCAGCTCCCTACCACCTTCATCCTGCCGCCAACGGACGATGTGATCCAGAATGGCGATTTCGAGTCCGGCGATCTGACCGGCTGGTCGGTGCAGGGCGCGGCTCAAGCTATGGCCGATCCCTACAGCGGCGACTATGGCCTCGCGCTGGACGGCGTGGGCGCGCTCTCGCAGACCGTGACGCTGCCGGAGGATGGCGTGCTCTCGTGGTTGTACCGCGTCGCGTCGGGTTTATCCTCGCCCTTCCAAATCCACGCGATTTCGATCTCGGTCACGCCCACGCAAGGCGGCGAGACGATCTCGACCGCGCTCTCTTCGGAGCCGTCAGATTGGACGCATCAATGGCTGGAGGTCGGCGCTCTGGGCGGAGAAGAAGCCGTGATCGAACTTTCAGTGAATGCCACCGGCGCCGGCGGCGCCGTCCACTTCGACGAAATAACTTTGGGGACGACGGTGCCGGGCAAGCAGGTTGTCTTCCTCCCCCTAGTCCTGCGAAGGTAAATTATGGCGAAATTTTATCCCGAAGTCTACGAACACCGACCCTGGTATCACGATTTCTCGTCGCTGGGCGTACAAACCCGCTTCCCGGAGCGATTTTGGGATCGCCTGTGGCGGATGTTGACTCCCTTACGGCGTCTCGTCGAGCCGGATTACGTGGAGAAAGGCGAGAAATTCTCCCTGCGCCAGCTCTTCAATCCCCGCGTGCCCGCCCATCAGGTCAATCAGGCAGCGAAGGAAGCGCGCATCGTGCCCTTCATCGCGCTGGCGCTGGAGGCGCTGGCGGATAAAGAGGCGCCGACGTGTCTCGATCTTTTCTGCGCCGACGGCTACTACACCTGCCACATCGCCCGCCTGCGGCCCGACGCCGAGATCACCGGCGTGGATCTGGACCCCGACGAGGTGGCGCGCGCGCGCCTGATCTCGCGCGTGCTGGAGGCGCCGCGCGCGACCTTCCACGTGGCCGATGTGTGGGAGTTCGTGGCCGAGGCGCCGGCCTACGACCTCGTCCTCTGCACGGGCGGACTCTATCACCTGCGCGATCCGCAGCGCTTCCTGGCGCAATTAGTCCCTGTCGTAGGCCAATATCTGGTGATTCAGAGCGCCATCACGCTGGAGACCGAGGACGCCGATTACTTCGTCTCACCCGCGCCGGGATGGCGGCACGGCAGCCGCTTCACCCACGCGCGCTTGCGCACCTGGCTGGAGGCGCTGGGCTGGGAGATCGTAGCCGAGGCGCGCAACGAACTGCCCGGCAACGCCCGCCCCTGTGATCGCGGGTCGAGCTACTTCCTTTGTCGGGCCAATCAGGCGGATCAGGAAAATCAAGCAGAGAGAGGGGGCGCGCGATGAAACTCTGGCCCTATCGCCTGCTCGCGCCGTTGGATGCAGTGTGCCGCCACCTCAACGAGAAGGATCACCTGCCGCCCATCTATCTGCGACGCTACGTTGGCCCACTCGCGACGTTCGAGCACTCCGGCGGGGAATTTTTGGCCTATCTTAAGCTGCTGGGTGGCCTGCGCGCCGATAGCCGTATGCTGGACATCGGCTGCGGCTGCGGCTTGATGGCCCTCCTGCTGCGGGATCAGCTCGACGCCGCGGGGCGCTACGTCGGCATGGACATCAACCGCGAAGCGATTGCCTGGTGTCGAGAAAATATCACGGCCTCGCGCGCCAACTTCACCTTCATTCACAGCGATATTCGCAACCCGCGCTACAACCCGGCGGGCGCGCACAGCGCCAAGGACTATGTTTTTCCCGGCGAGCCGCGCAGCTTCGATCTCATCCTGGCGAAGTCGCTCTTCACCCACATGCGTCCCTCGGAGGTGCGACATTATCTCGCCGAGATCGCGCGCCTGCTCGCGCCGGGAGGCCGCGCCCTGATCACCTTCTTCCTGCTCAGCGATAGCCAACGCGCGCTGGCCTCGCAAGATCGCAACGCCATCGACTTCCGCTTCGGCGAGGGCGATTGGCGCTACTTCGACGCGGATAACCCCGAAATCGCCGTCGCCTACGAGGAAGCGCCGCTGCGGGAGATGTTGCACGCGACGGGCTTGCGTCCACGCGGCGAGATCCGCTACGGCGCCTGGGCCGGCCGCCGGGATGGATTGTCGTTCCAGGACATCATCGTCGCCGAGCCGGCAACCTGATTATGCTGTTGGACGTCGTTATCCTCAATTGGAACGCCCCCGACGATACCCTCACCTGCCTGCATGACCTCGCGCGCTGGGAAGCGACGCCGCTGCGCCTCTGGGCCGTCGATAACGCCTCCGCTGATGACAGCGTGGCGCGCATTCGAACTGCTTTCCCCCACGTCGCCGTGCTGCCCAGCGACCGCAATCTCGGCTTTGCCGGCGGGAACAACCTCGCCTTGCGCCGCGCGCTGGAGGCCGGTGCAACTCACATCCTGCTCCTCAACAATGACGCCACGATCACCGAATCGGATCTGCACCGCCTGATGGCTCTCCTCGATGCTCACCCCGATCTCGGCATCTTAGGCCCCACCTTGTGGGACGCCGACGCGCCGGAGCGCCTGCTTTCGGCGGGCGGGCGTGACATCGTCCGCCACCTGGTATCCCACGTGCGCGAGCTGCCCGCCGAGGGCGAGGTGCGCATCGTGGACTACGTGCCGGGCGCCTGCGTGCTGATCCGCGCCGCGGCGCTGCGCCAGGTGGGGCTTTTCGATGCGGATTACTTCTTCGGCGGCGAGATGGCCGATCTCTGCGCGCGGGCGCATCGGGCCGGATGGGCGTCCGCCGTCGCTGGGGATGCGCGCGCGCTTCATCGCGTGGCGCGCTCCTCGCGACTGCGCGCGCAACTGCACATCTACTACGTGCTGCGCAACCGCTTCCTCTTCATCCGCAAATTCTACCGGCGCACTCGCTGGCGTTGGATGCTCTTTTGGGCGGGCTACGGGCTGTATATGGCGATGTTGGCCTTAGCCCATCGCCAGCCGCGCCGCGCGCGGGCCATCCTCCTGGGCGTGATCGATGGCTGGCGCGGGCGCTATGGCGGCCAGAACGCGCGCGTGCTGAGGCGGGAGAGCTGAGAGAGATGGACATCCTCTACCATCTGACCGTGCCGCCCTCCGCGCACGCCGAGTGCGACGCCGTCGTCCAGGAGGTGCGCGCGTTGCAATCTCACTTCGGCGGCGCGATAGACCATCTCTATCCGGGCCGCCGACCGGGCGCGCGCTTCCCCCGGCGCTTCTGGGGCTTGATGCGCTGGCCGCTCCTGCGCTGGGCCGAGCGGCGCGCGGTGATCCATCACATCTACAATCCCGATCCTTACCCCTTTGCGGTAGTGCGAGGGTTGCAGCGCCCGGTGATCTACACCATCTCCGCCGGCGTCCAGGCGCGCGACGCGGCCAATGCGCGAGAGCTTGCCCGGCGCGTGCACACGCTCGTCGTCGCGACCGAGCAGGAGCGCGATCGCCTGCGCGGCTGGGGCATCGAGAACGCGCGCGTCGTCCGCCCCGGCATCGATCTGGCGCGATTCTCGCCCGCGCCGCCGCCCGACGATCTCCCCCCGACGCTGCTGATGGGATCGGCGCCCTGGACGCGCGAGCAATTCCGCACCAAGGGCGTTGACGCGCTCCTGGCGCTGGCCCAGCGCTGGCCCGAATTGCACCTCGTCTTTCTCTGGCGCGGCATCCTCTATGAGGAGATGTTGCGGCGGGTTCGCGCAGCGGGCCTGAGCGCCCGCGTTGAGGTCATCAACGAGCGTGTGGATGTCGCCGCTGTGCTGGCCCGCGTCCACGCCGCCGTCATCCTGACCACGGAGGACGCGCTCATCAAAGCCTATCCGCACTCCCTGCTGGAGGCCCTGGCCGCCGGACGGCCCGTGCTGGTGAGCCACTCCGTGTTGATGGCAACGGAGGTCGTCCAACAAAGCTATGGCGTGGCAATCGATAAAGTCGATGAAACCCACGTCCAACGCGCTGTAAAGCAATTGTTTCGTGACTACCCCAACTATCGACAACAAGCCCTGGGGTTTGATAAGCACAACTTCACACTGGAGAAGATGTTAGCCGGCTACGCTAAAATCTATCGGATCTTCGTTGACGATGGCGCATTGATCTAACCCTTTAACAAATATATGGAGTAAGTTTTGATTCAGAGTGTAACGAAAGAGCGTAACACAAAGATTTGGCGGGATTATTTCTTCGTGGCCGCGTTAGCATTTCTCATTTTTCTGCCCTGGATTCACAGCTACTTCGTGGGGGACGATTGGATGATGCTGGCCCGGAATAGTGGGACGCCCCTTCCTGAGCACCTCCGGCAAATCTCTGACGCTTCAAACAGCCGCTGGTATCGGCCTCTGTTTGAACTCTCACTTGCATGGATGTGGCGCTTTTTCAATCTAAGCCCCGTTGGATATCACCTGATTAGCTTTTCGTTGTACGCCTTGAATACTATTTTGGTGACAGGGCTGGGGCGCCATCTTGCTCAAGACCGTCGCGTGGGCTTGCTATCCGGGTTGATATTCGCGACCCATAGTTGCCATGCGGAGTCTGTGATATGGATCGCTGCCGCCCATGAGATATTGGCCGCTACAGCGGCCTTATTCAGCTTGCTCCTCTATATCAAATTTCGTGAAAGCCGGCGATGGGGCTGGTGGTGGGGATCTCTGTTACTCTACGTCATCGGCCTTGGATTCAAAGAGACCGTCTTAGCTTTACCGCTTTTCCTGATTTGCTATGATTTCATTTTTACATTTTCATTGTCGCGGCCCAAAGTGCCGTGGCCTAAAGTGTGGCAGCTTAACAAATGGAAGTTGAGCGCTCCTGAGTTGCTCCCTCTACTGCCGATGGCTTTAGGCGGCCTCGCTTACCTCGTCTATCGATTGCAGGTAGGTGGTGGATATGAGGTCGCTTTTAGTGTCATATCCGTACTCAAGAACGTGAGTTACTACCTATTGATGGAAATAGTTGCACTTCCGGTATCCACCCAGTTGCTGGCCCGCTTTCCATTTTGGACATGGCCGGTTATGGTGGTGCTTGGTGTAGCCTGTTCTTTTTGTGTTGTGTTGGCAAAGAAGCAGATGGTAGAAAATCGCGCGATATGGTTTGGGGGGATTTGGATGGTATGTGCTCTGGCCCCTGTGAGCCTCATTGTGACGGAACGAACCACTTACTTCTCTTCCGTGGGATGGGCATGGGTCATCGCCTCTGTTTTAGTGCTCGCTTGGGAGGCTCATGCAAAGAAGCATCCCAAGCTCAAGCAAAAGCTGGTGGCGCTTTGCGTCGTGGCTATTCTGGGGGCGAACACAGTTGCGCTGAGCCACCGAAATTACTGGTGGTATCGGGTGGGCGCGATCTCCCAGGAGGTCTTCTCGCAGGTGCAAGAGTCTCTGGAAGCGTCACCACCAGGGGAGGATGTGCAATTTCTGTTTTTTAACTTTCCCTACCGAGTAGAATATGCCTATGCTTTTGGAAATCGGACGCTTTTTGCTGTTTGGTTATTGCAAAGCCAACTAAGCTTCTCAATCGAAGGTCAAGCGCGGGTATTTGAAGATGTGATGATCGAAGTTTCTCCGCGCATTCATTTGGATCATTGGCTTTCAGAGAAATCTGTGGATGTCCCGGTTATCGCTTTCTATTGGCAAAGCGGAGATGTGCTGCGACTTGACACGCGAGCCAAAGGAGATGATGTTGATGGTTAAGGCGATGGAAATCATCCAAATCGCCGATCCAGAGATCGATGCGACCGACTTAGCTGCGCGGATCGAGGCCAACCTGCGGGAGCACGACCTCACCGGCCCGGAGAATTTCCCCGCGTTCGAGATCGCGCCGCCGGAGAAAGAAACCTGCACCGCGCTGGACTTTGACCTCCATCAGGCCCGCGAGGCCTACGCCCAGACCTGGGTGAGCGTCGACGTGCCGGAGGGCGATCTTCCCCTGCTGGGCCGACTCAAGCGCGCGCTGCACGAGTTGATCGTCTACTACGTCAATCGGCTGGCGGAGCGGCAGACACGCTTCAACGCCGCCCTCCTGCGCATTGTCAATAAGCGTAGGTCAGAATGCCATTCTGACCAGGCCGCCCTGCGCCGCGAAATCGCACAATTGCGCGAGCGCGTCGAGCGGTTGGAGCGTCAACAGGAAGAGCCGCGATGATCGCCGCCCCGATCCGGGCCGTCCATCAGATGGTGGGGAACGCCGGCCCCGGCAACTCCATCTCCAACGGCGCGCGCCTGCTGCGCGATGCCCTCCGCGAGTGGGGCTATCGCGCCGACATCTACGCCGAGACCGTCGCGCCGGCTGCCTCCTGGGGCGATGTCCGCCCCTTCCGGCGGTATCGGCCCGCGCCCGGTGATCTGCTCGTCGTCCACTACTCGCAAGCCTCCGCCCTGATCGAGTATGTGCGCACGTTAGATGTGCCGGTGCTGCTCATCTATCACAACATCACCCCGCCGCGATTTTTCGTCGGCGTCAATTCATCGCTGGAGCAGGCCACGGCCCAGGGGCGCGCGCAGTTGCCCCGCCTGCGCGATCAAACCATCCTCGCGCTGGCCGATTCGGACTTCAACCGCCGCGATCTCGAGGCGGCAGGCTACAAGCACACTCAGGTGCTGCCGGTGCTCATGCCCGAAACCCTGAGCCACGTGACGCCCGATCCCCAGGTGGCGGCGCACTTGCAAAGTGGCGTGAATCTACTCTGCGTGGGCCGCGTGGCGCCCAACAAGCGCTTCGAGGATGTGATCAAAGTACTCTTCTACTACCGCCAGATCGAGCCCCGCGCGCGGCTTACCCTGGTGGGGAGCGCGGCGAACACCCGACCCTACGTCGCCTGGCTGCGGGATTTCGTCGCCTGGCTGGGATTGGATGAGGCCGTCGCGTTTACCGGCCACGTCCCCGACGTGGCCCTGGCCACCTACTATCGCGGCGCCGACGCCTTCATCTACATGAGCGAGCACGAGGGCTTCGGCATTCCGCTGGTGGAGAGCATGCGCTTCGGCGTGCCGGTGATCGCCTACGCGGCAGCGGCGGTGCCGGAGACGCTCGGCGGCGCCGGCGTGCTCGTGACCGAGAAGCGCTTCCCCGTGATCGCCGAGCTGGTGCATCTGATTCAGACCGATGCAGAGCTACGCGCGCGCCTCATCGCGCGCCAACGCGAGCGCGCCCGCGACTTCGCGCCAGAGCAGCTCTTGCGTCGATTCCGCGCGCTCTTGGAAGAGATCGCGCCCCAAGCGCCGACGCAAAGATGAAGATCCTGCACGTCCTCCACGCTTACCCGCCCGCCATCGGCGGCGTCCAGCAGCTCTTCCAGAACGTCTCCGAGCGCCTGGTGCGCGATTTTGGGGATCAGGTGACCGTCTACACCACGACCGCCTATCAGAACACGCTCTTCTGGTCCCCCGGCCAGCCCGCGCTCCCCGCCGGCGAGGAGCTGCGAGCGGGTGTGCGTGTGCGCCGCTTCCCCGTGTGGAATCGCTGGCCGGGCCTGCGATTAAACGCCGCGCGCGTGGCGCACAAGCTCCAGCTCCCCGGCGAGGATTGGCTGCGCGGCCTCTACTTCGGCCCGTTGGTGCCGGGCCTGGCGCGGGCCGTTTCCGCCGCTACAGCGGGTGCGGACGCGGACATCGTGGTCGCCTCGGCGTTTCCGCTCCTGCACATGCACGCTGCGCTGCGCGGCGCGCGACGCGGCGGCGCGCCCGTGATCTTCGTCGGCGCGCTCCATCCGGCGGATCGCTGGTGCTTCGACCGCCCGATGATCTATCGCGCCATCTGGCGCGCCGATGCGTACATCGCCCTGAGCGACTTCGAGCGCGCTCATCTCCTGCGTCAAACATCCGCACCCCAGGGCGATCCCGACCGCATCGTCGTCATCGGCGGCGGCGTGGATAGGGCCGCCTTCGCGGGCGCGAGCGAGAAGCGCGTCCCGATGCGCCAGCGCCTGGGCTGGTCGCCCGACGATCCGGCGGTCATCTTCTTGGGCCGTCACGTCGAGCACAAGCGCATCGATGTTCTGATTGCGGCCATGTGCAGGGTCTGGGCGCAGCAGCCCTCGGCGCGATTGCTCATCGCGGGCGCGCGCACTGACTACACACCACGGCTTATGAATCGAGTCGCGGCGCTACCGGAGGCGCATCGGGCGCGCATCACCTGGGTGGCGGATTTCGAGGAGGCGGAGAAGCCGGCGCTGCTCGCCGCGTGCGACGTGCTGGCTAACCCCTCCGCCTACGAGTCGTTTGGCATCGTCTTTTTGGAGGCGTGGGCCGTTGGTCTGCCTGTGATCGGCGCGCGCGTGGGCGCTATCCCCACGATCATCGATGCAGGTGAGGACGGCTTCCTGGCCGAGCATGACGACGCCGAGGCATGGGCGCACGCCCTCTTGCGTCTCTTAGCATCGCCCTCGCTGCGCGCCCGGATGGGGGCGGCGGGCCGGGAGAAAGTCCGCGCCCGCTACGATTGGCCCGTCGTCGTGCGGCGCTTCCGCGAGACCTACGCGCGGGTTCTGGAGGACGCCAATGGCTGAAACCACCGTCGTCATCCCCAACTGGAACGGGCGTCACCTGCTGGGCCGCTGCTTGGACGCGCTCCACGCCCAGATTTATCGCGACTTCGACATCATCGTCGTCGATAACGGCTCCGCCGATGGCTCCGTCGCCTACCTGCGCGAGCATTTCCCCGACGTGCGCATCATCGCCAATGAGGAGAATCGTGGCTTTGCGGCGGCGACCAACCAGGGCATCCGCGCACCCGGCGGGCCTCGGGCTGGTCGCTTCGTCGCCACGCTCAACAACGACACCGAGGTTGATCCTGGCTGGCTGGCGGCCCTGGTCGCCGCAATGGAGACAGAGATGGAAAGCGCGCCAGGCGTGGGGATGTGCGCCAGCGCGATGCTCTTCGCCCACTGCCCGGAGATGATCAACTCGGCGGGCATCGCCGTGGATCGCGCCGGCATTGCGTGGGATCGCCTGGGCGGCGCGCCCGTCGCGGCGCTGGGCGATGCGCCGGAGGAGGTCTTCGGCCCGTGCGCGGGCGCCGCGCTCTATCGCCGCGCCATGCTGGAGGAGATCGGTCTCTTCGACGAGGATTTTTTCGCCTACATGGAGGATGTCGATCTGGCGTGGCGCGCGCGGGCGGTGGGCTGGCGCTGCCTCTTCGCGCCCCAGGCGCGCGTCCTGCACCATCACTCCGCCACAGGCAGGGAAGGCTCGCCCTTCAAGAGCTTTCACCTGGGGCGCAACAAGATCTGGCTGCTGCTCAAGAACTACCCCGCGCGCGAGCTGTGGCATCACGCGCCGCTGGCGCTGCTCTACGACCTGGCCGCCGTGCTCTACGCCCTCCTCGTCCGGCGCGACGTTCACGCCTTGCGTGGGCGGCTGGCGGGCTGGCGCGCCGCGCCTCGGATGTGGCGCCAGCGCCCCCGCCGCGATCCCGACCGCGCCACCGATGTCGAGCTACTCGCGCCGCTCGTCTGGCCCTGGCGCGTGAGCCGGCGCTATCGCCACATCCCCTGATGCCAGCTCACGTCTGCGAGCGCGGATGCATCGTATCTTGCTCGTAATTCACATCCGCCGCCAGATCGGCGGCCTGGGCCGCCTCCTTAGCCAGCGTATCGCACCGCTCGTTCTCCTCGTTCCCCGCGTGCGCCTTGACCCAGACAAACGCCACGTTGTGGGTCTCGCACAGCTCCAACAACTCCGCCCACAGATCCGCGTTGAGCGCCCGCTCCCGCTTATTCCGCATCCAGCCCTTGGAACGCCACCGCCTGGCCCAGCCCTTGGTGATGCCATTGACGAGATAGTTGGAATCGGTGTACAATGTGACCCGACACGGTTCCTGCAGGGCGCGCAGCCCTTCGATGGCGGCCAGCAACTCCATGCGATTGTTCGTCGTCCGCCGGAACCCGCCGGAAAGCTCCTTGCGATGCCCTTGATAAAGCAGGACGGCGCCGTAGCCGCCGGGGCCGGGATTCCCCAGCGAACTGCCGTCCGTGTAGATCGTGATGTGTTTGGATGAGGCCATAAATTCTCCTTGAAAATCAGTTGAAAGTTACAAGTTGCACGTTGAAAGTTGTCTGAAGTCGCACGTCAAAAGTCAGAAAGTCCGAGACTTGCGCCTTTGCGTTGAGAGTTTGTTATCTTGGCTCTTCGGGAATTCGTCGGGCGCAATCGTACTATCCCATCCACAACCTTGTAACGACGTAAAAAAGGTCTGCGATCCCCACAAACGTGCAAATCCGCGCTGCTTTTAGGGCTATCCGGGGAGTTGTCCGGCGAAATCCAAAAGACCCGTTATCTTGAGGTTTCGAATAATGAGAAAATTGCATATTATTTTTGGGATATGGATCATCGTGTGGGGATTGGCCGCCTGCGCGCCGCCGGCCCCCGACGCAATGCCGGAGGAGGGGGTGGGCGAGGGCCTCGCTGCGCCGACGGCGACCGTTGCGTCTGAGATGCAAGCCACGCTGCCGACGGTGACGCCCGCTCCATTCGAGTCGTCTGCGTCGCCCGAAGAGACAGCCGCCTCAGTCCCGTCGACCGAGCCTGCTGCGCCGGAGGCGGCGGCGCCGGGAGCGGCGGTGCGCGAGCACACCGTCCAGCCGGGCGAGACGCTGTTAGGCCTGGCGATGGCCTATGACGTCCCGATGGCGGCGATCCAACTCCAGAACGATCTGGGGGAGGGCACGACCGTGCAGGCGGGTCAGAGCTTGGCGATTCCGCCCGGCGTGGGCTGGGAGGGCGCCTCGCCCTTCTGGATCGTGCACGAGGTGGGGGAGGGCGAGACCCTGAGCGAGATCGCGGCGCGCTATGGCTTGGGGATCAGCACACTCCAGGGCGTGAATGGCCTCACCGACGCCGATTACCTGGCGGTGGGAGCATCCTTGATCCTGCCTTTAGATGCGCCCAAGGAGATCGTCGCCGCTGAGCACGCGCCTACGCCCACGCCGCTGCCGCCGCCGACGGCCACCCCCGTGCCCACGCTCGCGCCGACCGCCACCGAGACGCCCTCTCCAGAAGAGGGAGAGGGATCGGGCGAGGAGACGCCAACGCCGACCGCGCCGGCCCCCGATCCGACCGAAGCGCCGGTAGAACCGCCGCCGGGCGATGACATGGCCGCGCTCGCCGCCGAGATCTTCCGCCTGATCAACGTGGAGCGCGCGGCGTACGGGTTGGCCCCGCTGAGCTATAACGCCACGCTGGCGCGGGCCGCGCAACTCCACGCCGAGGATTGTTATGAGCGCGGCTGGTGTGGGCACACCGGCTCGGATGGCTCCACGATGAAGGAGCGCATCATTCGCGCCGGCTACGATCCCGCCCGCTGGTCGGAGTGCTGGGCGTGGCATCGGACGCCGGCGAAGGCCGTCTTCGCCTGGATGGACGAGGTGCCGCCGAACGATCCCCACCGCCGCACGCTGCTCAGCACCTGGCTCACCGAGGTGGGCGTCGGCGTGATGCCCGGCAATGGGCACGGCTACTACTTCATCGCCGATTTTGGCAAGCCAAAATAATCTTCTCAGCCCCTTGCGAAGGTTAAGCGAGAGCCTTTCA
>CAZCAI010000106.1:0-9702 GCA_964496595.1 uncultured Anaerolineales bacterium
AACTTGTAACTTGCAACTTGTAACTTGCAACTTGTAACTATCTAGGAGGCAACCCAATGTTCAAGCGAATTCTCTTTGCCCACAACGCATCGCCGGCCGCCGAGCGCGCGCTGCTCTACCTGGAGCACATCGCGCGGCAAGAGGGGGCGGAGGTGCTTGTGTTGCACGTCTATGAGGAACCGAATCAATATATCGCGACGCAGGCCTATGGCGCGTTGGTCGAGCAATTGGAGGCGGTCGCCCACGAAGTCGTCAACGATTCCGTGGAGCATCTGCACGAGGTGGGCGTCGCGGCGGTCGGCCTGGTCGAGGCCGGCGATCCGGCGCAGATGATCTTGGAGACCGCCCGCAACGAGGATGTCGCACTCATCGTGCTGGGCACCAGCGGACCCTCGACGATGACGGATATCCTCCTGGGTGATGTCAGCACCGAGGTGCTGCGTCACGCCCGCTGCCCGGTGATGTTGGTGCCGTGAGCGGCCTCATCTCTTGGGCGCGAGAGGGATCTCAGGAGGCGTCTACCTGCCGGACAGTTTTATGCCTCTATCTCAGCAGATTAAGCAGATTAAGCAGATGGATAATCAGATAGTCTAACAGAGTTACCGTCGATTTTCTCAAAGATCCGCAGAGAAATATCTTCCTCTGCACCTCTTTGTGTTTTCTTTGTGAGGCTTTAAATCTGAACCGAAATCTAATCTGCTTACATCTGCTCTATCTGCTGATTAAGAGTGGTCTTGGAGAAAGTGTTCGGTAGCCAGAGGAGGCATCAGTGACCTGATGTTCCTGAATGTGGTTGACTCTGTGAGCGGAGCAACTCTATTCAAAAGCACTAGAGACGTAACAGGCAACGCAATCAAATTGCGAAAGGAGTATTCGGAAAATGAAGAGCAATAGACGAAACAAATGGTACATTGTAGCGATCACGGCGGTGTTGATCGTCACCTCGTTGGGATGCAGCTTTTTAGCGCCCGCGCCCATTCAACAGGAACAGGAACCGACGCCGACGCCCCTCGTCGAGACGCCCGAACCCGCCGCGACGGTGCCCCCGCCAGATGTCTCGCTCTCCGATCTGGAGACGCAGGTCGAGATGCTCTACGAGGCGGTCGGCGACGCGGTGGTCAATATATCGGTGACCGCCATCGGCTACGATTTCTTCTTCAACGCCGTACCGCAGGAGGGCAGTGGGTCGGGCTTTGTCTACGATAAAGAGGGCCACATCATCACCAACTACCACGTTATCGAGAACGCGGAGGACATCCAGGTGACCTTTGCGGATGGCGCGACGTTGCCCGCCGAGGTCATCGGCGCCGATCCGACCTATGATTTGGCCGTGCTCAAAGTGGAGACCGATCCAGACCATGAGCTGACCACGATCTCGCTGGGCGATTCCAAACAATTGCGCGTGGGCCAGTTCGTCGTGGCGATTGGCAATCCCTTCGGTTTGGATCAGACCGTCACCTTTGGCGTGATCAGCAGCCTGGGGCGGATCATCGAAAGCCCCGACCGCCGCTTCATCGGCGAGGCGATCCAGACCGACGCGGCGATCAATCCGGGCAACTCCGGTGGGCCGCTGTTGGATCTACAGGGGCGCGCCATCGGCGTGAACGCGCAGATCGTCAGTCCCAGCCAGGCCAACGCCGGCATCGGGTTTGCCATTCCGGTCAATATCGTCAAGCGCGTGGTGCCGGAGCTGATCAGCGAGGGGCGCTACCGCCACTCGTGGATGGGCATCAGCTTCTTCCCGATGGCGCTGAACGAGCAATTGCAAGCGCAATTTGGGGAAATGGGGGTCGATGTGCCGGATCATGGCATCCTGATCACCAACGTCGAGCCAAATTCCCCGGCGGCAGAGGCCGACTTGCGGGGCGGGGATCGTGTGGTACGCACGCGCTACGGCGAGCTGCCGGTTGGCGGCGATGTGATTACCGCTATCGACGATGAGCAGATGCAGCGCGCGCGAGATTTGATCGCCTATTTGGAGACGGAGACCCGCGTCGGCGACACCGTCGAAGTGACCATCATCCGCGACGGCGAAGAGATGACCATCCCCGTCACGTTAGGCGCGCGCCCGGAGATGTAATCAGGTTTGTGTTGGCAACGAAGTGAAGTGCCGTTAAAACAAAAGACACCTGACGGGTTGCCGAAATCTGCCAGGTGTCTTTTCTCTATCGCGGCTGGGCCTGGATCGATAGATCCAAATCCCTGGGATAATGATCGGGGATTTGACAATCCCCTTTGAGCGTTTGGGGAGCGACGTTTCTTTCTATATCGGATGCTCCTCCAGCCACGCCTCCAACGCCGCCAGAGCGCACTCCGCGCGGGCCTGACCCCGCGCGCGTTTGCCGCGAATTTGGCGCTCCAACGGCGGCGTCAGGCCGAAGTTCGGCTTCATCGGCTGGAAGGAATCCGCATCTGCGTGGGTGATGTAGTGCATCAGCGAGCCGAACATCGTCATCGGCGGCATCGTGAGCGGCGCCTGGCCCAGCATCCCGCGCGCGGCGTTGACGCCGGCCAGCCAGCCGCCCGCGACGTTGCCGACGTAGCCCTCCAGCCCCGCGATCTGGCCCGCGAAGAAGAGATCGTCGCGGTCGTGATATTGGAGCGTGGGGCGCAGCAGGCGCGGCGCGTTGAGGTAGGTGTTGCGGTGCATCGAGCCGTAGCGGACGAACGCCGCGTGTTCCAGGCCGGGGATGAGCCGCAGGACGCGCTTCTGCTCCCCGTACTTGAGGTTGGTCTGGAATCCGACCAGGTTGTAGAGCGTGCCGGCGGCGTTATCCTGCCGCAACTGGACGACGGCGTGGGGCCGATGCCCGGTGCGCGGATCGCGCAGCCCGACGGGACGCAGCGGCCCGTAGGCTAGCGCCTCCTCGCCGCGCGCGGCCAACACCTCGAGGGGCAGACAGCCCTCGAAGAAGTTGGGATCGTCGCGCTCGAAGTCGCGCAGTTCGATGCGCTCGGCGGCCAGGAGTTCCGCGTGGAAGCGCTCGTACTCCGCCCGGTTCAGCGAGCAATTGATGTAATCGCCCTGCTCGGATTCGCTCCGATTGTAGCGCGAGGCGCGGAAGGCGATGTCGCAGTCGATGGAGTCCATCTCGACGATGGGCGCGATGGCGTCGTAGAAGTAGAGCAGATCCTCGCCCGTGAGCGCTTGCAGCGCCCGCGCCAGCGCATCCGAGGTGAGCGGCCCGCTGGCTACGATCACCGGCTCGCCGGTGGGGAGCGCCGTAGCCTCCTCGCGGATCACGGTGATGTGGGGATGGGTCGTGACGCGCTCCGTGACGCCCGCCGCAAATCCTCGGCGATCCACGGCCAGCGCGCTGCCCGCCGGCACGCGATGCTCGTCCGCCGTTGCGATCACCATCGAGCCGAGGCGGCGCAGCTCTTCTTTCAGCAGGCCCGGCGCGCGATTGAGGATGTCCGATCCGAGGGAGTTCGAGCAGACCAACTCGGCCAAATCGCCCGTCTTGTGGGCCGGCGTCGTCGTCTGCGGGCGCATTTCGTACAATCGCACGGGGATGCCGCGCTCCGCCGCTTGCCACGCGGCCTCACTGCCCGCCAATCCCCCGCCGATAATGGTCAACGTCTTGTGCATATCTTCTCCTCATTAGTCCAACAGTCACGTAGTCTGATAGTCTAATCTAATAATGTAAGCGTCTCAGCGTCTCAGCGTCTCAGCGTCTCAGCGTCTCAGCGTCTCAGCGCCGGAGCATGTCCAACTTCCAACTTCCATCATTCTACCACATCACCGCGATATTGATTTTGGCCTTGTCTCGCGTACAATGACAGTGAGAACATTATTCATCAAGGAGGAAGGGGCACGATGAAAATGGACCAGAATCTCAAGCCGGCGATTGTCAGCGCGATCATTATCGGCGTCTTTACCCTAATCGCGGCGTGCGTCACGCCGGTGGTGATGCGGTTGGTCGCCGGCTGGGGCCAGGGTCAAAACGGAGGCGCCCGCCCGGCACCCACGGCGAATCCGGCGTTGCTCTTTGCGGATGATTTTGAATTGGGGGTCTCGTCGGAATGGCAGGTGCTCGTGGGGGAGTGGCGCGCCGCTGATGGTCGTCTAACGCCCGTGAGTTTCTCCCGTGAGGACGGCGACGCGGGTCTTCTACTCACCTCATCTGAGTATGAGCGCCAGGCAGCCTATCGCGTCGCGTTCGATGCCGCCGAGTTGAGCGGGGAGCACATGCTCGCCCTCTGGGTCAACATGCAGGATATCGAGAACGCGATGATCTTCGCGGCGGATCGGGAGTCGGCCTACTGCGGCCGGTATGTCGATGGCGAGCATACCCAGCTCCAGGTCACAGCGATGGCGCTGGAAGGCGATGTGCATCACTACGTCGTGGAGGTGCGCGGCGATGGCTACGTCTACTGGATCGATGACCGGCGCGTGTGCGCCTTCACCGATACGACCTTTACCGGCGGGCAGATCGGCCTCTGGGATTGGCGGCGCGGCAGCTCGGCGGCCAGCGCGCCGTCATTTGATAACGTCGAGGTCGTCTCTCTCCGGTAACTTACGCAAGTCTTTAAGCGGATCGTCAGATCCGCGCTGCGTAAGAGACGGAAATCTGGCGATTCCTTTAGAGCTTCAAGAGGGTTGAATTAAGAAGAAGAATGGTTGACAAAATATAGAATTAGACTATACTTTTCTTGGTTATTATGCTTGATATATCAATATGTGGCCTATCCTGCCAAACTTTCGTGCATTATATCGGATTTTGACGGGGAGGCTCAAAAGGAGCGCAGTGGATGGCAGATCATCAAAATCACCAACAGTTAGAGATCCGAAATTTACACGTCAGCGTCGAAGGCGAAGGGATCCTCAAAGGCGTCGATCTCGTCGTGCGCCGGGGTGAGACCCACGCTTTGATGGGGCCGAACGGCTCGGGAAAGAGTACGCTCTCCTACGCGCTGATGGGCCACCCGAAGTACACCGTCACCGAGGGCGAGGTGCTGCTCAACGGCGAAAATCTCCTGGAGCTGGAGACGAACGAGCGGGCGCAGAAGGGCCTCTTCCTGGCGATGCAATACCCCGTCTCGGTCTCCGGCGTGACGCTCTACAACTTCCTGCACGCCGCGACCAGCGCGGTGCGCGGCTACGGCGAAGAGGCGCAGAGATCAGGCCAGGGCCGCATGGGCGCCCATTTGATGCCCCGGCGCGAGTTCCGTTCGGAACTCAACGAGAAGATGGCGGACTTGAAGATGGATTCCGCCTTTTTGCGCCGGTATCTCAATGAGGGCTTCTCCGGCGGGGAGAAAAAGCGCGCCGAGATCCTCCAGATGGCCTTGATCGAGCCGTCCTTCGCGGTCTTAGACGAGGTCGATTCTGGCTTAGACATCGACGCCCTGCGCATTGTCGCGGAGAACGTCAACCAGCTTCAGAGGGAGCTGAATATGGGCCTGTTGGTGATCACCCACTATCAGCGCGTCCTGAACTACATTCACCCCGATCACGTCCACATCTTCTTGGATGGCGAGATCGTCAAATCCGGCGGCGCCCAGTTGGTCGATGTGCTGGAGGAGAGAGGCTACGATTGGGTCAAGGAAGAGATGAAAGAGATGGCCGCGTTATGACGAATCATCAAGACGACTTACGCGATATGAAGGAACGGGGGAGCGCGGACTTCACCACCGAGATCGCCTACGCGCATCGCTCGCGGCGCGGCATCGGCGCGGACGTGGTGCGCCAGCTTTCCGAGGTCAAGGGCGAGCCGCAATGGATGTTGGATTTCCGCCTGGAGGCGCTGGAGACCTTCTTCCAGATGCCGATGCCGACCTGGGGCGTCGATCTCGGCTTGCTGGATTTTGAGCAATTCTACTATTACATGCGCGCCACGCCCGACAAAGCACGCTCCTGGGACGACGTGCCGGAGGCGATCAAGGACACCTTCGAACGGCTGGGCATCCCGGAGGCCGAGCGCAAATATCTGGCCGGCGTGGAGACGCAGATGGATTCCGAGTCCGTCTACAGTTCGCTCAAGGAGCAGTGGGAGAGCCATGGCATCATCTTTGTGGATATGGACACCGCCGTGCAGGAGTACCCAGATCTGGTGCGCGAGCATATCAGCACCGTCGTGCCCATCGATGACAACAAGTTCGCGGCGCTGAACAGCGCCTTCTGGTCCGGCGGCAGCTTCGTCTACGTGCCGAAAGGCATCCACGTCGAGATCCCGCTCCAGGCCTACTTCCGCATCAACGCGCAGTCGCTGGGCCAATTCGAGCGGACGATCATCATCGCCGAGGAGGGCAGCAACGTCCACTACATCGAGGGCTGCACCGCGCCCCAGTACACCGAGGCCGCGCTCCACACCGGCGTCATCGAAATCTTCGTCAAGGAGCGCGCCCACGCCCGCTACACCACGATCCAGAACTGGTCGACGAACGTCTACAACCTGGTGACCCAGCGCGCCGTCGTCGAGGCGGACGGCAGAATGGAATGGGTGGATGGAAACATTGGGAGTGGCGTAACAATGAAGTATCCCGCTGTGATCTTACGCGGGCCGCGCGCGCACGGCGAGGTGCTCTCCATCGCTTTCGCGGGCGAGGGGCAGCACTACGACGCCGGCGCCAAGGCCGTCCATCTCGCGCCGGAGACGACCTCGATCATCACCTCCAAATCGATCAGCAAGGATAATGGCCGCTCGGCCTATCGCGGCCTGGTCAAGGTGATCGAGGGGGCGACGGGCGCGCGCTCTAAGGTGGAATGCGACGCCCTCCTGCTCGACCCGATCTCGCGCACGGATACCTACCCCTACATCGACGTGAACGAGGAGGATGCGTGGATCGAGCACGAGGCCAGCGTCAGCAAAATCAGCGAGGATCAGCTCTTCTACCTGATGAGTCGCGGGATGAGCGAGGAGCAGGCCGCCACGATGATCGTCAACGGCTTTTTGGAGCCGTTTGTAAAGGAATTGCCGATGGAATATGCCGTCGAATTGAACCGCTTGATTCAGCTTCAGATGGAAGGCTCGGTGGGGTAGCGCGATGACAATCAGAGAGATGATACCGCAGACCGCAGTACACGAGGCCTTCCCGTTGACGCAGGACGCCATCGCGGCGATTGTCGAGCGTTACGACGAGCCGGCGTGGATGCGCGCCGCGCGCCGCGAGGCCTGGGAGCTATTCGAGTCGATGCCGTGGCCGGCTTCCAACGAGGAAGCGTGGCGCCGCACGCATTTGGAGCGCTATCCTTTAGATGAAATGGCGCTCGTCTTCGCGCCCCGCCCGATTGACGACCTGGCCGATCTGCCGCCGTGTTGGCAGTATCCCCTGGCGCCGGAAGCGCACGTCTCCGGCACGTTGGCCCACTGCAACGGTTCGCGCGCCTATGGGCAGATGCGCGCCTCAGACGCGGAGAACGGCGTCGTCTTGGAGGATCTGCACCACGCGCTCCAGACGCACGGCGATCTGATCCGCGCGCATTGGATGCAGGGCGCGACCGCCCGGCCCGACTTCAATCGCTTCACCGCGTTGAACGCGGCGCTCTGGCACGGCGGGACGTTCGTCCACGCGCCGGCGGGCGTGCGCGTGGCCCGACCGCTCCAATCGCTGATCGCGCACGACGCCGACAGCGGGACCAGCCTGCACCACACCCTGATCATCGCGGAGGCGGGCAGTCAGGTCGCGCTGATTCAGGATCGCGTCTCGCAGGAGCGCCGCCCGGAGATGAGCGTCGAGATGGTGGAGATCCACGCGGAGCCGGGCGCGATTGTGCGCTATGTCAGCCTCCAGCACTGGGGCGCGCAGCGTTACTCGGTCAGCGTGCAGGACGCGACGGTGAACGAAAAATCGAAGCTGCTGTGGATCAGCGGCGGGATGGGCAGCCGGATGAGCAAGGAGTTCCTGCGCAGCAACTTGGCGGCGCCCGGCGCGCGCACCCAGATGAAGGGTTTCACCTTCGCGCGCGGCGACCAGCGCATCGACCAGAGCACCTACCAGCATCACAGCGCGCCCGACACACACAGCGATCTGCTGGTGCGCAACGCGCTCCGCGACCGGGCGCGCACTATCTTCTACGGGATGATCCGCGTCGAGACGGAGGCGGGCGGCACGCAGGCGTATCAGGCCAACAACAACCTCATCCTGGCGGGCGAGGTACTGCCCGGCGAGGTGCGCGGGATGCCGCGCGCGCACGCCATCCCCGGCCTGGAGATCATCGCCAACGAGGTGCAGTGCAGCCACGGCGCCACCGTCTCCCGCATCGATCCAGAACAGCTTTTCTATTTGGAATCGCGGGGGCTGCCGCGCTCAGAGGCCGAGCGGCTGATCGTGCGCGGCTTTATGCAGCCGATTGTGGATTACGTGCCGATGGCGCACATCCGCCAGCGCCTGGGCGACGAGATTGTCCAGCGTTTCGCGACGGATGGATGAGGATCGATTGACGAATGACGAAAGACGAAGGACGGAGTGACTAAATGGCGTGTGTGGCATTATTTGAAGGTTTGATTGTCGATGAGGACGGCCAGCCCGTCGAGGTGGCGTACGTCGGTGGGGCGTCGCAGTATGTTGTGGACGATGATGGCTTCCGGCGGCATCTGCCCAGCGAGCGGGTGGACCGGCAGGTGCTGGCGATGATGCAGGAGGGCGTCCTCTCCAATCGCTCGGCCGTTGTCGAAGGCGTGATGGAGATGATGGGCAAGGAGGATCTCTTCACGAAGGCGGCGGTCGAGGCCTCGATTGACCAGATGGACGAGAATATGGAGCAGCTCTTCAAGTTCGGCCTGCCGGAGGAGACCCGCGCGTGGCTGGGGATGTTGGGCTTTCGGATCGTGATCAATCTCCACGGTGATGTGCTGGAGGTGCAATCGCCCGGCGTATGAGAAACCTTGCGATGGTTACGCAAAGGTCTTGTTTGCGGTGCAATCTGCGACAGTCCAGAAGGATTCGGGTTTGAGATTGCATCTGGAACCTTCGCAAGGGTGAGAACGCAGAAGAGGGAGCCGATTGGCTCCCTCTTTTTTGATGGACCTGGTGGGACTCGAACCCACGACCCCCACAATGCCATTGTGGTGCGCTCCCAGCTGCGCTACAGGCCCTTATGGACTTTGTTAAATTAGAAGGTAGACTTCACCTTCTTGTGGAGCTGAGGGGACTCGAACCCCTGGCCTCTACAGTGCGATTGTAGCGCTCTCCCATCTGAGCTACAGCCCCTTGCGCAGTTAAGGATTATACCATACCTCTTAAATGTGGCAAGTGGGAATTTGGAAGGGGGGGATTGTTTCGCCCGTGGCCGTCTAAAAGAGTGAAGCCCGTCCCCCCATTGTAAACCATCTTCCATAGCGATGCCCCTCAGCCCGTGACCGCCCGTGGATGAAGTCCACGGGCTAAAAGAGCGAAGCCCTGCGGGCTGGACGCTTTTTCCGGCGGTGGTGGTTGGCGTTATGCGGAGATCGATGCCGGGGCGGCGCGAGCAGGGCGGGGATTGGTTTGCCTGTGGCCGCCTAAAAGAACGAAGCCCTTCTCCTCCCATTGTAAACCGTCTTACATAGCGATGTCCCTCAGCCCGTGACCGCCCGTGGATGAAGTCCACGGGCTAAAAGAACGAAGCCCTGCGGGCTGGACGCTTTTTCTGGCGGTGGCGGTTGGCGTTATGCGGAGATCGATGCCGGGGCGGCGCGAGCAGGGTGGGGATTGGTTTGCCCGTGGCCGCCTAAAAGAACGAAGCCCTTCTCCTCCCATTGTAAACCGTCTTACATA
>CAZCAI010000106.1:9802-13218 GCA_964496595.1 uncultured Anaerolineales bacterium
GCGATGTCCCTCAGCCCGCAGGGCTTGGCCCTCTTAGCCCGGACGTTCACGTCCGGGCGACGGCAGGCGAGCGACCGCCCGTGGATGCCTTGGCCCTCCTGTGGCCGTAAGGCCCCATGGCCGAGGGAAGTCCACGGGCTAAAAGAGCGAAGCCCTGCGGGCTGGACTCTGTTGCTCCCATCGCAAAACGCCCTATAATCAAACAAAATGTCGTGCGCTTTCTTGCGTTGGTATGCATCCCAGGCGCGCGCATGGTTCTTTATCCCTGGAGAAGAGAAAGGAATGGTGAATGGCATGTTCTCTCGATTGATTCGTATGATGTTGTTGCTGGCGTTGTTCGCGATGATGTCTCCCCCAGAGGCAGGTTTGGCGCAGGCCGCTGAACCGCCCGTCTTGGAGGCCGCCGAGTTGGAGACGTTCTTCGATGGGCTGATGACCGCGCAGTTGGAGGCGGCCCACATCCCCGGCGCGACGGTGGCCGTCGTGGCGGAGGGCGAGGTGCTGCTGGCGAAGGGCTATGGCTACGCCGATTGGGAACAGCGGACGCCGGTGCGCGGCGATCAGACGCTCTTCCGGCCCGGCTCGGTCTCCAAGCTCTTCACCTGGACGGCGGTGATGCAGTTGGTGGAGGCGGGCGAGATCGAGTTGGACGTTGACGTCAACACCTACTTGGATTTCGAGCTGCCGGCGACCTATCCCGAACCGATCACGCTCTATGATCTGATGGTGCACACGCCCGGCTTCGAGGATCAGGGGACGGGATTGTTCCTCAAAGATCCGGCGGAGTTGCCGCCCCTGGCGACCTATCTCAAGGAGAATGTGCCCGCGCGCGTCTATCCGCCGGGGGAGATTGCGGCCTATTCCAACTACGGATCGGCGATAGCGGGGTACATCGTTGAGCGCGTCTCTGGCGAGCCGTTCGAGGCGTATATCGCGCGCCACATCCTCGAACCGCTGGGGATGACGCGCAGCACCTTCCAGCAGCCCCTGCCGCCTGATCTGGCGCCGGATATGTCGCGGGGCTATGCGTACAGCAACGGGCAGTTCATCGCGGGCGATTTTGAGGTCGTCGGGGCGCCGCCGGCCGGCGCGCTGAGCGCCACGGCCTTCGATATGGCGCGGTTTATGATCGCCCATTTGCAGGATGGCCGCTACGAGGATGCCCGCATCTTGGAGGCGGCGACGGCGCAGGAGATGCACCAGCAACACTACGCCGCCGATCCGCGCGTGAGCGGGATGGCGCACGGTTTTATGGAGCACGAGGTCAACGGGCGGCGGATGATCTATCACGGCGGGGACACCTTCCTCTTCCATAGCGCGCTCTATCTGCTGTTGGAGGAGGATGTGGGCTTGTACGTCTCGTACAACAGCGCCGGATCCCCCGGCAACACCGTGCGCGATGATCTGCTCCACGCCTTTATGGATCGCTACTTCCCGGCGCCGGAAGCGCCCGCCCCGGCCCCGCCGGACGATTTCGCGCAGCGGGCCGCGCAGTATGCGGGCGAGTATCAGATGGCGCGCGCGAACTTCTCCACGCCGGAGAAGTTGGTCGTGCTTTTGCAGGCGCTCAGCGTCAGCGCGACGCCCGAGGGCGAGTTGATCGCCGCGATGGGCGGGCAAGGAAAGCGTTACGTCGAGGTGGACGAGCATCTCTTCCAAAATGTCTTGCAGCCGGATGACCGGGTGGTCTTTCTCACGGATGACGGCGGCGAGGTGACCGGGTTGCAGATTGGGGAGCTGGCGCCGTTGGCGTTCATCAGGGCGCCAGCTTATCGCACCTCCGGCTTCAATGCGCTGCTGTTGGGAAGTTGCTTGCTGCTCAGCCTCTCGGCCCTGATCGGTTGGCCGGTCACGTTTATCAAGCGGCGGGGCAAGCTCTATGGCGAGAGCTGGCTGCCGCGCGTGGCGCGCTTCGTGGGCGCCGGATTTGCGTTGCTGACGCTCGTCTTCGTGATCGGCTTTTTCGTCATCTTTGCGGATATGGACCCGGCCTACGGCGTACCCAAGATCTTCTTCGGGCCGACGGCGACCTTCACCGCGTTGTTCCGCCTGCTGCCGGTCGTCGTCATCTTAGGGATTGGGGTGCTTGTCTTCGCGGTGCTGGCGTGGCTGGGCGTCGGCCATCGGCGCGAGGGGTATTGGCCGCTCGGCGCGCGCCTGCACTACTCGGCGCTGGCGCTCTCCGTGGTGGTGATGTTCTGGCTGTTGAGCTTCTGGCGGATTTGGGGCGGGTTGTGAATCAGCAGATTAAGCAGATTAAGCAGATGGAATTAGTCCCCGGACACTTTTAGAAAATAGCTCACGGATTTCCACGGATTACACGGATTTTTAGATCTTTCAGCGGAGAAGTTCCCCATCTTGATGGGTATCTTACCGCTCACGTCCATTTTCGAATTGCGAATTTAGAATACGGAATCGGCTACCGGAAAGATTTCCTGAATGTAAAAAGTGTTAATCCGTGAGCTGAGAAGTGTCCGGTGACTGGCAGATGGAGCGGATGTTAGGGCCGGTCGTCGCGGGCTTTTTCTGCTTTGAAGGCCTCCAGTCCGATCTCGCGGATGCGTTCGAGGTTGGCGATGCGGTCGGTGCGGAAGATGAGGCCGGAGAGTTGGGTGAAGAAGTTGTGGAGTTTGTTGCACTCGCGCAGGTCGGCGTAGGTTTCGCACGCCGCGCAGGTGGTGTAGTTGTTGCGGATGGCGCAGGCTTTTGTCTTGCAGTTGGGCAGCATCGGCCTGTCGCTGTGGCAGCCCTGGCATCTGCCTTTGGTGTAGAAACCGCAGTTGCTGCATACTAGGCCGCAATAGGCGATGACGACATCGGATGTGTCTTGTGTCTCTTGGTTAGGTTTGGACATCGGGCGCCTCCTGTGTGGTTTGGCGGGTTTGATAGGGATTATATGAGGCGCGGGGTGGAGGTCAAGCTGGGATGGGCGGGGGGGCGGACTGGCAGTTCGACCTACGCCCGCAGATAAATCGCGGGCTAGAAGCTGAAGTCGGCTGGAAGCCGACTGGGATAGGCGACGGTCTCCAGTGTTGAGTCGGCGTTCAGCCGACTTCAGCTTTGAGACGGGTAGTTCACTGCCCGGCCTCGGCGGCACGGCCTCGGCTAAGGAGGAGATCGCGGTAGGAGGTGGTTTTCGTTGGCCTATGCCCGCAGGGTTCATCCGCAGTCGGCCCGCAGATAAATCGCGGGCTAGAAGCTCAAGTCGGCTCAAGCCGACTGAGGTAGAGGATGGTTCTCGGCCTTGAGTCGGCTTTCAGCCGACTTCAGCTTTGAGACGGGTAGTTTACTGCCCGGCCTCGGCGGCCCGGCCTCGGCTAAGGAGTAGGAGGTTGTGGTGGTGGTGGAGTCGTCGCCTTGCGCCCGCAGGGTTCATCCGCAGTCGGCCCGCAGATAAATCGCGGGCTAGAAGCTCA
>CAZCAI010000106.1:13318-17362 GCA_964496595.1 uncultured Anaerolineales bacterium
AGTCGGCTCAAGCCGACTGAGGTAGAGGATGGTTCTCGGCCTTGAGTCGGCCTTCAGCCGACTTCAGCTTTGAGACGGGTAATTCACTGCCCGGCGGCCTCGCCCCAATGCTTTTGATCCCTCCCCGCTGTGGGGTACAATAGAAGGCAGCGATAGTTGATAAGGAGGTTCAATGATGACCGTAGATACCGTAGCGCAGATGACCCAAGCGGAGTTCAAGCGGATGTTGGCGGATGTGGTGGAAGTCACCATCGAGCAGAAGTTGATCGAGATGTTGGGTGATCCCGATGAAGGCTTGGTCGTCAGAGATGATGTCCGGGAGAGATTGTTGCGCCAACGTCAGCGGGTCAGGTTGGGAGAACGGGGCCGGCCTTTGGATCTCCAGAATCTTCCAGTCGCTTTCTTAGCGCGGGGATGGAAGTCCCCGCGCTAAGAGAACAAAGCCCTGCGGGATAGTAAGGTTAGCCTCCGAAGGCGGCTTCGCTCTTTTAGCCCGGATGTTTACGTCCGGGCAGCGGATAGCACAAGCGCAATACGAAATACGCCGCACATTTACCCACCGAGATGAAAAACCCCCGTCTTTTACAGGAGAAAACATGATGAACGATCTCGATATGAACCGTCGCATCGAACGGATGCAGCAGATGGTGGCCCAGCTCCAATCGTGTCTCGAATCTCAGGAGGGGACGCAAGAAGAACAGGCGCTGCTCCAGGATCTGGATAAAGAGTTGGTCGCGTTATCTGCCGAGCACAGCGCGCAACCGATCTCGGACGAGGCCCACCAGCGCTATCGCGAGCTTTTCGAACTGGCGCCGGATGGCTATGTCGTCACCTCACCGGAGGGCGTTATTCAAGCGGCGAACGAGGCCGCGATCTCGATGTTTCAAAAGGGATCGCAGACGTTGGCCGGTCAGTCGCTGCTGGAGTACGTGTCCTCGGAAGATCATGAGCGCTTCGATGATCTGTTGGCGCGCTTGCGACAACTGGAGAAGACTGACGACGTGCGGTTTCAACTGCGGTCCTTCCGCCAGGATGCTTTCCCCGCTGAATTGACCATCGGCTTGATCGAGCGTGACGAGGCTCTGACACACATCTACTGGCTGATCCGGGATATAACCGGCCAGGAGCAATTACGACCGCAGGCCCAGCGGAGGGAACGCGAGCGCTTGCTGGGGCGGATTGCATCCCAGCAGGAGAGATTGTGTCATGCCTCGCGCGAAGCGCAGGACGGCGAGAATCTCCTCCACGCGCTCTTGGAGACGATGCCGGCGGGTGTGATCGTGGTGAATGCGCAGGGCGACATTATGATGTCCAATCCCGTGGCCCAACGGATCTTTGGCGCGCCCCCCTCCCAGAATGTGCGGAAAAAGTCGGAGGACTACCCCTTTATTCAATCGGATGGTACATCGCTGGCGCGGGAGGCGCGCCCGTTGGTGCGGGCGCTGGAGCAGCGGGAGGTTGTGCGGCAGCAGAAACTCCATCTTCGCCGGGCCGATGGCGAAACGCGCACGATCTTGGCCGGCGCCGCCCCGGTGACCGACTATGCGGATCGCCTTATCGCCGCCATCCTGGTGATGTTAGATATCACCGAGCGCGAGCAGATCCGCCGCGCGTTGGAGGCCGAGCGCGCGCAGCTCGACGCGGTCATCGAGCACGCGCCGGAGGGCATCGTCGTGACGGACGCGCACGCGCGCGTGCTGCGCGCCAATCCCGCCGCCGAGGCGATCTACCAACACCCCGTGCCCTATGGCGAGGATTATCCAGAACACGCCGCGTTTGACTTCCATCATCCAGATGGACGTCCCTATGATCCCCGAAATCTCCCCTTGACCCGTTCGGCCTTGGATGGGGAGGTGATGCATGAGGAGGAGTTACTGATGATCTGGCCGGATGGCCAGCAGCGGGAGCTGTTGGTGAACACCGCGCCGATCTATGGTGAGGTCGGGGAGGTCACCGGCGCGATTGGCGTCTTTCAAGACATCACCGACCGGAAATCGGTCCAGAAGATGCTGCGTCGCTATGCCGAGCGCCTGGAGATCCTGCACCAGACGGATCGCGCGATCCTGGCCGCGCTCTCCGCTCAGGAAATCGCCGCCACGGTGCTCCCTTACCTCCGCGAGATCAAGTCTGGCGTACAGGTGGCCATCACCGAGTTTGACTTCGAGGCGCGGGAGATGGTCTTGCTCGCTGCTCACACCCGTTCCGACGGTGAGGAGACGCGCGTGCAATCTGGCGTGCGCGTACCGTTCGATCAGGTGTGGTATTTAGATAAACTGCACGAAGGGAGCATCTACACCGTGGAGGATATGACGACGTTGGCGGTCGATTCCGCCATCCTTCCCGAACTGGCGGCCTTAGGCGTGCGGGCGTTCACCATCTTCCCGCTGATCTCGCAGACCGAATTGCTCGGCTCGCTTAATGTGGCGGTGGACGATGTCCTGGCGTTGACCTCGGAGGAAGCGGACGCCTTTCAGGAGATCGCGGATCAATTGGCGATTGGGTTGCAGCAGGCGCGGCTTCGCGAGGCCATCGCTGAGCACGCAGTGCGGCTGGAGGAGCGGGTCGAGCGACGCACCGCCGCTTTGCAGCGCAGCGAGGCGCGCTTCCGGGCGATCTTCAACAGCGCGGCGATGGGGATCGCTTTAATCGATGATCGCGGCCATATCTTCGCGAGCAATCCGGCGCTGAAAAAGATGACCGGCTACAGTCAGGTCGAATTGGAAGGGATGGCCTTCAAGGTGTTGATCCATCCAGAGGATGAGCCGGTGGTCGAGGTACATTATCGCGCGCTGCTGGCGAATAAGCGCGATGTCCACCGGGAGGAATTGCGCATGATCCGTATGGATGGCAACGCGATCATCACCCAGGTGACTTTCTCGGTCGTGACCGGCGACGATGAATATCCACCCTTCACCATCGCGATGGTGGAGGACATCACCGAGCGCAAGGCGGCCCAGCGGGAGTTGCTGCACACGGAGAAGTTGTCTCTCACCGGGCGGCTGGCCGCGTCGCTGGCGCACGAGATCAACAACCCGCTCCAGACCGTCATCGGCGCCCTGGGCCTGGCGCGCGAGGTGCTCGCCGACGGCGAAGACCCCAGCTATTATCTGAAAGTCTCGGCGCAGGAGTTGGAGCGCGCGGCCAAGATCGTCTCCGACCTGCGCGATCTCAACAAACGCTCGCGGCCGGAAGATCAAGAGCCGACCGACATCAATGCCCTGATCGAGCGCGCCATCGCGTTGACGGAGAAGCAATGCCGGAACCACAATGTAGACGTGATCTGGGGGCCGACGCCCGTGGCGCCGGAGATCCGCGTCGTGCCTAACCGCATCCCGCAGGTCTTCTTGAATTTGATCCTCAACGCCGTCGACGCGATGCCGGAGGGCGGGCAATTGAAGATCACCTCTGAGTGCACCTACGATCCCGACGGCGTGCGCCTCACCTTTACCGACACCGGGGTGGGGATTCCGCCGGATGAACTGCTTCGAATCTTCGATGCCTTCTACACGAATAAATCGGAAGGCCTGGGCCTGGGGCTATATGTCTCCGCCTCGATTATCGAGGAGCACGACGGCCACATCGAGGTGGAGAGTGAATCTGGCGTCGGGACGACCTTCACTGTGTGGCTTCCGGCCTGATTTCTGGTAAAATGGAGAAGGTTACAGGTTGAATTGAAAGATTAGGGGGGAATTATGACAAAACCTATACATACCTTAGTCGTGGATGATGAGGACGGGATCCGTTTCTTCGTGGAGCAGACGTTGACGCGCGCGGGGCACGTCGTGACCACGGCGGATAGCGGGGAGAGCGCGCTGGAGAAGCTGCGCGATACGCCGTTTGACCTGGCGGTGGTGGATTTAAAGCTGGGCGGGCGCACGGATGGTCTGCGGGTTTTGGAGGCGCTAAGTTGGCGCTGGCCGGAGACCGTGGTGATCATTCTCACCGGGCATGGTTCCTTAGAATCGGCGCAGGTGGCTATCCGCGAGGGTGTGGATCGCTACCTGCTCAAGCCCATCCAGCCGGACGAACTGCGCGAGGCGGTGG
>CAZCAI010000107.1:0-17276 GCA_964496595.1 uncultured Anaerolineales bacterium
ACCCCCGCTCTGTTTACAAACGGGATGGACTAAACCCATAATTGGAACTGCTGCTTTTCTTCTGTTCAAGTGCGTTGCACCTTGGTCTGCTCATAAAATTAAATAGATATAATCTGTTTACCAAAGCTCTTATGAACCTTCACAAGGGGTTCGCGATCTTAGTTTAAAAATAATATAATCATCTATTAAAATCGTAGGGTTATGGTATAATCTAGGCAAATTGAGAGATGTGGAGGTATGTGGCATGATTGAAATGCAGGGATTGACCAAAAAATTCGATGATTTGACCGCTGTGAATGATGTGACGCTCTCCGTCGCGCCGGGGGAGGTGGTGGCCTTGCTGGGGCCGAACGGCGCGGGCAAGACGACAACGGTGCGGATGCTCTCGGCGGTCCTGGCGCCGACGACGGGAAGCGCGCGCGTCGCCGGCTATGATGTGGTCGCTGAAGGGCAAGCGGTGCGTCGCCAGGTGGGCGTGCTCACCGAGGCGCCCGGCCTCTACACGCGGATGACGGGCCGCGAGTATCTGGACTTCTTCGGCGAGGTGCGGGGACTTTCTGCGCGCCAACGTCGCGCGCGTATTAACGAGTTAGGCGAGCAGTTTCGGATGGCCTTCGCGCTGGATCGGCGCTTGGGCGAGTATTCCAAGGGGATGGCGCAGAAAATCGCCCTGATGCGCACGCTGCTGCACAATCCGCCGGTATTACTGTTGGACGAGCCGACTTCGGCGATGGACCCGGAGAGCGCGCGCCTGGTGCGCGATGCGATTATGCAGATGCGCGACGACGACCGCCGCGCCATCATCGTCTGCACCCATAATTTGCCGGAGGCAGAGGAGTTGGCGGATCGCATCGCCATCATCCGCAAGGGCGAGATCATCGCGGAGGGCGTTGTGCCGATGTTGAAGTCGCAGATGTTAGGGCCGCCGCTGATGGAAGTGCGATTTGCAGCCTCCTCGAACAATGGCGTGGGGCCGTTGATTGGGCGCTATGCTCACGTCCAGGCGATGGGGGAGCGATGGGTGCGCTATAGCACCCCCAATCCAGCGGAGGTCAATGCCCAGCTTCTCAAGGCGTTGATCGCAGCGGAGATTCCCGTCGTCACCTTGAGCGAGGTTCCGCAGAGCTTGGAGGCCGTCTATTTGCGCGTGGTGGGAGAAAACGAGGGGATGATCCGATGATTGATACATTGGAATTTGATAAAGTAAAACAATGGCCAAAGTCGCTGTGGTCGGATTTTAGACCGGCGTGGGTGATCACTCGGCGTGAGGTGCGCGATACGCTGCGGGATTGGCGCATTGTCTTTCCCATTGTTATCTTGGTGACCTTCTTTCCCTTTCTCGCGAATTTCGCGGCCAGTCAGGGCATCGATTTCGTCAATGAGTACGGTGCGAGTCTGATCATTGAGCGGCTCTTCCCCTTTCTGATGTTAGTCGTAGGCTTCTTCCCCAGCTCCTTCTCCCTGGTGATCGCGTTGGAGACGTTCGTCGGCGAGAAAGAGCGCGGCAGCTTGGAGTCGCTATTGGCGACGCCGCTGACGGATCGGCAGCTCTACTTGGGTAAACTGCTGGCCTCTACAATCCCGCCTGTGGTAGCGAGCTATTTGGGGATGGGGGTCTATTTGGGGCTACTGAACCTGTCGATGGGCTGGCGACCAGAGCCGGAGCTGCTGGTGCTGGCCGTGTTGTTATCGACGGTGGAGGCGCTGGTGATGGTCTCCGGCGCGGTGATCGTCTCCAGCCAGGCAACCAGCGTCCGCGCGGCGAACTTGTTAGCGAGCTTCATCATTATCCCGATGGCGTTCCTGTTGCAGGCGCAGGCCGGCTTCTTGCTCTTTGCGGATTACGCCATCCTCTGGTGGATTACGATCTTTTTGGTCGTGGTGAATATTCTGCTGATTCGGTTGGGGATTCGCGTCTTCGACCGGGAGCACTTGCTGGGCCGCGATTTGGACTACATCGATCTGGGCCGCGCGTGGAAGACCTTCTGGGATGCTGCGCTGCCGCGCCGGGGATTGAAGGCCCTCTACTTCGAGGAGATTCCCGCGCTGTTGCGCGCGATGCGCGCCGAGATCCTCGTCACTTTCTTGATCGTCTTCGTCGGCGGGGCGTTGGTCGGCATGTGGGGCGCGGCAAGATTCCCGCTGCCGGCGTCGTTGATCGATTTTGAGTATATCTCCGATGTGGCGATGATTGAGGAGGCCGTGGGGCGCACCGGCCTGCTCCCTGTCTTTTCGACGGAGGCGGTCTTTTACAATAATGCGCGCGCTCTGCTCGGGGGCGCGTTGCTTTCGATCTTCTCATTGGGCGTGCTGGGCGGATTGTTGTTGCTGGCGCCTATCGCGTTGATTGTCTACGTGATGTTGCAGGTGATGCCGCTGGGGATCAGCCCGTGGCTCTTCTTGACGGCCTTCATACTGCCGCATGGGATTCTGGAGCTGCCCGCCGCGCTGCTCGCGACGGCGCAGGCGATGCGAATGGGGGATGTGATCTTAGAACCGCCGGACGATGGCGGCGGCATGATAGGCATCGTGCGCGAGTTGGGGCGCTTTGTGAAGCTCTTCGTCGCGCTGGTGCTGCCCCTCTTGCTGATAGCAGCGTGGATCGAGGTGAACATCACGCCGCATTTGGTGGTGCGCTTCTTTGGGCAGATGGGGTAAATCAAGAAGTATCGGCAATAACACCGGGGGAGGATTGAAAATCCTCCCCCGGTGTTGTTTTTTTGGTGAATCAAGCAGCGACTGGAACCAGCTTGTAGATCCGCGCTTGTTGGGAGGCAGCCAGGAGATCGCCTCGACGCAACGCCTCGCGAACGTCATCCAACTTGTAAGCATCCTTAAGAGATAAGTAGGGCGACCAGCCTTCATCGGTAATGATCAACTCGACCTCTACCTCCGCGACGTAGTCCCCCTCGTAGATGTGTTTGGTATGTGATTTTTTGATCATGCTTTCCTCTTTCTAAAGTCGTCTGTCCAGCGCTCTGGATCTGGTCGATAGGCTGTTACTACGACAGCGGGCGATGATGCATTCTTCGGTATTCCCCAAACTACGTGAATTGGTTCGCCCTGGAAGTCCTTTTGTAGTACAAGAACGCATGGGCCTTTGGGAAACTCTGGATAGTCTTCCACAATTACGGCTTCTGAAGTACCTTCGAGGACTTCTTTTGCGAGAATATCATCTTCGGCCAATTCATCGTATCCGTGGGCTGATATTCGTACTTCCCCACGTATCACTAACTCCAAGATTCGCTGGTAAGTTTTGCTCATACGTGTTCGTCATCCAGAAGTTGCTCCAGCATAGCGATTTCGTCCTCTAACTCTTCAGGCGACTCGGTAAAATAATCAATGCCGTGCCGGGCCAATAGTTGAATGAACGCCAGCTTGGAGATCCCCAAGAGTTCGGCGCCTTTGCCCGATGAGATACGTCCCTCTCGAAAAAGCTCTAGCGCGATCAACTCGCGCAAACGAGCTTCTATCTGCGTTTGAGGCACCTCCAGTGCTCCCAGCAGATCTCTTGGGAGTTCCAATGCCACGGTTAATGTGTTCACTTTTTATTGTCCGTTGCCTATGAAGAGTTGAGCGGGCGACACGTGACGTGGAGATAGGCGAAGTCGCCTTGGGGCGGCAAGAGATCCATCACCTCCACCACCTCGAAGGTCTCATCTCCCAGTTCCACAAATTCCCCGATCTCTGGCGCTTTTTCCTGGTTGATGATGGCGCCGGGCCGGTTTCCTCCTAAGATGACATAGCTGACTTTGTAGGTCATAGTCATAAGTTAGCCTCCCCTTGGGGCATCGCGCAGGTGAGGTTGCGAATCCGCAGTTTGAACGCCAGATCGCGCGCGATGTTGAACATCATCGTGTAACCGACACGACATTCCTGGTCCCAGAATGATAGCAGGGCGTCGCGCGTGAAGGCGTAAATCTCGGTCTTGGCGGAGAGGCAGCGGATCGTCGCCGACCGCGGCCCCGCATCTAAGAGCGCCATCTCGCCGAAGCTCTGTCCCGCTCCTAAGATGACCAGACTGGTAGCATTTTCCGCCAATTCAGATACGACCTCCACCTGCCCCGATAGGACGATGGCGATCTCCGTGCTTTGCTCCCCTTCCTTGAGAATGACATCGCCTTGGTGGAATATTTGTTTCTCGCCGACCGCGGCCAGTGCTTCTAACTGGGTGATGGTCAGGCCAGAGAACAGTTCAGCCGATTGTAAAGTGGATATTACGTCCATCAGTGCCCTCCTCGTATAAAAATGATCCGATAGTCTTGGCTCTTTAGGAATTCGCCGGGCGCCATCGTGCTATTCCCATCCGCAACCTGGTAATGCCATAGTCTTTAATCGCGTAGTCGGGTAATCAAGAAAGATGGGGTAGCCGCGTGCTTCGTGAACAAGTTCTTCTCTTGCATTATATGCGAAATCAATTGGAAAGCCAAGTTTGAGGTCGATTCCAGGAATTTTGGCGCCTTTTGCAGCATCTTTAAGGCTATCCGGGGTGTTATCGGGCGAAGTCCACAAGGGCCAAGAGCCGAACGGCATCCCCCAACGCTATTCCAACCCTATCTAACTCAACGCAACGATGATGGCAACGTGGCTCAATCGTTCCGCCCTGCTTTTTGTATTACCATAATAAGTGAGATGAACTTTCATGTTTTTTCTGTTGCGGGAGCTTTCGGGCAGGTGATCAGATCAGCATAGGGCGCAAGCCGAAGGAGAGAAAATGGCGATTAAACGAGTTGGATCGGCGGAATGGCGAGGCGATTTAAAGCGCGGTCAGGGCGGTATCACGACCGAGAGCGGGGCGCTCAAGGGCGAGGCGTACGGCTTTAGCACCCGCTTCGAGCAGGAACTGGGGACGAATCCGGAGGAGTTGATTGCAGCCGCGCACGCGGCATGCTACAGCATGGCGTTTGCGCTCACGTTGAGCAACAAGGGCTACGCACCGGAGAGCATCGCGACCCAGGCGACATGCTCGCTCGAGAAGCAGGGGGATGGTTTTGCCATCACGAAGATGAAGCTGGAGGTGGCGGGTCGCGTGCCCGATATCGACGCGGCGACCTTTCAGGAGATCGCCGAGGCGGCCGATCAAGGCTGCCCGGTCTCCAATCTGCTGCGCGAGGGGCTGACGATTGAATTGCGCGCCAACCTGGCGTGAAGCTGGACCTCTTGTATCTGATGTTGGTTGGCGTTCACTATTAAAGCGAGATTAAAGCGAGATTAAAGCGAGGAATCGAAAGGAGTTTTAACGCATGTTAGGAGAGCATATTCAACGCGCTGATTGGAAGAAAGAGAAGCATGTGCCCGTGATCGAGGCGCCCGATGCCGTCGAGGCGGGGGAGTTCTTCGATGTCAAAGTGACGTTGGGCAAGGAAGTGGGGCATCCCAACACTACCGAACATCACATCGCCTGGGCCAAGCTCTATTTCAAGCCGGCGGATGGCAACTTTATCTATGATGTGGCGCACTTCGAGTTCAACGCGCATGGCGCATCGACCAAGAGCGCGAACGAAGGCCCGGTCTACACGCATCATACCGGCGCTACCGAGATGAAGATTGACCAACCTGGCACATTGATCGCGGTCTCGTATTGCAACATCCACGGTTTGTGGGAGAGCAGTAAGGAGATCAACGTAACCTGAGAATGATAGATTGAGGCTGATCAGCCTCAGTGTGTTTGGCAAACCGATAGGAGGTGCAAAATGGGCAACAGCCTTACAGGATCTGAATGGCTGAGAATTCGGACGAAAGCGCGACAGCAATGGGATGAGTTGTCGGACGAGGACATCGGCTATATCGATGGTAACTGGGACAAATTCGCCGAGAAGCTGCGTGAGCGCTACAGTTTCACCAAAGTGCAGGCGGAAGAAGAGATCGCCAAATTCATCGAGGGGTTTGAGATCGATAGGCCGCTGGATTTGGGATGAGGAGGATTTAAATGACGAACGACTATCCGCATGGTGATGGTATTGCGAAATGGGTCGATACCCAATGGCTGATGGAGCACGCCGTCGATGAGGATTTGATGATCTTAGACGCGCAGCCCAACGTCCACGACTACATCAAGGCGCACATCCCCGGCGCGATTTACATGAATGAAGGGTTGCTGCGCGTACCGAAGAATGGCCTCCCTGCGCAGTACGTGCCGGAGACCGTCATCGAGGCGATTTTTCGCCGAGTGGGGCTGGAAGCTGACCGTCCCGTTGTGGTCTACACGGGCAAAGGTCTCTTCTCAGGCTGGGGCAACGGTCTGGAGCAGACGATGGTGGCCTATACACTCGCGCGATTTGGTCACGATAACGTCTATGTGCTAGACGGCGGCTTTGAGCAGTGGGTGCAGGATGAGGGGCCGATCTCGCAAGTCTTCCCAGAGGTGCCCGAATCTAACTTTGGCGTGGACGTGCGATGCGAGTACTTCGTGGCGTACGATGCCTTTAGGCCGCTGAAGGATCGAGAGGATGTCATTCTCCTGGACGCGCGCCCCGCTGACGCCTACGAGGGACAAGGGCCATGGATCAAGCCGGGGCACATTCCCGGCGCGATCAACGTGCCGTGGAAAGTCTTTATGACCGACGAGAATCCGCGCAAGCTGTGCCCCGATGACGAGATCCAGGCGATCTTAGACGAGCACGAGATCACGCCGGAGAAGACCGTCATCTGTTCCTGTGGCACCGGGCGCGAGGCTACGAACGAGTTCCTGCTCTTTAAGTGGTACCTGGGTTTCCCCAAGGTGAAGATCTACGAAGGATCCTTTACCGAATGGAGTTCCTATCCTCAAAACCCCACGGTGACCGGCCCGCATCCTCGTTAGGTTTGCCGGTTCATCGTGTTGGTCGGCCCCGGTGGGGGACTGGGGCCGACCATTTTGACTTGTCTGCACCTGCCGGGAAGCTGCGAATGGCCCTATCATAAAAAATTTGCTTGATTATGCGATAATAGCTTGAGAAGACGTGCCGTTAACTTCCCGGAAGGTAGCTATTTTAGATTCTTTTTGAAAGGAGCAGCGATGTTATTTGAACGCATTGAATCCCCTGGATTGGCGCACTACTCATACCTGATTGGCGATCAGCACGAGGCGCTGGTGATTGATCCGCGCCGTGACGCCGATGTCTATATCGAGCGCGCGAGCCGCGCCGGCTATCGGATCATGACGATTTTGGAGACGCACCGCAATGAGGACTATCTTATCGGCTCGCCGGAGTTGGCGGAGCGCACGGGCGCTTACATCTGGCGCGCCGATGACGAGCTGCCCTACAAATATGGCCTGGCCGCCGAGGACGGCCAGACGTGGGCGGTGGGCCGTCTGGAGGTGAAGGCGTTACACACGCCCGGTCACACCCCCGGCTCGAAGAGTTATCTCCTGCACGATCCCGACGGCCATCCGTGGATGGTCTTCACGGGCGACGCCCTCTTCGCCGGGGACGTAGGCCGCGTGGATTTGGTCGCTGTAGATCGCAAGGAGGAGATGGCTGAGTTGCTCTACGACACGCTCTTCGAGACGCTGCTGCCCTTGGGCGACGAGGTCATCGTCTGCCCGGCGCACGGCGCTGGCTCCGTCTGCGGCAGCGAGATCGCCGAGCGGGTGTGGACGACGATTGGACTGGAGCGCGCGCACAATCCTAAGCTCCAGCATACGAAGAAGACGGACTTTGTGGAGCACGTCGCGCAGGTCTTGGAGCGACCGCCCTACTTCCGGCAGATGGAGAAGCTGAACCTGGCCGGGCCGCCTGTGATCGGCCCGTTGCCCGCGCCCATGCCGCTGAAACCATCTGCCTTCGAAGCGCAGATAGAAGACGCTTGTGTGCTTGATGTGCGCTCGGAGGTCGCGTTCGCGACGGCGCACGTGCCCGGCGCGCTCTCGATCTGGGATGGCGGGCTGGCGAGCTTCGCGGGCTGGTTCCTGCCCTACGATAAGCCGCTGCTGCTGGTCGGCGAGAGCGACGATCTCACGCCCGTGGTACGCACCCTTGTGCGCCTGGGCTACGACAACGTCGCGGGCTGCCTCGCGGGCGGGATGTTAGCCTGGCATATGTCGGGCCGGGAGAGCGCATCGATCCGCACGGTGACGACGCGGCAGCTTTGCCATCGCCTCGACGCGGGCTGCGCCACCTGGATCTTGGACGTGCGCAGCGATGAGGAGCTGGCGGCGGAGGGCGCCATCACCGATGGGCATCACATCCACATCACGCAGTTGCCGGAGCATCTCTCAGAGCGGCCGGACGCCATCCCGCAGGATCGTACCATCTACATCTTCTGTGGCAGCGGTCTGCGTTCGATGATCGCGGCGAGCTATTTGCAGCGCTCCGAAGCATGGGACGGTGAGGAGTTGGTCGTCGTCCTGGGCGGCACTAAAGCCTGGCACTCGACGAGCTGTCCCCTACGCTGATGTTGATGGGGAAATAGGAGGCACAACGATGTTTCCCGTTGGAGATACTGATGTTCGCGATTCTGGCCCGGCGATCATAACGACGGCGCTGCTCATCCTCAATGTCATCGCCTTTGGCATCGAATTGTCAATAGGCGTTCAGAACCTGGACCAATTTTTTCATCAATATGGCGTGGTGCCCGCTGAGATTGCTCAAGGTAGACAGTTGTACTCCCTCTTCACCTCGATGTTTCTGCATGGCGGATGGATGCATCTGATCAGCAATATGGTCTTTCTGATGGTCTTTGGCGATAACATTGAGGCCGTCCTGGGAAAAATCGGATACTTGCTCTTCTATCTGGGTGGGGGTATAGCCGCGTCCGTAACCCACATCGTCGTCAATTGGGGTAGCTCAATCCCCAGCGTCGGCGCCAGCGGCGCGATTGCTGCGATCTTGGGCGCGTACGTCGTGATGTTTCCGCGCTCTCGGATCAAAGTGCTCTACTTTTCCTGGTTGGGCATGGGCATCACGCGGATCACGGCCATTCTGTTTTTGGGGTTCTGGGCGCTGATGCAGTTCCTCAACGGCATCGCTGCCCTGGGTGCGGAGACGGCGCAGACGGGCGGCGTGGCGGTGTGGGCGCACATCGGCGGCTTTGTGGCCGGCCTGGTGATTGGCTTCCTTTTTAAAGACCGCGCCGAGGAGGTAAAGTCTGGGCAACGTGGCGGGATGTCGAGTGCTGCGTAAGTTGTATGTATTCTTGATCACGAGTTAAACTAGTTAGGAGGTAACACTATGTTGAGATGGATAGTGATTTTTCTGGTCGTTGCGTTGATCGCGGGTGTTTTGGGATTTGGCGGCATCGCGGGCGCCGCTACCGAGATCGCGAAAATCATCTTCTTCATCTTCCTCGTCTTGCTGGTTCTCTCTCTCATCTTCGGACGCCGCATTTGGCCTCGAAGCTGACGGCTGATCTTACTGGATTAGCTTGTAACTACTTCTTGTTGTACCCAAGGCGCAAAGTAGAACTTGATGAAATGCTAAATTTCTCAGGTGCTTTGCGCCTTTTTTTGTTATCCCAGGGCTTCGGATGCGCTGATTGGCCAACGAAATCCCAACCGATCCAACGCGGCCCATCAATCCCGCAACTGAGTCCGGCGGCTAGGCGCGGCCTTTTCGTGCTACAGTTTAGATAATGCATGCTCAATCCGTCAAATTCGTGTACAGAGAGCAAAAATTTTGCGGGCGGTAACCTTATCGTCGCCGGGTACAACGTTCAACTTTCAACCTGCAACTTGTAACTTTCAACCTGCAACTTGTAACTTTCAACCTGCAACTTGTAACTTTCAACTCATTTTTAGAGGAGGTCGATATGAAAATCTTCAATTTAGAATCTGGTTTGGGCTGGTTATTGCTGGCCGTCTGGTTGATTGCCAAAGGCGCGCTCGATCTCGTGGGCATCGGCGGGACGACGTTGGGCCTCTTGCTGGATTTGCTCGCGTTAGCCGCCGGGGTGCTCCTGTTGATTGGCATGCCGGGCGGGGAGCTGACCTCAAAGCTGAGCTATCTCCTGCCGGGGATCTGGCTGCTCGCCACCGGCTTGATCGGCCTGATTAACTTGAGCTTTATGAGCATGGAGCTGATTATGGCGGTGTTGGCGATTGCCGCCGGCGCTGCCATGTTACTCACGCTGGAGGGGAGCGCTGCCAAAAACATCGGCGTTATCCTGGCCGGCGTGTGGTTCCTTCTCACAGGGCTGTTCGGCTTGATCAACTTCAGCTTCGACGGACTGGGTCTTGTGATGTCCTTGCTCGCCATCGCGGCGGGCGTCCTGATGGTGTTGGGGAAATGAAGCGTTGGATCGTTATTGGGTGTGGCGTCTGATGTTCGCGCGGCGTGAAGTGAGAGACCGATGGTAAACAAGCAAACCTTGCAATACATATTGGAAGTAAGTCTTAAGATGGCGCAGATGCGATCGCTGACGCCACTGTTGAATTGTGCGACAGAGGCCGCGATTGAGTTGGTCGGAGCGGAACGGGGCTTCGTGGTGCTCAAGGGATCGGATGATGACGACATGGACTTCCGAATCCAACAAGGAGAACGGGGCGAGGAACTCGCCTTTCGCAATGTTCGCGATCATGTCAGTACCTCGGTGCTGAAGCAGGTTTTCGAGACGGGTGAACCGCTCGTGATCAAAGACGCGATGAAAAGCTCGCTTTTCGGCACCCGAGAAAGCGTCATCATGTTGCGCCTGCGCTCGATTATGTGCGCCCCGATGATTGTCGGCGGCGAGATCTTGGGCGCGATCTATGTGGAGAATCGCTCGGAAAGCAATCGCTTTGCGCAAGATGATTTAGTGCCTCTCGTTCTCTTTGCTAATCAGGCGGCGGTGGCGACCAAAAACACGATGATCAACGACCAGCTCCAGCAAGCCTACAAGGTGTTGCAGGAGACGGATAAGATCAAAACTGATTTTATCAGCATCGCCGGCCATGAATTGCGGACGCCGTTGACGGTCATTCGAGGCTATGCGGACGTCCTGCAGAAGCTCGTGCCGGAGAATGAAAAGATTGCCAGGATTGTGGAGGGGATCACGGCGGGCCAACAGCGCCTGCATGAGATTGTCGAAGGCATGCTGGACGTGGCGAAAATTGAGCAGGGTGGGCTACAAATTCCTCAATCCTACGTGCGGTTAGGCGAGGTGATTGGAGAGATGATTTCGGAATTCCAATCCCCGCTTCAAGAGCGCGTGTTGACCTTGCGGGTCGAGGGAGTGGACGCGCTGCCCCGGATTCAGGGAGATTTCGAATTGCTGTCGAAAGCTTTCCGCAATATCATCATCAACGCCATCAAGTACACGCCCGATGGCGGGAGCATTTTCGTGTGGGGGAGAGAGAGGCGCTGCGAGGGGCAGCCGGGCGTGGAGATCGCGATTGAGGATACGGGCGTGGGCATCGATCCAAAAAATCAGGCGTTGATCTTCGAGAAGTTTTATCACCCTGGGGATGTCGATTCCCACTCCTCCGGCACGACAGAATTCGGGGCTGTTGGGCCGGGCTTGGGTTTGTCTATCGCGCGCGGGATCGTACGGGCGCACCAGGGGGAGATTCGAGTGGAAAGTGAGGGGCACGACGAAGCGACCTGCCCCGGCAGCACCTTTTTCGTCACGTTGCCCGTGCGTCCCGACAAAGGTGTTTTTTCAGATGTCAGGAGATTGATCGAATGAATGCGTTGAGAATTCTCGTTGGGCTGATGTTGATTGTGTTGGGCCGCCAACTCTTTTGGTTCTTCGTTGCGGGGACCGGCTTTGTCACCGCTATGGAGGCTGCGGGGCAGTTGGCCCTTGGCTGGCCCGACTGGACGATGGTGATCGTCGCCCTGCTGGCCGGCATCGTCGGGGCATTATTGGCGACCTTTCTTCAGGGGGTCGCGGTGGGCGTGGCTGGCTTTTTTGCTGGCGGATACATCGTGATGGCGCTGTTGAGATTATTGGAGGTGCAGATCTCCGTGCTCATCTGGGCGTTACCTTTGATTGGGGCGGTCGCCGGGCTGGTCTTGGCCCTGCTGACCTTCGATTGGGCGCTGATCGTGCTTTCCTCGCTGAGCGGCGCGTCGGTTCTCGCGCAGGCCTTCGACCTCAACCGGCCATTGATGCTCGCGGTCTTCGTCGGCGCTTTTGTCCTTGGCGTCGTCGTTCAGACAGCTCTGATGCGTGGGAATCTCGTGCTTGAACGGAATACAAGAACCAGGAAGGATGTAGATGCCTCCTCTTCAGCCTGATTCTGACGCCCTTGCGACGCTTCCTTGCCGGCAATTGGGGGAGCAGGCGGCGCAATATCAACAGGAAGCGACGCAGTTTAGGATTATGGCCGATATCAACTCGGCCATCTTAGCGGCGAAGTCCCTGGAATCCACCATCAGCGTGGCGGTGAACCATATCCGGCATCTGATCCCCTGTCAGCGTGTCCTAGTTCTCGCTATGGATCAGCAGGCGCACCTCAAATCGCTCGGTGTGGACGCTATCCATGATCTGTCGCCTCATATTAACCTCCAGACGTATGAGAAGCTGTTGGATGAACTGTATTTGAAGCGCGGGCGCGTGGGAGGCGTTGGTGATCTCGAGGAAGTCGTTCAACGCTCGCCTTTTCAAAAGGCGCTATCACGCGCGGGCATCCGCTCGTACATGATTGTCCCGCTGATGGCAGAAGAGCAATTGATGGGCACATTGCACTTGGAATCGGTCCAGCCCCATGCCTTCAATCCGCAACAGGTCCGGAGCGCCAAGGAAATTGGGACGATGTTGGGCGTCTCGTTGCAACAAGCGTATCTGCGTGAGCAGATGCGCCAGGAGATCGAAGAGCACAAGAGGACGTCGGAGATGCTGCGGCGCCACACCGAGATGCTAGAAGCCCGGAATGCCGATTTACAGGCCTTCGCTCACACCGTGGCCCACGATCTTAAAACGCCTTTGACCTCTGTCATTGGATTCAGCGAGCTTCTGGAGCGGCAGTTCCAATCCTATACGGATTCGAAGTTGGAAGCGGGCCTGCATCGGATCAGTGAATCGGGCCGGTCGTTGATGGATATCGTCGATGCGTTATTGCTCCTTGCCAAGGTGCAGGGGAAAGAGGAGATCGCGTTGGAACTGTTGGATATGGAGCCGTTGGTGAAGGAAGCCCTAGATCGCTTGTCCGATAAGATCACTCAGGCGAATGCGCGCATTCATTTGCCCGATCAGTGGCTCCCTGTCGTGGGCTACAAGCCCTGGATCAAAGAGGTTTGGGCGAATTATCTGAGCAACGCGATTAAGTACGGTGGGCGACCGCCTGAGATCGAAGTGGGGGTCGCCCAACCTTCCGAGGGCATGGCTAAATATTGGGTGCGCGATAATGGGCCGGGTTTAACGCTGGCCGAACAGGGCAAGGTCTTCAATCGTTTCGAACGTTTGGGGCAACAAGAGGTGGAAGGCAATGGCCTGGGACTCTCCCTCGTGCGTCGTATTATTGAGAAGTTGAGAGGCGACGTCGGCGTGGAGAGCAACGTAGGGAAAGGCAGTTCTTTCTATTTCACGTTGCCGATGTTTGAAACATAGAAAGTAAGGTCAGATGCTTTCAACTAGGAATGCCCACGTTAGCCGACGCCGACGTGAGCGTAAGCGGGAAACGCGCCTTCATCATCACGGCTCTTCAGGAATTCGCCGGGTACAATCGTACCATCCCCATCCACAACTCAGCAACGACGCGAAAAAGGTCTGTAATCCCCACAAACCCGCAATTCTTGGTTGCTTTTAGGGCTACTGAGGGGGTTGCCCGGCAAAATCCAAAAGACCCATCATCACGATAGGGGCGCGTTTTTTTATTCAGACCAACGATATTCCAACGCTATCTAACCCAAGGCAATGATAATCTCAACGCTGTGCAACCTTTACGGCCTGATTTTTGCGTTATACTAATAAAGACGATACTTATCTTTGTTATTTTGTGAAATTTACGAGCTCGAAAGGAGCAAGAAACCAATAAAGACCAACAAAACGCCAGAAAAATCGTGATTGTCGGCGCGGGGGACGTGGGCGCGACCTTTGCCTACGCGCTGGCCCAAAGCGGCATAGCCAATCAGATCGGCCTGTTGGACGTGAATGAGGAGCTGGTCCAGGGTCAGGTGCTCGATCTATCTCATGGCCGCCCCTTCTTCCTCTCCGTCAATATCTTCGCCGCCGACAAGCGCGACTACGCCGACGCTGCGGTGATCGTCATCACCGCCGGCGCCAAGCAGCGGCCCGGCGAAACCCGGATCGATCTGTTGCAGCGCAACGCTTCGATTATGAAGAGTATCGTAGATGACATCGTCGCGCAGGAGTCGCAGGCGGTTCTCCTGGTGGTGAGCAACCCCGTGGATGTGCTGACCTACGTGGCGCAGAAGCGTTCCGGCTGGCCGCGCGGGCGCGTGATCAGTTCCGGCGCCGTGCTCGATAGCGCACGCTTCCGCTATCTGCTGAGCCAGCACTGCGGCATCGACGTGCACAACGTCCACGCCTACATCCTGGGCGAGCACGGCGACAGCGAGTTCGCCGCCTGGTCGATGACGCATCTGGCCGGCATGCGCATCGACGACTATTGCCCCGTCTGCGGCAAGTGCGACGATTGGGAGGCCGAGCGTGCGGAGATCGAGCAGGCCGTGCGCGATTCGGCCTACCACATCATCGGCTACAAGGGCGCGACTTATTATGGCGTCGGCCAGGCGATGACCCGCATTGTGGGCGCCATCCTGCGCGATGCGCACAGCGTCCTCACCGTCTCGACTCTGCTCGAAGGCGAATACGGCCTGGAGGATGTCTGTCTCAGCGCGCCGTCCATCCTCACCCGCAACGGCGTCGAGCGCGTCGTCGAAGCCTCCCTGCCGCCCGAAGAACAAGCCGCCCTGGAAAACTCGGCCCGCGTGCTCAAAGAGGCCATCGCGGAACTGGAGACGTAGCAACGCAAGGCGTTCAACTTTTGATGTTCCCCAACTTGCAACTTGTAACTTGCAACTTGTAACTTGCAATTGACGGTTAGAGGAGGCTCATTATGACCATCGCAACAATTCCCACCGGCAAGGTAGAGATCCCCGACATCTCCATCGAGGAACACATTGAGTTACCCGCCGCCGATACCGCCCTCATCGTGGTGGATATGCAGAATGATTTCGTGAAACCGGAGGGCAATTTGCACGTGCCCGAAGCCAAGTCGATCATCCCCGCTATCCAGCGGTTGCAGGAGAAGGCGCGCGCCCGGCAGGCGCGCATCATCTACACGCAGGATACCCAGATCGGAGAGGACCCGGAGTTCGATATTTGGCCCCAGCACGGCATTCAGGGAACGTGGGGCTGGGAGATTATCGAGGAGTTGGCGCCTCAAGAGGATGATCTGATCGCTCCCAAAAACCGCTATGACGCCTTCTACGGGAGCTGGTTAGATCACTTCCTGAGCCGCATCTTGGAGGTCGACCACCTGGTCATCGTCGGGACAGTGCCCAACATCTGCGTGCTGCACACCGCCGCCTCGGCGGGCTTGCGCTGGTTCGATATCGTTATCCCCGCCAACGGCATCTCCGCCCTGACGCCCTTCGATCAGGCGCTGACCCTGCGACAGGTCACCAACCTCTATCACGGACGAGTGGTGCGAAATGTGGATGATATCAGCTGCAGGACTGAAAGGGGCGCCTGATATGAAGACCCGCATCAAGTTGATGCTGGTAGCCCTGACGATGGTGTTGGTCTTTGGTACAGGGTGTACCATCCTCCCGGCGCGATCCGTGCCGCCCACATTGACGGCGACCCTGGCTCCGACCGCCGTGCCGCTCTCCACTGCCACACCCACGCTCCAAGCTTCGGCTACCGCCACGGCCTCGGCCACGGTTACCGCCGCCCCGACTGCCACCTCACAGCCGGAGGCGACGGCAACGGCTCCCCCGCCACCCACTGAGATCATCCCCCCGGCGGACGAGATTCGCTTACCGGCAGGATTTGGCATCTCGCTCTTCGTCAGCGGCCTGAATGATCCCCGGATGATGACCGTTGGGCCGGACGGCGCGCTCTACGTGGCCGAGCGCGGGGCCGGGCGCATCGTGCGCCTGCCCGATGCGGATGGCAATGGCGTGGCGGATGGCGTGGAGATCGCCGCCGAAGGGCTGAGCGCGCCCAGCAGCCTCGATTTTCACCCGGACGGCTCGCTCTACGTCGGTGAGACGACACGCATCCTGCGCCTGCGTGATCCCGATGGCGACGGTCGCTTTCAGGAGCGCGAGGTCGTGATCGATGGCCTGCCGAGCGGCAGCCACAACACGCGCACCGTGCTCCTTAGCCCCGATGGGGATTATCTATTTGTCTCGATTGGCTCCTCGTGCAACGTCTGCATCGAGCAGGACGAGCGGCGCGCGACCATTATGCGCTATGCGCCGGACGGCAGCGACGAGATGATCTATGCGGAGGGCCTGCGCAACGCCGTGGGGATCACGTTTCGGCCGGGAACCGATGAGCTGTGGGCGACGAACAATGGGCGCGATTGGCTGGGCGATGATCAGCCGCCGGAGACCATCTATTACGTCCAACAGGGCGACGACGCCGGCTGGCCGCGATGTCACGCCGCGCGCCTCGTCGATCCGGAGTTTGGCGAGCCGGGCGCGTGCGAGGGCGTCGCCGCGCCGGAAGTCGAGATGCAGGCGCATTCGGCGCCGCTGGGCCTGACCTTCTACACCGGCGAGCAATTCCCCGCCGACTATCGCGGCGATATGTTCGTCGCTTTCCACGGCTCCTGGAATCGTTCCACGCCCACGGGCTACAAGGTCGTCCACATTCCTATGGAAGACGGCACGCCGGGCGCCGGGCGCGACTTCGCCGTGGGCTGGCTGCGCGAGGACGGCTCCGACTGGGGGCGGCCCGTCGACGTCGTGACCGGCCCCGATGGCAGCCTCTTCATCTCGGACGACGCCGGTGGCAAAATCTACCGTGTCTTCTACGCCGGCGAGTGAATACCGTTCGTCGTAGGCGACGTATCGTCGTAGAAGCATGCTGAAGCACACGCGATTGGAAAGCAGGAGATAGATTATGGACTTTAAAAAATTAATTCGGTAATAGACTCGCCGGCAGCAGCCGGGCAGTGAACTACCCGTCTCATAGCTGAAGTCGGCTAAAAGCCGACTCAAAGCCGAGAATCGGCATCCATTTTAGCGGATTCGAGCCGACTTGAGCTTCTATCCCGCGATTTATCTGCGGGCGCAGGGCGATGAGTCCGTCCTCCTATTACCGGATTATTTTCTTAATCTTCATCATCTATCCGTAAGCAAGCGTTGTTTGATAATATAGTGAATGCAGGTAAATGAGGAGGCATAGTATGTTGTTTAGACAGTCTGACCATCGATCCACCCGGACATTGAGATTTATCG
>CAZCAI010000108.1:0-17230 GCA_964496595.1 uncultured Anaerolineales bacterium
GCCGGTTTCGTAACTGTAGCCGCGAATTTATTCGCCAGGCATCTATTTTCAAAGATAGGAATCTTCTACGCAAAATAAAAGTGTAAACCGATTTCTGCTATCTCTTGAACCATCCCGCCGATGGGATTGATTTCGAGGCGCCTTCTGAGAAGCTGCGGGAGACCTTCGCCGGCGGATTTACTGGGTTGGATTCGCAAGGTCAGCTTTAGAGACGTGCTTTTGTAGCTTCCCGGAAGGTTGGGGATCAGTTCAAGCCCAGATCGTCGGCGATCCCCTGCATTGCCTTGAGCACGATGCCGATGTGCTCATTGAGCGGGACGCCCAACATCTCCGCGCCTTCCTCGATGTCCTCGCGGTTCACGCCCCGGGCGAAGCTGCTGTCCTTCCATTTCTTCTTCACCGAGCGCACCTTCACATCCAAGATCGACCTGGTGGGGCGCACCAGAGCCACGGCGATGATCAGGCCCGTCAGTTCATCGACGGCATAGATCGCTTTCTCCATATTCGTCTCCGGCGTGACGCCCGTGATGTGCGGGGCATGCGCCTGGACGGCGCGGATCAGCTCCTCTGGATAGCCCATCTCGGTGAGGATCTGCTCCCCTTTGAATGGATGGCCCTCCGGCCCCACGTCCGGGTAGCGGTCGTACTCGAAGTCGTGGATCAGGCCCACGATGCCCCATTTCTCCTCGTCCTCGTCGAAGTACTGCGCGTAGGTCCGCATCGCCGCTTCCACGGCGAGCGCGTGCTTGATCAAGTTGGGGTTCTTGGTGTATTCGTTTAACAGCTCCCATGCTTCTTCATGTGTCGGCCACATTGTTACCTCCATTTGGCATTGTGTGATTATGTGATTGGGTGTGACTGGGGGGGGATCGTATTCCGTAAAACGTATTGCGTATTAATTCCGTTTACGAAATACGTAATACGCAATACGGTCTTGTGCATTACGTTGATCAGTGAGATGAAACATGCTTCCTCCATTCGCTTCATCCGCTGACCGAATTGGCAGCGGCTCGCCTAACACCGGCAGCGGCTTGCGCACGTAGAGATCGAACCAGGCGTACCACAGCGCGGCCACTTCACGGACGCAGTACCAGGCGAATCGGCGGCGCGGGTAGTGTTGGCGGTCGGCGACGTAGCCGATGGCGTCCACGCCGAGGTGGTTGCAGCTCTGGAGCGCGCGCGGCAGGTGATAGCGGTTGGTGACCAGGATCGCCTCCGGTACCTGGAAAATCGCCTCGGCGCGATAGCAGGTATCGTAGGTGCGCCGCCCCGCGTAATCCAAGACGATGTCCTCGCGAGGGACGCCTTGCTCCAAGGCGTACTCCAGCATGCGCTGCGGTTCGTTGTACTCGACGATGCTGTTATCGCCGCTGAAGAGCAAAACTTCGACGCGGTCGGCGCGATAGAGTTCGATGGCCGCATCCAGGCGATCCTGGAGCACGGCGCTCAGCGCGCCGCTGGGCCAGTAGCCCGCGCCGAAGACAATCGCGACGGGCCGGCGGGGCATCTGCTCCAGCGCCTGCGGCGGATAGATCCGCTTATCGAAGCGGCCTGTCAGCGTCCACACCGTCCAGACAATTACGCCCGCGCCGAGGCCCAGCGCTGCCAGGGCGATTCTCCGCCAGTTGGATTTTTCCTGTATCCTACGCATACATGCTTTGATGTCCATGCTAATTCTACTCCTCTTCTCGTGGCTTGACGAAGGGAATCGCCAGCGCGGCGCGCTCGACGGCGGCGGGCGGCGCGCCCCAGACCAGGGCGACGCGACTGGAGGAGCGGCTCAGGAAAAGCGCCTCCGTCTCATTGGCCCACCAGCGGCCCTGGGGCAGAGCGGCCGGAGCGGTGGTGTCTTGAATGCGACCCGCGACGAGCGGGCCGGGCAAAGCCGAAAGCGCCTCGCCGTAGAAACTCGCCGCATCGCTGCCGCTATCCCACGCCGTCTGCCAGAGCACGGCGCGCGCGCCCTCCGGCCCCTCCCAACCCTGGAGGAGATCGCCGCCCCAGTTCGTCACCGCCTCCGCGCCGATCTCGCCGTTGCTCCACTCCAGCAGCGTCAGCCCCAGCAGCGCCTCGCCAACGGTCTCCGTGTGAATCTCGACCCAGCCTCGGCCCAGATCAGGCGTCAGCGGCGTCAGCACGATTGGCTCCTCGTTGCCCTGATAGTGCGTCGGGTGGAGCATCTGCTCGGTGGAGCGGGGCGGGCGAATCAGCGCGGCATTCAATGCCTCGATCCCGCCCGTTTGGTATTGAGCGGCGGCGAATTGCTGGCCCAGATCGAAGGTAAGGCGCGAGAGATCCGCCAGTAATGGATCCTGCGGTCGCCAGCGCGGGGCCAGCGCCTGCTTCATTTCCTTGGTCAAAGCGGCGGCCTCGACGCTGCCCGGCGCGATGTCCGCATAGCGCCACAAGCTCGCCAGCGCGTCACCTTCCGCGACGGCCCACAGGGCGATGCGATGATCCAGCGTGATCGTCTCCTGCCTCAGCCACGCAAGCTCCCCGTATTGTTCCGGGATGGCGCGAGCGTAGGCATAAGCGAGTTGATGGCGGAGCGTTGCCAGGTCGCCGCGCCAATCGCGGCGCAGGTAGATTTGCCCCTCTTCGGGGACATACCACGCGGCTAAGTAATAGGCTTGTGTAATCGCATCGATGTGCAGGTTATCGCGTTCCGGCGCTGTTGTGGGCGTTGTATCTGCACTGGGGGGCGTCTCGGTCTCCGTCTCTGTCTCTGCCCAACGCCATAGCTCCAGAAGATCCAGCGTTGTGCGGATTTCCAACGCGAGCGGCGGATGGGTCTGGTAGTGCGCCTCCAACAGCGTCATCAATTCCGCGCGGTCGATGAGGGTCAGCGGCGTGCTCCAGCGCTGGATCACGCCGCGCGCCTCGGCCACCTCGGCGGCGATGGCGCCCGCATCTGCCGGATCGAAGGTGGGGATGGGCGTGGATGTGGGCCTCGGTGTGGAGGTGGGCATCGGCGTGGGCGTGAGCGTTGGGGAGGCGGTGGGGGTATCCGTCGGAGGGGAAAGCGTGGGCGTGGGCAGGGGGGAGACCTGCGGCCAGCTCTGGATCGTCGCCCAGACGGCCCATATCGCGCCGCCGGCGACTAAGATGACGGCCGCCAGCAGGCCGGTGATAATCCGGCGCTGGGTCGGCGTCAGATCTCGATACCAGCGCACGATAGAGCCTCCCGCTGCGCTTGGATGATCTCGCGAATGCCCATCGCCGCCAGATTCAACAGTGAGTCTAAGGTGGGGCGCGCGATAGGATCACCCTCGGCGGTCCCTTGCACCTCGATGAAGCGCTCCTGCGCGTCCATCGCCACATTGAGATCGACGTCGGCGGTTTTGTCCTCCGCGTACATCAGATCGAGGCGGGCGTCGCCATCCACCATCCCCACGCTCACCGCCGCGACAGGCGGGCGGAGCGCGGCCGGCGGGATCTGATCCGAACGGATGAGGTGGCGCAGGGCCAGCGCGAGCGCGACGTAGCCGCCGGTAATGGCGGCGGTGCGCGTGCCGCCATCCGCCTGGAGGACGTCGCAATCGACGGTGATGGTGCGCTCGCCTATCATCTCCAGATCGACCGCCGCGCGCAGGCTCCGCCCGATCATGCGCCGGATCTCCTGGGCGCGCCCGCCCTGGATGTGCCGGCGCGCGGTGCGCGTGTGGGTCGATCCGGGCAGCAGCGCGTATTCGGCAGTGAGCCAGCCGCCGCTCGACTTCCAGCGCGGCGCGCGGTATGCCACGCTGACGGCGCAGAGGACGTGAGTTTCGCCCATCTTTACAATCGTCGATCCTTCTGGATGCCGGACCGGCGTCAACTCAAAGCTCAACGGTCGGAGATCGTGCGCTACTCGGCCATCAGGGCGTGTTATCAATCGAACCTCCCAAATATATCAACAGATTAAGCAGATTAAATCACCGCTTCCCATTGTAAAGAGCTGAGGGGCCTTGTCAAGTTATCAAGCCGCTTGGGGAATTTCGATTATGCTTTATAATGAAAAGTTGCTTGTGGATTTGCATCACATCAGGCCCTAACGGGAAGGAGACGTGACGACATGGCAAACCTCTGTGGCAAAGGTGTTTGGATGTCCCATTCGTATGATTTGCAGCGGGCCGCCGAGATGGCGACTCAGATCGAGGCAAATTATTTGCTCCTCAAGGTCGGACACGGCCCTTTCTATTTTCCAGAGATCACGCGCATGATGATCCAGCGCATCCGAACTTTGGGCTTCCGTCCGATGGCGTGGGTGCAGCTCACCGATTACGAGCCGCAGGCGGCGGTGAAGGCCATCGGTAAGGCGCTGACTTTGGGGTACGAGGCGGTGGTCCTGTTCTTAGATGATCGCCTGGTGACCGGATCGCAGTTGCAGCCGTTGGCGGCGATGTTGGACAACGTCGATATGCCGCGCGAGCGGTTGTATCTCGCCTCGCCGCCGCTGGAACATCTGCCCGATCCCCAGGTCGTCGATGTGTTAGCGCCGCTCTGTCAGGGCGGATGGATGCCGCTTTGCTGGGCCTCGTGGGGGGAGCCGGCCTCGGCGTTGATTGATCGCGGCATCTATCAGGCTGTGGGAGATCTCAGCCTGAAATGGGGCAAGACGCCGGACATTCACCCGGTACTCTCGCCGCGCGGCGAGCGGCGGGGCGAGACATTGCTGCCGGAGGATCTCATCCCGTGGGTCGAAGGGATGATGCGCCACGGCGTGGATTTCTTCAGCGTCTATCACGCAGCCAACGCCGAGAAGGCGCTGTGGTCTTTGCTGGAATCGGTGAACATCGCCTGCATGGAGACCGCCGAGGTCACGGCCGGCAGGGAAATGGAGGACGTCGATGAGAAATCGCCGATCCCCCAGCCGATCTACATCACGGCGACGACGAGCGATTCGGTGTGGGGTATCATTGCCCGGCACGGAATGACTAAGGAGAAGTTTTGGGCATGGAATGCTCATCTTTGGGAGAGCCGGGGCTTGCCCCGCGATTCGGATTATCTGCAAGAGGGGTGGCGCATCCGTGTGAAGTGAGCTGTGCTCAAATGTTTTGCGTTCTTGGCGGCTTTGCGCGAGCTAAAGAAATTTCTTCCAGGGATAAAATCCCAAATTATCCCAATTTATCCCAAGTTATTCCAAATTAATTTGGTTGCAGCGCCGCCTCTCCCCCAAATCTTCCTGATAGAGCGCCTCGATGACGGCGGCCACGTTCTGCGCCGTGATCCTCCAGTCGAATCGCGCGAGGTTTTCCCGCCCGCGCGCGATCAAGCGCTTGCGCAGCCCCTTATCCTCCAGCAAGCGCTGCATCGCGTCGGCCATCGCCGGCGTGTCCTCTGGATCGACTAACAACCCGCCCGCGCCGACGACCTCCGGCAGGCTCGATGTGTTGCTCGCCAGCAGCGGCGCCTCGCATGCCTGCGCCTCCAACGCCGGGAAGCCAAACCCCTCGTAGAGCGAGGGGTAGGCGACAAACTGCGCAGCGGAGATCAGCGCCGCTTTATCCGCCTCGTCGATGTAGCCGGGGAGGATGACCTGCTGCTCGATGCCCAGTGCGCGCACCCGTGTTAGAATCGGCTCCGCCATCCAGCCGGCGGGGCCGGCCAGCACCAATCGTAGTTCCGGATGATGGGGCAGCAAGTAGGCGAAGGCGGTCGCCAGCCGCGCTAAGTTCTTCCGGGGCTGGATGCGCCCCAGGTGGAGCACGTAGGGCTTATCCAGCGGGATACCGTAGCGGTCGCGCGCGGCCCGTTGCTTCTGCAGATTATGCACCGGGGCGAGATCGCTGTCGTAGCCGGGGTAGGCCACGGTGATCTTCGCGGCGGGGATGCCGTAGGCCGCGACGATGGCGTCGCGCGTCGCGCGGGAATCGGCCAGGACGTGGGTGGCGGCGTGGACGTTGCGGCGCGTGCTCCATTCGAGATACCAGCGTTGGCGCCACGGGTGCGCTTGGGGAAAATATCGATAGCCCAGATCGTGGACGGTGACGAGTGTGCGCGCGGGTGTGTAGAGCGGCAGGACGTGCGCGGGCACGAAAAGTACATCAGGCGGATGCTGCCACATCTCCCAGGAGAGCCGCGCGTGCGTCCAGAGGCGCGGCCACGGCATCACGCGCAGCTCGGCTGTGTCGGGGAACGCACCCGCCGCCGGGGCCTCGCGCGCGTAGAGACGCATGGCGAAGCGCGGGGTCAATCGCGGCAGCAGCGCCCGGATGAGGTGATACGAATAGCCCTCGGTGCCCGTCGGCGCGGCGCTGATCGCCCGGCTGGCGTCGATGCCAATGCAGCCGATGCGGGGCGTCACGTCAGCGGCGCTCGATGCGCAGGGCGCGCATCTCCTCCAGCACGGTTTCCACGGGGACGGTGGCCGTGATCGGGACTGGGGCCGGATGCGCCGCCACCCAATCGATGACGGCCTGGCGCGTGGCGTAGAGCGCGCGGGCGTCCGCCGGATAGCGCTGCTTCCGCATCCCCAGCGGGTGGACGTCGAAGCCCTCCAGCGCGTCGAGCCACGCCTCCCACGGCGTCATATCGAAGGTCTCCGTGAAGTTGGGCAGCGGCAGCCAGAGCACGGGCTTCTCGCGCAGGCCGGGAAGCGCCTCGAACTCCGCGCGCATCTCGCGCAGGAACGCCAGCGAATCGGTGCAATTCCACGGCAGCCACAGCGGCAGCAGGCCCGCGCGGCGCGCGGCCAACGGGGCCACTTGCGTGAAGGTCTCTATCAAAATCCCCTGCGGTTCGACGCCCGCCGCCGCGAAGAGCCGGCGCCACACGCGGAAGGCCAGGCGCGAGAAGTAGGCCGGGTGCGGCCCTTCGATGGCGGTGAACTCGTAGGCGTTCTCGCGCGCAAAGAGTTGCGTGCGGCTGTGGAGCGGCGGCATCGCGCCCCATTCGGATTCCGGCATCTCGAAGGCCGCTCGGCCCTTGAGCGCCCAGTTGCCCGGCGGATTGGCCTGGCCCTCCCTCGCTTGCAGCGCCGCGATCTCCGGGTGTTGCCCCGCGATGAAATCGCGCGCCGCCACGCCGCCCAGCCCGCCGACCTGGAACCACTGCTGCTCATCGATGAAGTACATCGGCCAGGCATACCGGCAATCGGTGAAGAGAATGCGCCCGCCCGGCGGCAGGACGCGGTAGATGAACGATTGGTAATGCTCCGGCAGCGAGAGCAGCTTGAGGCGCAGGTGATTCACGTGCTTGATGAGGAAGCGGTCGTGGAGCGGATCGTAGTGGTTGATCACGGCCAACTCGCGGTTGCGACGCTGGATGCGCTGCGCCAGCTCCGCGCCGTGGGCTTGATAGGCGACCACGTCATCCGCCCGTGTGGCATCCTGAAAGCTGATGAGGAAGTGCTGCGAGAGGAAGGGCGCGCCCATCGCCGTGGCCAGGTGCGTGACGCCGCCGTTGGGCGCCCCAACGATCACCGCATCCAGCGGCCCGCTGACATCGCGATAGAGCGACGTGGCCCACGAAGCTAACGTCTTCGTCGTGATGCGCCGCGCCAGGGCGGGATCGATGCCCGAGGCGGCGACGTAGCGCTCGATGGCGGCGTTCGTGGCGCGCTGGCCGCCTTTCGCGATCAGATTGAGCGCTCGCTGCTGCCACGTCCCCACATCCCACACATCGATGAATTCATCTCGCAACGTCGCGGCGGCTGCGCGCATCGCCACCGCCGAGGAATCTGTGCGATTGATGGCCTCCGAAGCTGGTTGCCTTGGCATGATGTGCCTCCTTGGTATCTTTTTGCCCCTTGCGCGTTACGGTTGCTTCGTGATCAACGGAATCGGCGTCAGAATCAAAATAAAGATGATGACGAGCAGCCAGCCCACGAGTTTGCGCTTGCGATCCAGGGGCGTCACATCATTGAGGGGCGGGGGATGGCGCGGCCCCATCAGCATACTGATGCCGCCCCAGACGATCCACGTTGTGCCGGCGACGTTGCCCATCACGGTGAGGAGAAAGACGCCCCAGGCGAACATCAGGGCCATAAAGCCGCGCGCGACCTTCCAACCCTTGCGGCCCCACATCGCGTAGGCGATATGGCCGCCGTCGAATTGGCCCACGGGGAAGAGGTTGAGCGAGGTGACCAACAGCCCGGCCCACGCGGCAAACGCCACCGTGCCGCCGGGGCTGGGCGGCGAGAGCCACACATCCTCGTCCTCCTCGTTGGGCAGAATCTCCCCGTACACGAGGTATTTGCTGCCCAGATAGAGGAGCGAATTGCCCTCCTGCGAAAGCACGGTATTCTCATCAATGGGCATGAATTCGCTGGGGTGGCCGACTTCGGAGAGCATCAGGCCGATGAGGAGCAGCGGGATCGCGACGATGAGGCCGCCGATGGGGCCGGCCGCGCCGATATCGAAGAGCGCCTTGCGGCTGCGCATCGGCGCGCGCTGGACGATCACGGCGCCCATCGTGCCCAAGATGCTCAGCAGCGGCAGGGGAATGAAGTAGGGCAGGCTGACCGGCGATCCGTGCCGGCGGCCCACGAAGTAGTGGCTCAATTCGTGCGCGGTGAGAATCCCCAGCAGGGTGACGGCGAAGGGCCAGCCCCGCCAGATTTGCCCCGGATGGGCGAAGATGTCCACGTGCTCCTGAAAAGCGCCCGTGATCAGCACGGAGAGCACGGTAAGCACAAACAACACCGCGTTGACGGCGTGGTTGCCGGTCTTCTTATCGGCCACGACGGGCAGCGCGTGGAGGATGAGGAGGTTGTTCTCTGGGGCCTGCTCCTCTTCATCCTGCGGATGAACGACCTGCGGTGTGTAGCCCAGCCGCTCAAAGCGCCGTTCGAGTTCATCGAAGATCGCGGCCGGATCGTTGTTGGGGAACGTGCCGGCGAATTGGACGTGCGGCTTCGCGTCGTTGGTTTGCACGGTGATCGCCTCGACGGTCATCAGGCCGGCGAGCGCCGCGCGGAGTTGATCGACAATATAAGATTCTGCGGGTGTTACCTCGGTTTGATAGGTCATAGCACCTCGATTGTATTATAAGCTCGCTGGAGAACATTCAGCCCCAGCAATAGAAAAGCCAACAGCAGCGACAACAGCGTGTCGCTGCGCCAGGGTTGCAACATAGGCCACGTAGGCGTTGGATCGGCCCGGAGCAGGGAGAGCGCCGCCGCGCCCGCGAAGTAGATGGGCAGCAGCCACCGCTCGCGCCTGTGCATCGCGAGGCTGGCTAAGGCCAGGATCGCGGCCCAGGCGGCGCCGATGTACTGCACGGCGTAGCGCGGCTCGATGGTGTGATATTGGTCGGGCAGGTCGACGATCAGCCAGCGAACGAGCGGCGGCGCTTGCCACATCGCGCGGCCCCAGGCGCACTTTGCCTGCGCGCACGCCCCCCACGCGCTCGCCGCGACGAGCAGCGCGGGCGCTGCGAAGAGATCGCTGCCGGCGCGCCAGCCCTGCGATGTGACCCGGCTCCAGATCACCAGCGCGATCAGCCCGCCGATCCACGCGCCGTGGCCGTGCAGCCCGCCGGCGCGGTGCAGGTCGTAGATGGCGCCCGGATGTTGCCGGAAGTGGGCTTGGTTTTCCAGGATGTAGCCCGCCCGCCCGCCGATCAAGGCTGCTAAGGTGATCGCCCAGACGCCGATGAGTATCGCGCGGCGCGGAACCTCGCGTCGCGTCGCGGTGGCCCACAGCCAGAGCAGAGCCACGGCCACCCCGGCCGCGATCTTCTGTGTGTAGGGAGGCGCGCCGCGCCAGAGATTCATCTCAGTTGATGTCCTTTATCGTCAGGTTAAGCATATATGGGGCAAGTATAACATGAGGCCAATGAAAAACAACGGAAAACGATAAAGCCCTGATCTTCGCAAAGGCCCCGCGCACGAAAAAAAGCCGCGATGGTATCCAGCACGGACCATCGCGGCTCGACTTGCTTGCTATCCCGACGATCTTACCCGAAGCGCTCTCTGGCGACGACACGCCACTGGAGAATCTCGTGCAACTCATCCGGCGTCTCCACCTGGAGTGGATCTTCGCGCAGGCCGGGGTAGCGCTGCGCGAAGAATGTTTGTATATCCTTCCTCCAAGCCTCCGGGTTGACGATGGTGATGGCGCATTGGCGGGGCTGGGCGTGACAGGCTACCTCATTGGGCTGCCGGATAATGGCTACTCCGAAGACCTCCCCGTAGCGTTGGCACGCTGCTTCCCAGCGTTGATCCGCGTCGGGCGGCAGCAGCAGATAGTGCGTCTGGCGAGCGTCGCCGGGTTTGCCTTCGGGCGGGAGGGGCTGAGGCGGGCGCGGTTTGTCATCAATGGGGCGGGGGAAGACGGGGCCGACCTCGTCTCTGGGCGGCTCGACAGGGGGTTTGGGCCTCGGCGGCGAGGAAGGGGGCGGCGGCGTGATCTCTTCCTCTTCATCCTCATCTTTATCGGGCCACGTCGGATCTTGGACATCTTTCAAGTTGATGATGTGCTGAATCAGGGATGGGAGCCACTCGGTGAACTCGTAGTTGGCCCATCCGCCGCCGCTGCCCAGCGTGAAGAGATGCGCGCCGACGACGTAATAATCCTCGCGCAGCCGCGCATCGTACCAGGCCAGTTGCTCCATCCACTCTTCTTCTGTGACCAGCGGTAGATCGCGCGCTAAATTTGCCTCCGTGATGAAGAGGGGGATCACCTCGTCGCGCGGCTTGAGGAAATCCTCGTAGAGCCAGCGATAGCGGCAGGCGAGCGGGCCGCGATCCGGGTAGGTGGGCTGGCCGGGCAGTGGCTCGCCGAACCACGTATCCATTGGGTAGGCGTACTCGTGCAGTGAGAGCGTGTGGCCGCCCGCTTTGGCCAGGGAGAAGACCTCGGTCTCGACGATGGCCTCCCATTCCTCCCATTCGGGCACGCCTAAGCTGTAGGAGAAGAGGGCCAGTTTGTAACCCTCCGCGTCGGCGATATCGATGCAGTGACGGAAGAAATGGGCGAACTTGCGATGGCCCTCCACGCCGGGCGGATCAAGCTCGTTGGTGATTTCCCAATAGTCCACATACTCGCGATGCGGCGCCCATTTGTGCAGCAGACTGTCCATCACGCGCTGCGCGGTCTCGCGGAGATCGCCATCCAAGGGCGGGCCTTCCACGTCGATGTCGCCATCGCCGCGGATGTAACGCCCGACGGTCACCGTCTCCGGGCTGATCGCCTTGATGTCTTTGAGCCATCCGATACCTTCGACGGCCTTGACCGTGGTCATCACCGCGCCGGATGCCGTGATTTGACGCACAGTGCTGGGAATTTGATCGGACATAATCCCGTGAATACCAAGTTTGCTGGGCATAAGGCTACTCCTTTCGTGTTTTGATTAGTTAGGGGGTACGTCGTGCGTTTTGTGCTGTCTTGCACTCATTTTACATCAGAAGTGAGGGAACATGCAACTCTCTAAGGATGAATCTATATCATAAAGGTGAAACTCATCCAGATGCTCTAACCCTGCTTCTAGAGTATAATGAAGCTGAATGCATCTTTGGGAAGCCACACGCGAGGAGGCGCGGGATGAAATTTCCGTATGGCAACGCTAATTTTTACGATGTGATCACCAGCGGCTATTTCTACGTGGATCGCACGGGGTATATCCCTGTGATTGAGGACTTCAGTAAGGTGTTGCTCTTTCTGCGCCCACGACGTTTTGGCAAGAGCCTCTTACTTTCGATGTTGGAGAACTACTATGATGTCGCCAAAGCGGATGAGTTCGAGCAGTTGTTTGGGCATCTGGCGGTCGGACAGCAGCCCACGCCCAAGCATAATCAATATCTCATTCTTAAATGGAACTTTTCCCTTGTCGCCACACAAGGTGACATCACGGAAATCAAATCGGCGTTATATGACCATCTGAACGCTCGATTGAAAAGCTTTGCGCGGCGATATCACGATCTGTTGCCATTTGATATTGAATTCAACCCCGATAATGCGATTGCATCATTGGAGTCTACCTTAACTGCGGCGCAAGCCATGCCTTACGATATCTATCTGTTGATTGATGAGTATGATAACTTTGCCAACGAGGTTTTGATGGCAGGCCTGTCCGATAGTCAGCAGCGCTATCAGGGCTTGGTGGAAGGCGAAGGGTTGTTGAAGACGCTCTTCAAGGCGGTCAAGGATGGCACGGAAGGCCGGGGGATCGACCGGGTGTTCATCACTGGCGTCTCGCCCGTCGTGATGAGCGACATCACCAGCGGATTCAATATCGCTAAGGATATGTACCTCGAACCGGAGTTCAACGATTTGTGTGGCTTTTGGGAGCATGAAATTGCCCCCACTATCCAAAAAATTGCGATTGCGTGCGACGCCCCATCGGGGAAAGCCTCGGAAGCCTTAGAGATGATGCGACGTTTTTATGATGGCTACAGTTTCACCTATGATGAATCAGAGACGCTCTACAATCCGACGATGGTGCTGTATTTTATGGGTTACTTTCAACGACGGTGTCAGTATCCCCGGCGCATCTTGGATACCAACCTGGTGATGGATCGCGGGAAGATCGCGTATGTGGCGAGCCTGCCCCACGGCGAGCACGTGGTCTCGGCGGCCTTGGATGAGCAGCAGCCATTAACCATTGCCGAGTTGAGCGACCGCTTCGGGGTGAAAGATGTGCTTCAAGCTACCCATGACCGAACCTTTATGGCATCCCTGCTCTACTACTTTGGTGTCTTGACCTTATCAGGAGAGCGCAACGCCTATGGAGAACTGATCTTTCAAATCCCCAATTTGGTCATCCAGCGCTTGTATGTCGAGCGGATCAGGGAGATGTTGTTGCCCGATAGTTGGGTTCAGGAGAAAGCTTACCAGGTGGCGCGCGCGCTTTATCAAAGGGGCGAAATGCAACCACTGTGCGATTTTATGGTCCAGACATATCTCAAAGCATTCGATAACCGGGATTATCGGTGGACGAACGAGTTGACGATCAAGACGCTCTTTCTAACTCTTCTCTTCAACGATACCTTCTATATCATGGATTCTGAACCTGCCTTGGAGCGTGAATATGTGGATCTGGTTATGATCGTGCGTCCCGATATGCGTGAATATGAGCTGCTGGATATCTTGATCGAATTCAAGTATGTGGCATTGAGGAAAAACGATCTCACGGGGGAGCAAGTGCGCGCGTTGAGCGAGAATGACCTTCGCGCACTCTCCGCTGTGCAGGATGCGTTCGCGGCGGCGCGTTCGAAAGTGTTGGATTATTGGGAGACGCTATGCGAGATCTACGGAGAGAAATTGCATTTGCGTGCCTATGTCGTGGTCGCTGTGGGTTTTGATCGATTGGTGTGGAAAGAAATACAAGATACAAGGGAGGTCGTATGACAATATCGCGAAAAACTTGGTTGGGATGGGGGATGGGCCTGGGCGCGCTGGCCGGATGGCTGTGGTGGCAGCGCGCGCGCCGCGAGGCGCCGTTGCCCGGCTCGCAGGCGGAGGAGCGGCCCACGGCGCTGGTCACGGGCGCCTCCAGCGGGATCGGGACGGAGTTTGCGCGGCTGCTGGCCCGCCAGGGCTACGATCTGATCCTGGTAGCGCGGCGCGAGGAGCGCCTGCGCGCGCTGGCCGCCGAATTGAAGGACGCCCACAACATCGCGGCGGAAGTGCTGCCCGCCGACTTGGGCGACGCCGTCGCCTTGGCCGAGGTCGAGGCGCGGATCGCCGCCTCGGAGGCGTTGACCCTGCTGATCAACAACGCCGGCTTCGGCATCGATGACGATTTCGCCACGGGTGACCTCGAGGCCGAGCATACGATGATCCACGTGAACGTCGTCGCGCCCGTGCGCTTGACACGCGCCGCGCTGCCCGGCATGATCGCGCGCGGCGCGGGCGGCATCCTCAACGTCTCCTCGGTGAGCGCTTTCTATCCCATCGCCGGCAGCGTGAACTATAGCGGAACCAAAGCCTACATCAATGCCTTCACCGAGGCGCTTCACCAAGAGCTGATGGGAACCGGCGTCCGCGTGATGACGCTCTGCCCCGGCTTCACCCGCACCGAGTTCGCGGATCACGCCCACGTCAACGCGGGCCGCCTCCCGGACTTCGTCTGGATGTCGGCGGAGACGGTGGCCGCCCACGGGCTGCGTGATCTGGCGGCCGGCCACGTGATCTCCGTTCCCGGCGTGGGCTATCAGGCCCTTGTCGCGCTCTCGCGCATCATGCCGCGCGAGTTGCTCTATGTCATCGGGCGCTGGCTGCGCGATCTGCGCACCTTGGATATGCAGAAGTTCCGCAAGCGCACCTACGACGGTCTCGACGAACTGGTGGCCGACGTGCGCTTTATGGTCGATCATCGCGAGGAGGTGCATCAGGCGATGGAGATCATCGACCCGGCCTTCCGTCACCGGCTGATGTTGGCCGTGACGCAGGTGAACGAGTGCCGCTATTGCGCGCATTATCACGCCAAAAGCGCCCTGACGGACGGCCTCTCGGCGGAGGAAGTTGAGGGTCTGCTAGCGGGTGAGTTCGATGCGTGCCCGCCGGAGGAGCGGCCCGCGTTGCTCTACGCGGAGCATTGGGCGGATACCGCCGGCGATCCCGACCCGGAGGCGCGCGAGAAAATCGTGGTGACCTACGGCGAGGAAAAGACCCAGGCCATCGAGATCGTGCTGCGGATGATCAGCGCCGGCAACTACATGGGCAACACCTGGGATAGCCTCTTGTATCGCCTCTCCGGCGGCCGCCTGGGCCTGACAGAATCCAAGGCCGTCTGCTAACTTTTAACTTTCAACTTATAACCTTCAACTCATTTTTAAGAGGAGGAAACTATGGCTAAGAAGCAACCAACTCGTCGCATCCAGGCGGATGATTTGTACAAATTCAAGCTCATCACCGGCTTGGATCTCTCCCCGGATGGCTCGCGCGTCATCTACGCCGTCCAGCGCGTCGATCAGGAGACGGAGAAGAAGTACTGCAATCTCTGGCTGATCCCGACCGCGGGCGGCGACGCCCAACCGTTCACCGTGGGGGATCAGACCGACATCAAGCCCGCGTGGTCGCCCGATGGCCGCCGGATCGCCTTCCTTTCGAATCGCCAGGACGAGAAGCAATTCCAGATCTATCTCATCCCGGCCGACGGGGGCGAGGCGCGGGCGCTCACCGATATGAAAGGCGAGTTCGAGCGCTTCGCCTGGTCGCCCGATGGCTCGCGCATCCTCTGCCAGTTCCGCAAGAAGGACGAAGAAGTGCTGGAGCGCGAGGCCGACGAGAAAAAGAAGGAACTCGGCGTGGTCTACCGCCAGATCGACCGGGTGCGCTACTCGTTGGATGGCAAGGGCTACTTCCCCAAGGAGCGCTGGCATCTCTGGAGCATCGACGTTGCGACCGGCGAGGCGACCCAGCTCACCGATAGCGATCAGTACGACGAGGTTCACCCGGCCTGGACGCCGGATGGCGAAGCGGTCGTCTTTATGTCGAATCGCCAGCCTGAACCCGACCTGGAACCGGACAAAGTCGATCTCTACGTCATCCCGGCGGCGGGCGGCGAGATGCGTCGCATCCCCACGCCCGTCGGGCCGAAAGAGCTGCCCAGCGTCTCCCCGGATGGCGCGTGGATCGCCTACATCGGGCGCGATGGCGTCAGCGATTGGTGGAAGAACGATGAGCTGTGGATCGTCCCCATCGAGGCGGAAAACAAAAAGCGGGCACGCAATCTCACCGCCGATTACGATAGGACGATCTCCACCTTCACGCTCAACGACCTGGGCGGCGCGGAGAAGCTCCCGCCGACCTGGGCGCCGGATGGCCGGCGGCTCTATATCCAGATCTCTCACCACGGCAACACCACGCTCCACGCCATCGAACTGGCGGAGGACGAGGCCGCCGCGCCCAAGATGACGACCGTCATCGGCGGGCCGGGCGCCGTCGGCGCTTATGATTTCGACGCGGCGCACGAGACGCTGGCCTACTTCCGAGGGGAGATGTTCGATCCGGGGCAGATTTGGCGCTTCGATGTGGCTACTGGCGAGGAGACACGACTCACGCACCTCAACGCGGAGATCTTAGACGAGGTCGATCTCGGCCAAATCGAAGAGGTGTGGTTCAAGGGGCCGGATGGCAACGACCTCCAGGGCTGGATTCTCACGCCGCCCGGCTTCGATCCGGAGCAGAGCTACCCCTCGATTTTGGAGATTCACGGCGGGCCGCTGGCGCAGTATGGCAACTTCTTCATGCACGAGTTCTTCTACCTGGCGGCGCAGGGCTACGTCGTCTACTTCTGCAATCCCCGGGGCGGCATCGGCTACGGCGAGGAACACGCCAAGGCCATCTGGGGCGGATGGGGGACGAAAGACTACGCGGATCTCATGGTCTGGGCGGATGAGGTAGCCGCGCGCCCCTACATCGATACCGAGCGGATGGGCGTCACCGGCGGCAGCTACGGCGGCTACATGACCGCCTGGATCATCGGCCACACCGATCGCTTCGCGGCGGCGGTGGCGCAGCGCAGCGTCGTGAACTGCATCAGCATGTGGGGCAGCAGCGACGCCAACTGGGTCTTCCAACAGCCCTGGGGCGACCGCCCGCCCTACGAGAGCATCGAGCAACTGTGGGAATACTCGCCGCTCAAGCACTTGGATGGCGCGACCACGCCGACCTTAGTCATCCACAGCGAGCGCGATCTGCGCTGCCCGTTGGAACAAGGCCAGCAGCTCTTCGTCGCGCTCAAAACCCAGGGCGTCGAGACCCAGTTGGTGCTCTTCCCGGAGGAACCGCATGGCCTTTCGCGCGTGGGTCGCACTGACCGCCGCATCGCCCGCCTGGAGCACATCAGCGGCTGGTTTGAGGAACGACTCTGACGCATCCTTGCGAAGGTTATCAAGAGCCTTTTTAGCTCAACGATCTTGTGCTGAGCATTGCATCTTTGGGTTTCAAGACCCGTAGGGAACCTTCGCAAGGGTTCGAGATCACGGGGATTTCGGGCCGCCCAGGCGCGAGACCGCGTCCTGGATCGCGTCCGCATCGGCGCTGCGAATCGCGTCGGCGGGCGCCGGCCCCTCCCCCAGCACCACCGTGACGACGCCATCCCGGCAAGGGATCGCCAGGTCGGCGGTATAGCTCCCGCCCGCCTCGCGGATGAGATACTCGCGCTCCGGGAAAAAGCCGCTCTCCTTGAGCGTCACGTACAGCCCATCCGCGCCGGAGGCGTAGAGATCGTTGATCTCCTCGGCGGCCGTGAAGCGATCCCACGTCGTCTGGATAAAAGTCACGCGCCGCCAGCGCAGGCTGGGAATCGGCGGCTCGCGGCGGATCAGCGGCCCGAGCTGGAGCTTGTAGTAGCGGCTATC
>CAZCAI010000109.1:0-17188 GCA_964496595.1 uncultured Anaerolineales bacterium
CGCCCGCAACGACGCCCAATCCAACTGCTGATACACATTGTGCTTCACCATCACCACGACAGCGTCGCAGCCCTCGGCCATCTCGATCACATCGCCTTGGTAGCCTTCCACATAAGGGTCGTGGATCACCACCTCGGCGCCGCGCACGCGCAGGGCCGCGATTAACGTTGCGCTGGGGGAATTGCGGGTGTCGTCGCTGTTCTCCAGATAGGCATAGCCGAGCACCAGCACCTTCGCGCTGGCGAGGTCACGTCCAGCTTCCACCAGCGCATCCTCCACCAGCTCAACCATGTGCAGCGGCATCGATTCGTTCACCGCGCGCGAGGCCGGGATCAGCCGGACGGGCACGCCTTGCTCACGCGCCTGATACGAAAGCAGCCACGGATCCTTGGGGATGCAATGGCCGCCCACGCCGGCGCCGGGATAGAGCATGTTGCGTCCCGGCGATTTGTTGACCAGCTCGCGCACGCGCCATACATCGCCGCCGACGGCCTCGCAGATGAGCGCGACCTCGTTGGCGAAGGCGATGTTCACATCGCGGTAGGCGTTCTCGGTGGTCTTGACCAGCTCCGCCGTGACGCAATCCGCTGGATCTAAGTCGGCCTGGACGATGTGTCGATAGAGCGCGATCATCGTCTCTGCCGTCTCCGGCGTCTCCCCGCCACAGACGCGGCTCACGCCCCGTAGGTTCGCCAGCAGCTTGCCCGGCATCACGCGCTCCGGGCAGTGGCCCAGATAAAACCCCTCGTTCATCCGCAGCCCCGATCTTTCCTCTAAGATCGGCTTGACCAATTGGGCCATCGTCCCCGGCGCGATGGTCGATTCGACGATGACAAGCGCCCCCTCTTTGAGCACCGGGCCGAGATCGCGCAGGGCGCTGCGCAAGGCGACGTAGCGAGGCGTGTGTTGTTCATCCACCGGCGTCTCGACGCTGATGGTGATGATGTCGCACGCCCGCAGTTGGTCGTAATCGGTCGTCGCCTGGAATCGGCCAGAGGCGACGACCCTTTTGAGCAGCGCCTCGAGTCCAGGTTCCTGGCCATCGATTGGCGAGATACCTTGATTGAGAGCATCTACCCGCGCAGCGTCAATATCCACGCCGATTACATCGAAACCCGCCTCGGCAAACAGGCACGCGACGGGCAGACCTACGTAGCCTAACCCAATCACGGCCAGACGCGCGGTTTGATGCGCGATCTTCTCTTCTAATTGTGTCATCAAGTTATTTGATTGCATTAGACTGAGATGATTTTCCCTTCATTGCCTGATTTTACCAAAGATAGGGCGAGTTGCAACGCGGCTAAGCCGTCCTCGCCGGTGACGGGCATCGGATCGCCTGCGAGCACCGCGTCGGCGAAGGCCTCAAGCTCGGCGCGCAGCGGCTCGTAGCGTTGGATGGGATAGCGGATCATCTTGCCCTCGCTGACACCCTTAAGCATGCTCAAGTGGTTCCACCCCAACTCGCTGGCATCGGCGTTCTCGTAGAAGAAGAGGTCTTGCGTCAGATCGTCGGCTAAGAACATCCCGTGTTCTCCCAACACGGTGACGTCGCGAACCTTGCGCGGGGTCAGCCAGTTGATGTCCAACATTCCCGTGATGCCATTATCGAAGCGGATGAGCGCGGAGATAAGATCCTCGTGATCGGTGTGGATCTGTTGCTCGATCTCGGCGAAGACGCGGATCGGCTCGGCGCCGGTGATGAAGCGCATCACGTCCAAGTCGTGCGGGGCCAGATCGACCACCACGCCGACATCGCGGATGCGCGCCGGGAAGGGGCCAACTCTACGGCAGGAGACCTGGAAGATCTTGCCCAGATCCTCCTGTGCGATGCGCTGCTTCAGGGCCTGGATGGTGGGGCTGAAGCGCACGATGTGCCCGACCATCAAATTGCGCTCCAGCGCCTGCGCGCGGTCGATCAGGGCCTGGCCCTCCGCAACCGTCGCGGCGATGGGCTTTTCGATGAGGACATCCGCCCCAGCTTCCATCACGCGCGTCGCGACGTCGTGATGATAGCGGGTGGGGACGGCCACGGTGACGATGTCCGGTTTCTGTTCGGTCAATAGCGCCTCAAAATCCGTGTAGGCCGGGACGCTATACTGCGTAGCGATGCGCTCAGCCGTCGCTGTGTCGGCATCGGCCACGCCGACCAAGGTGGTCTGTGAGATCTGTGTGTAGACGCGCGCGTGATGGCGCCCCATCGATCCCACGCCGATGACGGCGGCTTTCAAAGGTGTTACAGTCATACATTCGACTCCATTTTGATTGTGTAAAATTGTCTATAGAAATTGAGCGAAGACCTGCCGGAGAGCTTCAAAATCTCTCAGACGTGTCTGCAATATGTCGTACACAATACGGCGATCAATATCCAGATATTCGTGAACCAGGACATTCCGAAATCCGATCATCTTGATCCACGTCGCGGCTAACTCAGGCTCGATATACCCTTGCTCGGCCAGAATGTCGGGAATATCGCGGTAGCTGTTGACCGTGCCCAGTGCCAAATCGGCAACGAGGTGATTCCCGATGTCGATGAGGGCTTCGATGGTCAAGTGCAAAAAGCGTTCCGCGCTGCCGTAGTGCTCTGGATCGTTGGTGAAGGTCTCGAAATCATAGCGTTGGAGGCGGCGGAGAATCTCCAGATGTTCATCTAATTTGTTCAGGCGTTTGCGAAGCACTTCTTTCCTGACCATGCTGTCCTAAAATCCTCCGTTTGTAAGCCGCGCGTTGAACCTCTAAATATGGCAAAAAATCCAAATACTGGCGCACGATCTTGGAATATAAGGCGCCGCGATCAAAATCCTCGGTCCGATAGATGAGGCAATTGTGCCGCACCGCCTCGTATTTTAACACCAGATCGTCGATATCCAAAAAAATCAGATCGACGTGGTCAAATCCCGCGCGCACAAGATCGGCTAAGATGTCCAGTTTTCTCTCGTGCATCTGGGATGTGCGCGGCGCGATGGCGAGATCCAAGTCGCTCTCCTGATGCACCCGCCCGGTGACGTGGGAGCCGAAGAGGTAGACGGCTCGGATACCGGGATAGCGCCGGAAGACCGCTCGCAGCGCCTCGAGATCCAGATTGGGGGACATAGCCCCTTACCCCATAAAGCCGTTCACGGTCTCGATGATCTTGTCCAAATCGTCCTGCGTCAGCGCGGGGTGCACGGGCAGGGAGAGCACCTCCTCGGCGGCCTGCTCAGCCTCGGGGAAGGTCTCGTCGTAGCCCAACTCGTTGACGTAGAAGGTTTGCTTGTGGATCGGAACGGGGTAGTAGACGCCGCAGCCGATGTCGTTCTCGTGGAGATGATCGATGAGATCATCGCGGCGACCATCGGAGACGCGAATGGTGTATTGATGGAAGACGTGGATGCGTCCCTCTGGCACGACCGGCGTGATGACGCCCTCCAGATGCTCGCTCAGATAGTGGGCATTTTCGATGCGCGCGGCGTTGAACTGCTCGAGCTTCTGCAACTGCGCCAGGCCAATGGCGGCGTGGACGTCCGTCATACGGAAGTTGAAGCCCAACTCGTCGTGATAGTAGCGCCGGCGCATGCCATGCTGGCGGATGACGCGACAATTCGTCGCGATCTCGTCGTCGTCCGTCGTGATCATGCCGCCCTCCGCCGAGGTGATGTTCTTCGTCGGATAGAGCGAGAAGGTCCCCGTGCCGAACGAGCCGGCGCGCTTGCCCTTGTACTCCGCCGCGTGGGATTGGCACGCATCCTCGATGATGACCAGATCGTGCGCTTCAGCGATCTCTAAAATGGGGGCCATATCCGCCACCAAGCCAAAGAGATGCACCGGCATGATCGCCTTGGTCTGGGGCGTGATCGCCGCCTCGATCTGGGCGGGATCGATATTGAAGGTCACGGGGTCAATATCGACGAAGACTGGTTTGGCGCCCGTGAACAGGATGCTATTGGCGGAGGCGATAAACGTGAACGGCGTGGTGACGACCTCGTGGCCGGGGCCGATGCCATGGGCCAGCAGCGCGATGTGCAGCGCTGTCGTCCCGCTACTCGTCGCGATTGCGTGCTCGACGCCGCACATCTCGGCGAAGGCCTCCTCAAAGGCCTTGACGCGCGGGCCTTGCGCCAACATGCCGGAATCTAAGACCTCCAAAACCGCTTGCTTCTCTTCATCCCCGATTAAGGGACTGGCAATTGAAATCATGACACTTTCCTCCAAAGGGTTAATGGAATGTGGATGACTGCGTCGCAGTCTGGACAGCGAGCCGCCATCATCTCGCCTTCGATCTCGCCTTCGACGAGACGCTGTCCGCAGGGGCAGACGAAGCCGATGAGCCGGGCCGGATTGCCGACCACCAGGCCATAATCCGGCACATCCTTGGTGACCACCGATCCGGAGCCGACCAAGGCCCATTCGCCGATCTCGACCTTGGGCAGGATGGTCGAGTTGGCGCCTAATGCCGCGCCGCGCTTAACACGGATGCGGCCCAGCACCCAATCGTCGGCGGATTTGAGCGAGCCATCGGCGTTGATCGCGCGGGGCAAGTTGTCGTTGGTGAAACAGACGTGGGGGCCGATGAAGACGCCGTCCTCGATAGTCACGCCGTGATAAATCGAGACGTAATTCTGCACCTTGACGTTGTCGCCAAGATGGACTTCAAAGTCCACGTAGACGCCCTTCGCCAAAACGCACTTTTCGCCGATCTGCGCGCGCTCGCGCACCTGGCACTGATGCCAGATCATCGTCCCGGCGCCGATCTCGGCATCATCGGAGACGTCGGCGGTGGGATGAATCCTCACATTTTCTCTCATCATAACCCCCTATGCTTTCTGCTTGATGGATGATTGTGGCTCAACGCATTCATTCTACCACACTCTGATAGTGCGAAAAGACCAATCAGCAGATAAATAGGTTTTTCCCAATTTGCAATTATATCCCATTCTCTCCAAGGGGATTGTCAAATCCGCGCCTCTGGGGCATATTTTGAACGTGCTTTCAACTTGCGTAAGCAAAACGGGGATCTATCGATCCCCTTGGAACGAGAATGGGAAAGCCCTGGCGGATAAAGCAGATAAAGCCAAAAGGAGTTGGTGGCAGAAGGAAGATTATGAGGATTATGAAGAAGCGCCACGCTCTTCTAGCAGGCCGCGAATGCGCGCCGCGACCATCTCCATCGCGACCTCGTTGTAGCCGCCTTCCGGGATGATCACGTCGGCGTAGCGCTTGCTCGGCTCCGCGAACTCCAAGTGCATCGGGCGGACGGTGCGCAGGTACTGGTTGATGACCGACTCGAAGGTGCGCCCACGCTCTTGCACATCGCGCTGGAGCCGGCGGATCAGGCGAATGTCGGCGGCGGTATCCACAAAGAGTTTGACGTCAAACAGGGCTTTCAGCTCCGGCTCCGCGAAGATCAAGATCCCTTCGACTAAAATAATGGGCGCCGGATTCACGCGCAATTTCTCGCCGGTGCGCGTGTGGGACTTGAAATCATAAACCGGAATATCAACGGACTGATAGGTGCGCAACTTTTTCAGATGTTCCACCATCAATGAGGTTTCCAATGCGTCGGGATGATCGAAGTTATAGATTTCGCGCTCTTCAGACGTCAGATGATCTAAGCTTTTGTAATAAGCATCGTGCGGGACGTAAGCGATATTCTCTGCCCCCACACGATCCAAAATACGATGGGCGACCGTGGTCTTACCTGACCCCGTGCCGCCCGCTACGCCAATAATGATGCTGTGCTGTGCTATCGTTTGCATGCCCCTCTCCTTGGGAATTTGGATTATGTCTCTGCCGTTTCCTCTTCTGTGTTAAGTTCCTCTTCCTCCTGTGGGGAAGATGCGCTCTCCTCCGATGAGATCGCCCTCGCGAGCGCAGGCCGTAGTTGCTGGAGCAGGCTTCCAATCCCCAACAGTCCCAATCCCACCGCCTCGAAGGGCGCGCCGGGATTATAGACCGCGTCGAATTGCGGGATGTTGAATATCCTGAAGCTAAGCTGCACCGCATCTCCCTTGTCGTTGCCCTTGTCAATCGCAAGCGCGCCATCATCGTCTAAGATCGCCTCGGTGAGTAGTTCCCCGCTGGCGCTCCGATAGGCCTGGACTTGCAATGCTGTGGCATCGACGAGATAGCTCAATCGAAAGACATACTCTGCCTCAGGCAGCGCGAAGTAGGCGTCTGGCGCGGTGGCAGTGAGCACGAGCGAAAGTTGCTGTCGGGGTTCCTCGCGGCGGGAGGGAAGAAGCTCCAGCGGCGCGCCGTCCTCCGCGCTCGCCTCCACCTCCACGCCCAAGCTGCGCCCTTCCGGGATTAAATAGAGGCCATAGACGCCATGCCAGAGCGCAAAATGATGGGGCGGCGATAGTGTGATCTCCTGAGAGGGAATTTCAAGGGACGACGCCGGCCAGGCCGTAAGGTCCGACTCCGTCCAGCCCCAGAGCGTGTGCATCCCCCATCCGAGGAGGATCAATACCCCGCCGGCCACGGGCAAGAAGCGTCGCGCTCGAACGCCCAACGTCACATCGGGCCACGCTTTGGTGAAGGCGTCCACATGGGCGGCCAACACCAGGGCGAGCAGCGCCAACGCGCCGCGCATCCAGAGCGAGGATCGCAAGGAGAGGAGTTGCAGCGTTGATAGGAAATCCGTCCAACGTCCCAGGGTGAGCCGTTGCTCGGCCAGCCAGCGGGTGTAAATAAGATGATTGGCAGGGGAGACGGGAGCTTGAGGCAACAGAAGGATGAGCAGTTGAATAATCACCAGGGCCGCGAAAATCTCCAAGAAGCGTCGATCTTCGCTCAGCCAGGCCCATACCCTCCCTATGACATACGGTTGTTGAGTTGTCATTGATCGTTGCATAGTTCCCTACAAAAAAGGCCCCAATTTGGGGCCTCTGTGTGAGCCACCCGTCGGATTCGAACCGACGACCCGTCGCTTACGAAGCGACTGCTCTACCTGCTGAGCTAGGGTGGCTTAAAAGTTCCAGCATCTGGAACAGCTTAATCTACGTGCTATTATACTCAGAATGCTAAAGTTGGCAAGTGCAAAATGAAGGAAAAATTACCGCAAATACACTTAAATCTCTTCAAGTTTAACTGCGAAACATTTGACCTGCGGGGTTCTCCGTGTTATACTGAATCTGATTTCCTCAGAATAGGCTGACGCATTTCTTCTCTAGTGGATCAAAGGACGCGGATTCACGACGGCACATCTCCAATTTGAATCTTCCGATGCAACTCGTCCTGGAGGAATATCGTAGATTAAGGTACAAGGTGATGGAACTAAGGTAGTTCCAAAATTTAAAATCTTCCAAACCGGATGTTTTTCCCCGGAAGCTTGGAAGCTCGCTTGTATTGGGGAGGTTTATTTTCTTGGAACGGCCTAAGCCATAGTCGGCATCTGCCTGTGGCTTCCCCCACCTTCGACTCATTTCCAAGCCGTTAAAATCATATATTTACCTGAGGAGGTAACAAAAATGGCGTCACTATTGGAAAAGGTTTCTACATTGATCTCGGCTAATCTCCATTCATTGGTGGATAAGGCGTTGCAGAGCAACAACATCGCAGTGATCGATCAGTATATCCGTCAGGTGGAGGATAACCTGGCGGATCTAGAGGATGCCGCCGCGACTGTGGGAGGAGAGGCGCGTTCCCTCAAGCGGAAGGTCGATGACATGGAGCAGAAGAAGGGAGAACTGGATCGCGCCATCGATGCGTTCTTGATGGAGGGCAATGATTCCGCCGCCGTCGCGGCGCAGAGCCGCTTGAACAGCACTGAGCGCCTGATCACGACATATCAGGAGCAGGCCGAGCGCCAGGTGAACGAGTACAAAAAGCTGCTCGATTCTAAGGTCAAGCTAGAGGCGCGGCTCGAGACGATGAAGCAGCAGCGCGACGAAGTCCAGTCGATGTTGGAGTTAGCCAAGAGCAAGGAAATCTCGCTCGATGCGATGAAGGGTCTGGATGATCTGATGGGCGAAGGCGATTCCGACATCAACCGCATCGCGGAGAGCGTCCGCTCGCGCCTGGACAAGGCATCGGTCGCCACCGAAATGCGGGCGACCAGCCTGGAATCGCAGATCGATGATGTGCTGGAGAGTAGCGCCATCGACGCGAAATTGGCCGACCGCAAGAAGCGTCTGGGCATAGAAGAATAGTCCAAAGCAACCCTTGCGAAGGTTGCGGGATAACGTTTAAGCCAAAAGCGCGATAGTCCAGCGCCGGAGGTCTTGTTAAAATGTTAAGGCTAACCTTCGCAAGGGTAAAAAAGTGGATGACTAAGAACGTTGGAGTTCCCTGAACCGCTTTCGCTGCATTGGAGGAGGGGCATAAGCACAGTATGAACCGAACGCGATGGATTTTTGCAGGAATTTTGGCCGTTGTCTTTTTGATTATTGGAGCTGCGGTGGTGGCGAACCTCGTGGCCGGCGATCAAACGCCCGGAGACACGGAGCTTACCTTGGATCGACCCGAGGCGCTCACCGTGCGGGTGTTGACGGCGTTGCCGGTAGAGCGGTGGGTGAGCGAATCGGCTGCGCGATTCAACGCCAGCTCGCCCCAAATCGAGGGCGTGCCCATCGAGGTCGAGGTGATCGCGATGGATGGCCTCTCCGCTCTGGGGCAGTGGGATCGCAACGAATTTGGCGCGCTGGAGACGGATATCCCGCCGGAGGGTCTGACGGAGGCGCAGAAGGCCGAACTGGCGGACTTCCCCACCGTCTGGATTCCAGACAGCCGTTACCTGGTAGAGTTGGCTAACGCCTCCTACAAGGAACGACTGGGGCGCGATGTCTTCCTCACCGATGGGGAATATCGCGCGCGACCTATCGCCATCAGCCTCTTCACCTGGGGCATCTACGAGAGCCGTGCGCAGGCGCTGGAATCGATCTTCGATGAGATCAGTTGGACCACCATCCACGATGCCGCCGTCGCCAAAGGCGGCTGGCCGGAGTTGGGCGGCCAGGCGGAGTGGGGTTACTTCAAGCTGGTAGTGCCCAATCCCAATAAGAACGCTGGCGGGTTAGCGGCGATGATCGCCGCCGCCGGCGAGTACTACGGACGCACCGACATCGGCGTCGAAGATCTGACCAACCCCGAATTCCAGGCCTGGTTGGAGGAGTTGATGGGCGCGGTCACCGATTTCAGCAGCGCCAGCGCCTACACCGCCGAGGATTTCGCGCTCTTCGGCTACAGCGTCGGCGATGGCGGGCAATTGTTGGAAAGCGATCTCCTCCAGAATATGCAGGGCATCCTCACCCGCTGGGATGACCCGCTCTCCATTTACTATCCCCAGTACGTCACCTGGTTCGATTTCCCCTTCACCGTCTGGGTGGGGCCGGAGACCAGCGCGCTGGAGAAGAACGCCGCGCTGGAGTTCCAGCGCTTCTTGCTCGATCAAGAACAACAGGAGATGGCGTTGGCCTATGGCCTGCGCCCCGCCAACCCCAACGTACCCGTCGACGCCACGGAAGAGAGTTTGTTCATCAAGTGGCAGGATCGCGGCGTGGAATTCATTGTTCCCCGCAGCGACGCGATGCGCAGCCCGAATCGCGAGGTCTTGCTCACCCTGCTACGGTGGTTCGAATTAAATGTGGCCAACTGAGGCGGTGGATCGGGAGGGGGTGAGGTATGGATAATTTCCAGATGAACAATCGATCTCAATTGTGGCTGATCATCGGCGGGGTGGGACTGGCGCTCCTGTGTCTATGTAGCCTCGGAATGTTGCTTGTAGGACGCGCGTTCTTCACTATCGATCAGAGCGCGACCATCAGTGGGGGGGAAAGAGCAGGCTCTTCCGCCGAGTTGACGATTGCAGTCTCGCCGGGGATGGCGCCGACCTTCAATCGCCTGGTCGAGCAATTCAACGCCCAGACGCGCGAGACGCCGGACGGCTCGCGGATGCTGATCCGCACCGTAGCGATGGCGCCGGAGAAGATGGTCGAGGAGAGCTTAGATCGTCCCACGTTCCAGGCCATCGCACCCGATAGCAGCCTCTGGCTGAACCAATTGGATCGCCGCTGGACGGAGGAACGGGGCGAGTCGTTGCACGATGAGGAGACGATTATCCCCATCGGCAACCGGCGCTTCAACACCCCGATCCGCTATGCGACCAGTCCAGTCGTGATCGCGGCGTGGGAGGATGTCGCCCGCGACTTAGGCTGGCCCGATCAAGCGGTCGGCTGGGAGGACATTCAGCGCCAGGCGACAGAAAACCCCAACTTTAAGTGGAACCATCCCAGCACCGGCCATGCCAGCGGGCTGTTGGCGACCCTGGCGGAGTTTTACGCCGGCGCCGGCCTGACGCGCGGCCTGACGCCGGAGGATGCGACAGCCGAATCGACCCTGGAGTATGTCCGCAACGTCGAAGCGACCGTGCGCTTCTACGGCGAGGGCGAGGATGTCATCGTGCAGCGCCTGGATTCTGAGGGGCGTGATTTTCTGGACGCCTTCGTGACCCAAGAGCAAGTCGTCATCGCCTGGAATAAGACGCATCCCGACAATCGCCTCGTCGCGCTCTATCCCGCCGAGGGCACACTCTGGGCCGATCACCCGCTTGCGCTGTTGACGTTGAGCGCAGCGGACGAGTTTCCGGTCTCGGATAATCAACGGCGCACCTATCAGGCCTTCACCGCCTATTTGATGACCCAGGAAGTGCAGAAGCAGCTCTTGGATGTGGGCTATCGGCCGGCGGATTTGGACATCCAATTAGATGGCGCGGGCAGTCCCTTCGAGGCCAGCGACGCCGTCAATTGGCGGCAGCCGCAGACGACGCTCCAAATCCCCTCCGCCGAGGTGGTGGAAGTGGTGCAGAATGTCTGGTGGTATACCAAACGCCCCACCAACGTCTATCTGGTCGTCGATACCAGCGGAAGTATGGATGGGATGAAGCTGACACGCACGCAGGAGGCGTTGCAATCCTTCGTCGAGCAAATGCGCGGGGATCGCGACCAGATCGGGGTAATCTCCTTCAGCACCGATGTCTCTGAACTGCGCTCGCTTCAGGCGCTGGACGACACCGGGCGCAGCGAGTTGAGCGCCGCTATCGATGCCTTGCGGGCGACGGGCGAGACCTCCCTGGTCGATGGCGTCTGGGAAGCCTACACCAAGCTCCAGGCTATTGGCGATACCGAGGCCATCAACGCCATCGTCGTGATGACCGACGGCCACGAAAATCACAGCCGGCACTCCCTTTCGGAGCTGCGCCGGCGCTGGGAGAGCGCCGAGGCGCAAGGCGTCCCTGTCGTGATCTTCACCATCGCCTTCGGCGACCACGCCGATGAAAAGCTCTTGCAACGGATGGCCGAGATCGGCGACGGGCAATTCCGTCGCGCCGACGAGACCGACATCGAAGAACTCTACAAGATCATCTCGACCTACTTCTAAACACTATTAAATCACTATGACCGATATTCGATCCGAAATAGAAAAAGAAGCCCAAAGCGCCCTTATCCAGTACGCCTTTTTCCGCTGGGAAAACGCGGTGCTTTTGGGGCTGAGCTTGATTTTGGCATCCTTCCAATGGCTTGGCATCTTCTCCGCCCCCTTTCTGCCGGCGTGGGGATGGCTTGCCTTGGGCGGTGTGGGTGTGGCGGCTATCACTATCTCCAGTCTGACGGACGCGGAGACCAACGCGAAAGTACTCCTCACACTTTTCCAGGAACGATTCAACCCGCGCGCTATCCAAAATCTCGCCCTGCGCCAGGAGGTCGAGCGCGCGTTGGAATACCAGCAGCGCATCGAGGCCCATATCGGGAAGCAGGATGCGAGCGTGCTCCGTGACCGCTTAAACGACACCGCCAATCAGTTGGCCGATTGGATCGCCAATATCTACCAGTTGGCGATGCGACTAGATGCTTACCGTCGCGATCCCCTGTTGCCGCAGGAACGCGAGACGGCGCCGGAGGAGTTGCAGTCGCTACGCGCGCGCCTTCAGTACGAAAAAAACGCAGAGGTGCGGCAGCAATTAGAGGAATTGATCGAGCGCAAACACCAGCAATTGGAATCGATGCAGGCGTTGGATGCGCGGATGAAGCAGGCTGAATTGCGATTAGAGGAGAGCCTGACCTCGTTAGCGACCGTCTACAATCAGATGCAGCTTATCAGCGCGCAGGATGTCGATAGCGGGCGCTCCGAGCGCTTGCGCCAGGACATCAATGAGCAGGTGAGCCGGCTCGATGATCTGGTCACCAGTCTCAACGAGGTGTATGATTATGATGGATTGGAACTTTGAGGAGGGAACTGAGTGGTGAGTAGGATGCGAAACCATTTTTTAAACATCGCGCTCATCTTGGGGCTGTTGCTGGCCGGATGTAATGCGCCGGGCGGGCAGGAGCCGACCAAAGGCGAGGTGATTGTCTTTGTGGCGGTGCCGTTGAGCGGCTTTCAGGCCAACGGCGGGCAAACCGTCTTGGGCGGCGTGCGGTTGGCGGCAGCAGAGATCAATCGCAGCGGCGGCTTGATGGGCTATCGCGTGGTGGTGCGCCCCCTGGATGATGAATCCGACAGCGATGTGGCCGTCTCGCAGATCGCCGAGATCGAAGCGGCGCTCCAGCAGGGCGAGAAGGTCTTGGGCGTGATCGGGCACCTCAACAGCGGGCAGACGTTGGCCGCGATGGAGTACTACAAAGATATGCCCATCATCGTCGTCACGCCGACGGCCTCCGAGCAGAGCCTCAGCGAGCGCGGCTACGAGAACTTCTTCCGCGTCAACGCCAGCGATGACGTGCAGGCGGCGGTCGATGCGCAGTTCTTGGCCGAGCATTTGGGCGCGAAGCGCGTCGCCGTGGTGCATAACGATACGGAATACGGTCGCGGCTTGGCCGAAGCGCTGATTCAGGAGTTAGCCTCGTATAACGCCGAAACGGCGACCAAGATCGAGGTGGGCGAAGGCCAGGGCGAGTACGCGGCGGAGATCGAAGAGATCCAGGCGGCCAATCCCGATGCGATTTTCTACGCGGGCTACGAGATCGAGGCGCCCTACCTGCGCTATCAATTGGTCGAGGCCGGCGTGGATCTGCCAATGTTGGCGAGCGATGGCGTGTTCCTGGCGGCGACCATCGACGAGGCCGCCGGCGCCGCCGAGGGGATGTACGTCAGCGCCTTCGCGCCCAGTCCCCGCAACGTCGCGGACGAGGATTGGTTCGAGGCTTACCAGGTGGTCGAGTACCGCAACCCCGACACCTACTCCGTCAACGGCTACGTGGCGATGCAGGTGCTGGCCGAGGGCGTGCGCAAAGCTAACGCTTTACAGGCGGATCAGATCGCCAACTCGTTACAGGGTAGCTCGGTGAAGACACTGCTCAACGAACTGAAGTACCAGAACAACGGCGACCTCACCGATCCCCAGATTTGGATCTACCAGGTGCAGGACGGCGAATTCCGGCAGGTCGATTGGTGATTCGATTTTGCGATCAGAGACAGAATTAGAAACTGCCCTTTCGCTATACGAACAAGAGGAGATTTCCTTGGGAAAGGCTGCTGAAATTGCGAGCCTTTCTCTTGAGGAACTTAAAGAGATTATGGCTTTGCGAGGGTTTGAACGAAAGATTCCATCGCTTTCTCCCGAGGAAGTGGCGTTTGGTGTAAATCGTTTGCTTACACGAAGAGGAGGCTGCGTGTGAAGGAATTGATCTCGAAGACGGTCTATTTTGCCGAACCCGGCCCCCAGAATTCGCAACGCACGTTGGAATTGGCGAGCGACCGCGCCGAAGTGCTGGGCATCGATACGGCGCTGGTGGCTACCACCACCGGCGAGACCGGCGTTTTGGCCGCGCAGGTGCTTTCCGATATGCGCGTGGTGGCGGTGACCCATTCCATGGGCTTCGGTGAGCCATTCGAGCAGGAATTGATGCCGGAGTATCGTGAGGTGATGGCCGCCTCCGGCGTGTCGATCCTGACGACGACCCATGCTTTTGGCGGCGTCGGGCGCTCCGTCCGCAAGAAATTGGGCACCTACGAGGTCGAGGAGATCATCGCCTACACGCTGCGCTGCTTCGGGCAGGGGATGAAAGTCGTGGCGGAGATCACGCTGATGGCCGCCGATGCCGGCTTCATCCCGGCCAAGGCGCCGGTGATGGTCATCGCGGGCACGGGACGCGGCGCCGATACGGCGGTGATCGTGATGCCGACGCACGCGCAGACCTTCTTCGATCTGGAGTTCCTGGAAGTGGTCTGCATGCCCGCGCCCCAGCATCCCGCGTTCGCCAAAAAGTGAGGCGCGGGCGCGCTAATGCGCGGGCGCGTTAATATTCGAAACACTCATCTCATCAGCTAACGATTCACGGCGAGGCCAAAAGGCCTCGCCGTTGCGTTATCCTTGCTTAGCGTATGTTCTTTACTTGAGATGCGGAAGAATGAGGTACAAGATTTGCTTTTGAATATCGGCGGTGTTCTTCGGCATCAGGATGTTATCGAAGAGATACCACTGTTCGATATGCTCGACACTCGCGCCCGGCGCCAGTTGGGTCAGCGGCCCCATCGTCTCGACTTCTAACATGCGTTGATTGGTGAAGGTCTCCACGTTGACGCCGCGATCGGGATAGGGCGCGCTCGGATCGCTCTTGAAGATCTTGACGAAAAGATGCCCGTCGCGCACGTAAGCCACCCACCCTTGATTCACCCAGAAGCCGGCCTTCTGCGGCATCTTCGCGCTGGGATCTTGGCGTAGCATCGCGAAGCGCGTGCCCCACGTCCAGCGGGGATCGGCCAGGTCGGTGTAGGCCCACAGCGTGATGTTGCCGTTGGGCAGCAGGTTATCGCGATGGGCGCCGCGTTCCGGCATCGGCACGATGGCCTTGCCACCCTGCGCCATCACGGAGAGCGCCCACGGCGCCAACTCGACCGTCCAGAGGTTGGTGTTGCGCAGCCGATGCGTCACGGTCACGTGCGCCTCTGCTGGATCTAGCGCGATGTCCATCTCCTTCTGGATGCCCGTCGACTCCTCGACCGGCTGGCTGAAGCGCGTGCTGCCTGACCCTTCTTCCACCGTGATCGGGTCATTATCCGGCGCGTAGGTGCGCGGCTGCTGCTCCGGCGCGTGCCAGAGCCGATGCCCGCCGTAATTATGCCACTCGGCATCGCCGGATCTACCCAGCCACTCCTCGTACTCGTAGAACTCGTTGGGCGCATCCAAAAACCCAAACCGGATCACGCGCGGCCCCACCTCGCCGGTGACGATCAAATCCACCTTTTCGTTCGCCAGCCGATAACAGGTCTCCCATCCTTTGTACGGTACGATCTCCATCAGCATAAGCAATTCCTCCCTAATCCTGCTAAAAAATTAACACAAAACGATACCACGGTTTCACGCGATTATGGTGCGTTTCCGGATAAAAGTCAAACTATGGCGTCGACGATTACATTGGAAAATTTGTCCATTTGTGCATTGGGCTTATAATCAAAGTAAGCCTTTTTACGCGGCGATCGTAACTTATACTTTCCGTTTTTTGGTTTTCCCTCCGTAACTTATCCGGCGCGCTGGTGTTATTATAAGTAGATTTGTCTCATGCTGCATCTGGATTGAGGCGGGGATGTTTAACCAATTTAAGTTGCCTGGAAAGGAGTTACGATGAATACCCTATTGATCTACCCGGAGTTCCCGGATACGTTTTGGAGCTTTCGCCATGCGCTGAAGTTCGTCCACAAGAAGGCGACTTCGCCGCCGCTGGGGCTGTTGACCATCGCGGCGATGTTGCCCGCATCGTGGCCCAAGCGCTTAGTTGATCTCAACGTCGTGCCGCTGACGGAGGAGGATCTGGCGTGGGCCGATTGCGCGATGATCAGCGCGATGAACATCCAGCATGCATCGGCGCGCGAGGTCATCGTTCGCTGTCGAGCGGCGGGGCTGAGGATCGTCGTCGGCGGGCCGCTCTTCACCATCCAGCCGGAAGATTTTATGGATGCGGATCATCTCGTGCTGAACGAGGGGGAGATCACGCTTCCACGCTTCTTGGCGGATTTGGAGCGCGGCGAAGCGCAGCACATCTATGCGACCGAGGACTACGCCGAGATGCGCGAGACGCCAAATCCGCTGTGGGAATTGGCGCCGTTGGATCAGTACGATTCGATGAGCCTGCAATTCTCGCGGGGCTGTCCCTTCAATTGCGATTTCTGCAACGTCACGGCGCTCTTAGGGCATCGCCCGCGCACCAAGAGCGCGGAGCAGATCACCACCGAGTTGGACAGCCTCTACGAGTTAGGCTGGCGCGGCAGCGTCTTCTTCGTCGATGACAACTTCATCGGCAACCGGAAGTATCTCAAAGAGCGGCTGCTCCCCGCGTTGATCGAATGGCGCGCGGACAAGGTGGGGATGCCGTTCAACACGGAGGCGTCCATCGATTTGGCCGATGACGACGAGCTGATCGAGTTGATGGTCGCGGCGGGCTTCGATAAGGTCTTCATCGGCATCGAGACGCCGGATGAGGAGAGCCTGGCCGAGTGCCGCAAGAGCCAGAACACCAACCGCGACCTGATCGCCAATGTGAAGCACTTGCAGCGCATGGGATTGCGCGTGCAGGGCGGTTTCATCGTCGGCTTCGACCACGATCTGCCGAACATCTTCCAGCGGCAAATCGATTTCATCCAACAAAGCGGGATCGTCACAGCGATGGTAGGCCTGCTCCAGGCGCCTCCCGGCACGGGCCTCTACGAGCGCCTCAAGGAGGAGGGCCGCTTGCTGAGCAAGTTCGCGGGCGATAATGTCAGCGGCGCGACCAACATCATCCCCAAGATGGGGCTGGAGACCCTGCACGAGGGCTACCAGCAACTGATGCAGACCATCTACTCACCCCGGCATTACTATGAGCGCGTCAAGACCTTCCTGCGGGAGTACCAGCCGCCCAAGATCAAGGCGCCCCTGGATTGGCAGCACCTCCTGGCTTTCCCGCGCTCGGTCTACCGCCTGGGAATTGTGGGCAAGGAGCGCCGCTACTACTGGGATCTGCTGCTGTGGACGCTCTTCCGACGTCCGTCGTTCTTCCCCTTGGCCGTGACCTTAGCCATTTACGGTCATCACTTCCAGAAGGTGTGTGAACTGCACATCGCGTGAGGTCCCAGAAAATACCCTTGCGAAGGGTTGGGAAGCACTTTGAATCCAAAAGTTCCTGGTTCCATCGGAAGTGTGCTGTATGAGAAAGTATTCTCAACCTTCGCAAGGGTTTCTTTTCCTAAAGGCTCATGTTGGGAATTGGGTGAAAGATTGCGGATGAATTTGCTCGAGGGG
>CAZCAI010000110.1:0-17093 GCA_964496595.1 uncultured Anaerolineales bacterium
ACGCAAAAAAGGTCTGTAATCCCCACAAACACGCAATTCTTGGCTGCTTTTAGGGTTACTGAGGAGGTTGCCCGGCAAAATCCAAAAGACCCAATATCCATAAGAGCCAGGCCGTTCGCGCAACTGGCGGCACTGGGCCGTGTGCTTGTACAGCCGGGGCAGCAGTTTACGCTGGCGCCGCCGGAATCAGGCGGTGCGGTTTTTCAGTTCCTGCCGCAGGCGCGCAATTCGCCAAGGTCACGCTAGAGCTTGTGGCCCGAGATTGATCTGCGGGCTATCTCATATCCGCCAGCGCCTCTCGAAGCGCATCGGGCGCCGTGACGGGCGGGCGACAGGTAGCGGCATGACAGAGGTAGGCGGCGGGCGCGCCCTCTACCGGCGCGCGCTGGGCCAGTAGCGGCGGCGGCTCGCCCTGGCCGGCGGCGACCAATCGATGGGGATGGTAGCCCGCCTGCGCCACGGCGATGAGGTCGCGGGTGGCCTCGGCGCGGAGGTTGCCCGCGATGGCGATCTCGGTCGGGGCGACTAAGGCCGCGTCGATAGCGATGAGCCACTGCGTGAAGCCCAGGGGATGTTGGCGCGCTAAGGGTTGGATCGCGGCTAAGCTGCGCCGCGCGTGCACTTCATATTCAGAGGCGCGCTCGCCGCCGAGGCGCGCCAGCTTGAGCAGGACGGTGGCCGCCATCGCATTACCGGAGGGCGTGGCGTTGTCCTGAGTCTCGCGCGGGCGCACCACGATGCGCTCACCGGCATCCGAGGGGGTGTCGTAGAAGCCCACCTCGGCAGCGAAGTAGGTCATCATCGTCGCGGCCAACTGCTCGGCGGCGGTGTACCACTGCGGCGCAAAGGTCGTCTGGTAGAGCGCCAGCAGGCCCGCGATGAGATCGGCATAATCCACCAGCAGGCCCTTGACCTTGACCTCGCCGGCGATCCAGGTGTGCCAGATCCGGCCCTCGGAGTTGCGGAGCGTGGTTAATAGAAAATCCGCGTTGCGGGTCGCGATCTGCCGGTAGTCCGGTCGATCCAGGACGCGCGCGGCCTCTGCGAAGGCCGCTAACATCAGGCCATTCCACGAGGTCAGTACCTTCTCGTCGCGGCCCGGCGACGTGCGGCGCTTCCGCGCTGCGAAGAGTTGCTCGCGGGCGGACGCCAGCGCTGCGCGCTGCTCAAAGCTCCCGTGGAAGGTGAGGATGTTCTGGCCCTCGAAGTTGCCTTGCGCGGTGACGCTGTAGTGCTCCATAAAGCGCTTAGCGCCTCGGCCCAGGACGGCGCGGATCTCCTCCGGCGTCCAGAGGAAGAACTTGCCCTCCTGGCCCTCGGTGTCGGCATCCTGCGTGGCGTAGAAGCCGCCGCCGGGAGCGGTCATTTCGCGATGTATGTAGTCGAGCGTTTCTTCAACTATAGCTCGGAAGAGGGGCGCGCCGGTTACTTGCCAGGCGTGGAGATAGACGGGAACCAGTAGTGCTGAATCATAAAGCATACGCTCGAAGTGGGGCGTCTGCCAGCGCGCATCGACCGTGTAGCGATGGAATCCGCCGCCGAGCTGATCGTAGATGCCGCCGCGCGCCATCGCTTCCAAGGCGTGGGTGGCCATCTGGAGGGCGCGCGCGTCGCCCGTGGCGTGATGCCGGCGCAGCAGAAATTCAATTGCCATCGGCTGCGGGAACTTGGGCGCGGCGCCCCAGCCGCCGTGCTGCCAATCGAAGCGCTGTTGCAGCCCGCCGTAGGCAGCGGTGAGGGCCTCCGCATCTAGAGCCGCGACCTGGCCGTGCGAAAGCGTCGCCTGCTGCTGTTGGATCGCGGCGACTAACTGCGCGGCGTTCTTGAGCAGCTCTTCGCGGCGCGTCTCCCACGCATCGGAGATCATCAACAACACCTGCTTGAACGCGGGCAGGCCAGGGCGCGGATCGGGCGGGAAGTAGGTGCCGCCGTAGAACGGCTCGCCCTCCGCCGTGATGAAGATCGACATCGGCCAGCCGCCCCGCCCCGTAAGCGCCTGCACCGCGCCCATATAAATGCGATCCACATCCGGGCGCTCCTCGCGGTCGACCTTGATGCTGACGAAGTAGGCGTTGAGAATCGCGGCGGCTTCGTCATCCTCGAAGGACTCGTGCGCCATCACGTGGCACCAGTGGCAGGCGGAGTAGCCGATGCTCAGGAAGATGGGCTTGTCCTCGCGACGCGCTTTCTCAAAGGCCGCCTCGCCCCAGGGATACCAATCCACGGGGTTGGCGGCGTGTTGTTGCAGATAACGGCTGCGCTCGTCAGCTAAGTGATTTGTCATGGCAGCATAATCCTTTCGATTGGCTATCGTGTATGATTGAATATCAAGCTGGGCCTTTCAGGGCGTTGGTCAAAAAGGTGTATGGCTTGATCGTTTCAATCTCCTGTTTCTCCGTGCGTTCGGCATGATATAGGTCCCAGCGCAGTTGCAGGTTCATCCAAAAGCTTGCAGACGTGCCAAAGAACTTCGCCAATCGGAGCGCGGTGCTGGGGGATACCCCACGCCGCCGATTTACGATCTCATTGACTCTTTGGTATGGGACTTTGATGCCATCGGCTAATTCCCGTTGGGTGAGATGCATCGGCACGAGAAATTCCTCCAGTAACATCTCACCTGGATGTGTTGGTTCTCTATCCGTCGGCACTCGTACCATATTTTCCCTCTATCTATGATAAAGTCAGGCTTCGGAGAGGTGTGAAAATACTCCATACTTAGGCTTCCTACATCCAAGTGTACTTTATAAAGGGCTGTGAAGCAAGAGGGTGACCTTTGACAGTTGCATCTTCAACGAGCGGGGCTATACTAACGATAGGCGAGATGCAAGAAGTAACGCTTGCGTCTCGCGTTGATGTCCGAGACAAGATGAGGTGAATGTATGAATCCACGTTTTTCCATTGTGGCCCCCGTTTTCAATGAAGAGATCCTGCTCCACACCTTCTATGAGCGCGTCTATGATGTGATGGAGGAGGTGGGAGAATCCTGGGAGTTGATCTTGATTAACGACGGCAGCCGCGATCAGACGCCGGCGTTGTTGGACGCTCTCTACGAAGAAGATCCGGAGCACGTGGTCGTGCTCCATTTTTCGCGCAACTTCGGCCACCAGATCGCGATCACCGCGGGGATGGATCACGCGCGCGGCGACGCGGTCGTCGTTATCGACTCCGATCTGCAGGACCCGCCGGAGGTCATCCCCGACCTCATCGCGAAGTGGCGCGAGGGCTATGAGGTGGTCTATGCCGTGCGGGCGGAGCGCGAGGGGGAGACGTGGTTCAAGTTGTTCACTGCGCGCCTTTTCTACCGGATCATCCAGGCGCTCACCGATGTCAAGATCCCGATGGAGGCCGGCGACTTCCGGCTGTTGGATCGCAAGGCCTTGGACGCGCTCAAGCGTATGCGGGAGCAGCATCGTTTCGTGCGGGCGATGGTCTCCTGGGTCGGCTTCCGGCAGATCGGTGTGCCCTATCGGCGCCACGCGCGCGCCGCCGGGGAGACGAAGTATCCCTTCTATAAGATGCTCCGTCTGGCCCTGGATGCGATCACGGGCTTCTCGATGTTCCCGCTCAAGCTTTCGCTGTGGGCCGGCGGCGCGGCGGTCGCCGTGGGCGGCGTGATGGCGCTGGCGCTGCTGATCCTGCGCCTGAACGGCGCGGCGCCGCTGGCCGGCCAAGGCCTGACGGCGAGCCTCGTGCTCTTCATAGGCGGCGTGCAATTGTGGAGCATCGGCATTTTGGGCGAGTACGTGGGGCGCATCTATGATGAAGTGCGCGCGCGGCCTCTCTACCTGGTGCGCGAGATCAAACGCAAGGAATTTGGAGATTAGTTCGCCGACCTCACTACTTTATTTTCAAGAAAAACACACTGCGTGGACAATATTATTCAGTATTCGCAATTCGCAATTCCTTAATTTCTACAAGGAGTAGATGAATGGCACTTTGGGACGTTTATTACACGGCGACGAGCTTAGAGGATGCGATCCAATTGATGGATGAGCATCAAGAAAAGGCCAGGGTGATGGCCGGCGGCACCGATCTTCTGGTGGAGATCCGCAACGGGGTGCGGCGCCCGCCTGTGTTGATCGATATCACCCGGATCGGGGGCTTGGACGCGATCACGTCAGGCGAGGATGACCTCATCCATTTGGGGGCGATGGTCACCCACACGCAGGCCGCGGCCTCCAAATTGCTGCAAACACAGGCCTTGCCGCTGGCGCAATCGTGTTGGTGGGTGGGCGCGCCGGCCCTGCGCAATCGCGGCACCATCGCCGGGAATTTGGTCACCGCCTCGCCCGCCAACGACACGATCACGGCGCTGCGCGCGCTGGATGCGCGGGTGACGTTAGCCAGCGTCGCGGGCGAGCGTACGGTCTCCCTCGGTGAGTTCTACACCGGCGTGCGCCGCACCGTGATGCGCCCGAACGAGCTACTGACCGACATCGCCTTCGCGCCGCTGAAGGAGAATCAGCGCGGCGTGTACCTCAAGCTGGGGCTGCGCCGCACGTTGACCATCGCGGTGGCGAATGTGGCGATGGTGGTGACGTTGGGCAAGAAGCAGCACATCCAGGCGGCGCGCATCGCGCTGGGCAGCGTCGCGCCCACGATTATCCGCGCGCCGGAGGCCGAGGCGGCGCTGGTCGGCGGCCCGCTGGATGACGAGCGCATCGCCGAGGCAGCGCGCCTGGCCTCGGAGGCCGCCCGCCCCATCGACGATGTGCGCGGTTCGGCCTGGTTCCGCAACGAAGAGGTCGCCGCGCTCACCCGCCGGGGCCTGGAGGCGATCCGCGATGGCCGCGAGCGCCTGGGGCTGCCCCCGTCCGATCAGATCGTGCGCCTGTGGGGCAAGACCCGGCGCCGCTCCCGACTGGCCGGCTCGACCATCGTTCATCACGCCGACGGCGATGAGCCGATCCAGTGTGTGGTCAATGGCGAGAGCGTCACCATCAACGGCGCGAATGGAAAGACCCTCCTGCACATGCTGCGCGACGATCTGGGACTCACGGGATCGAAGGTGGGGTGTGAAGAGGGGGAGTGCGGCGCTTGCACAATCTGGCTTGATGGTCTCGCCACGCTGGCGTGCCTGACGCCGGCGCCGCGCGCGCACGGCGCGTGCATCGTCACAATTGAGGGCCTGGCAAAATCTGCTTCATCTGCTGATGAAGAGGGCGCGCTCCATCCGGTGCAGACGGCCTTTATCGAAGAGGACGCGGTGCAGTGCGGCTATTGCACCCCCGGCTTCGTGATGAGCGCCGCGAAGTTGCTGGAAGAGATCCCCGCGCCCACCCGCGAGCAGATCAAAATCGCGCTCAGCGGCAATCTCTGTCGCTGCACCGGCTATTACAAGATCATCAAGGCGGTGGAGAAAGCCGCCGCCGAGATGAAGTAGCTTTATTTACATTAATTTGGAATTTAGAATTGCGAATTGCGAATAATTCTATTGAGTAAAGATTCTAAATTCGCAATTCTCTAATTTCTATTTCTATCTTTTGGGAAGCTCCAACTCCCACCGCTTCCCGGAAAGTTTAGAAGGCGGTGAATCCTCTTATGCGTAGAAAAGTCCCCCAAGAAGGCTCCAATAAGATCACGCTCTACATGCGGACCTACTATTCGTTACTCCGCACGACGGACGAGGTGCAGATCCGCACGCTGGAGGAGACGCACGGCAGTATGCGCTCCACGCTCCACCCCGACGCCGGAACATCGGAGCCGGATATGTCGGCCTTCATCTACACGAGCCTGCGCCTGCCCCGCTGTATCACGGACGTGCGATTGATCGTCCTGGGCCAGAGCGAGGAGGTTTTCCGGCGCCTGGGTTACCCCGATGTGGAATCGTGGGAGGTCGTCGCCGCGCCGGCGCGCCGCCGGCGCATCCTCTACGATGGCGACGAGACGCTGGCCGCCTACATCGCCAGCATCTCCGATATTGACGATCTTCTGCCCGCGCTGACCGCCTTCCAGATCGAGTGGAACAAGTTGCACGACTTCATCACGCTTCAGGTTGGATTAGATGAGCGATTGCGGGCGTGGGTGACTTCCGGTTTGGAGACGCCGGAGTTGATGGAGGAGATGCGCCAGGTGACGCGCCTCTCGCCCGACGATTGGCTGCGCTTGCAGCGGATTTGGGGCGATGAGTTCCCCGAACTGTTGGACTGCATCGCGAGCCATCGCAAGCGGATGGCGGTGCGACTACTGGCCAGCTCGCACATCGAATATCGCCGCGCCACGCAGCGCTGGTGGAATCGCGTTAACCGCCATGTGACCTTCGATCTCTCCGAGCGCCCGACCTACTTCGTCTCCAGCAACACCCACAGCCTGGTCAATATGATCACCGGCTTCGCCCAACAGCACGAGGACGAGTTGATGGATTTTCTGGAGAACGAGGCCGATCCCGACCTGCGGAACGAGGCCCAGCGCATCCGCAATGGCGAGGTGCCCAGTAATTGGTCGAATTTCCTTTATTATGTGTTGAAGAAATACTTAGATGCGCCGGGCCGCGAGGCGATGCGCGAGGCGCGTCACGCCTATGAGGCCGAGCGCGGCATCGCGCGCGTGCCCAGCCAACACACCTTCGATCTGGAGGTGCAAATCATCGATCTGGCGGAGATTGACCCGGAGACCGTCGATCAGCGCCTCCAGGATCTGCCGTTGGACAAGATGCGCGATAGCGACGCCATCATTCTCAATATCGACTATCCCTTGGGCTTCGCGGCCTATCACCTGCTCTCGCGCATCGCCGTGAACGTGGGCGAACTGCGCGGCGCTTATGTCATGGGGAAGGCTGCCACATTGAATGGCCGCATCGGCGATGTGTTGATCCCCAACACGGTCTACGATGAGCACTCGCGCAACACCTACCTGTTCGGGAATGTCTTCAGGGCCGCGGATGTCGCGCCTTACCTGATCTATGGCGATGTGTTGGATAATCAACGCGCTATCTCCGTTCGCGGCACCTTCCTGCAGAATATGAACTACGTCCAGGGCTTCTTGGATATGGGCTATACCGACGTGGAGATGGAATCGGGGCCGTATCTTTCGGCCCTGTACGAATTTATCCGCCCCCGGCGCTATCCATGGGATGAGATTGTCAATCTCTATCCCGTGCCGTTTGAAATTGGCTTTCTGCACTACGCCTCGGATACGCCGATGAGCAAAGGGAAGAACTTGGGCGCGCAGAATCTCTCCTATTACGGCATGGATCCGACCTACGCCGCGACGGTGGGCGTGCTGCGGCGCATCATGACGTTGGAGAGTAAAACGACGGATGACGAATGACAAATTTTAAATTGCGAATTTTGAATTGCGAATGATGAATGATGGAAAGCTCATGTGGGGAATTAGGTGAAAGATGAGGGGGGGGCAAGTCTAAAGGCCTCTGGACAGGCCTACGGCCAACCTTCCTCCTGCGAGGAAGGCCCCCGCGCCCGCGTAGGCGGCCGCTTGGCGCGTTAGCGCCTGTCTCAGGACTTCAGTCCGGGATCACCCCAAATTTCACCCAAAAACCAATAAGAGCCATGATGGAATAATGAAGCTGGAAGCAAGGAGCTAAGGGTATGAAAGGTAACTACGTTGGTCGTATCGTCCCCCGCACCGATGCGCGGAGTAAAGTCGATGGCTCGGCGATGTATCCCGGCGACTTCACGATGGAGGGGCAGCTCTATATGAAGCTCCTCTTCGCCGAGCGCCCGCACGCGCGCGTCGTCGAGATCGACACCGCCGAGGCCGAGGCGCTGCCCGGCGTGGTGCACATCTTCACGGCGAAAGACGTGCCCGTCAATGAGTACGGGCTGCAATATCCAGATCAGCCGGTGCTCTGCGGCCCCGGCAGCGATAAAGAGGGCGCCGATGTCGTGCGCTTCGTTGGCGATCAGGTGGCGGCGGTCGTGGCCGAAAGTGAGGAGATCGCGGCCCAGGCCGTCGAGCTGATCGCGGTCGCCTACGAGGATCTGCCCGTCATCACCGATCCCCGCGAGGCGCTGAAGCCGGACTCGCCCCGGCTGCACCCGCCCTATCCGGGCATCGATATCCATCCAGAGCTGGTCTTCGAGCACAACATCGCCTCGCGCCATCGCATCAACCAGGGCGATGTGGACGCGGCGTGGATGGAGGCGAATGTCGTCGTCGAGGCGGAGTACGAGATCCCCGGCCAGGAGCACGCCTTTCTCCAACCGGAGGCCGGGCTGGGCTACATCGATGACGAGGGCCGCGTCACCGTGCTCACGGGCGGGCAGTGGGTGCATGAGGATCTGCACGAAATCGCCCACGCCTTGGATCTGCCGGAAGAGCAGGTGCGCGTGATCTACAGCGCGATTGGCGGCGCGTTCGGCGGCAAAGAGGATATGTCGGTGCAGATTGTGCTGGCGTTGGCCGCGCGGGAGTTGCAGCGGCCGGTGAAGCTCGTCTGGAGCCGGGAGGAGTCGATCAAGGGCCATCACAAGCGCCATCGCGCCTTCGCCCGCGCGCGCTGGGCGGCGACCAAGGATGGGGAGCTGATCGCGGCGGAGACGCGCGTCGTCGCCGACGCCGGCGCCTACGTCTACACCACCAACAAGGTGTTGGGCAACTTAGTCCTCACCTGTAACGGCCCCTACAAAGTCCCCAACGTCAAGACCGAGGTGCTGGGCGTCTACACCAACAACATCCCCGGCGGGGCCTTTCGGGGCTTTGGTGCGCCGCAGGGCAACTTCATCGCCGAATCGCAGATGAACAAGTTGGCCGAGGCGTTGGAGATGGACCCCGTCGAATTCCGCCTGCGCAACATCGTGCACGAGGGCGATCCGATGCCGTGGGGCAAACCGCTGCCCGACAGCGCCCAGGGCCTGGAGGATTCTCTGATCGCGGCGGCGCAGGCCGTTGGATGGAAGCAGCACGAGGGTCTGTGGCGTGCGCCGGAGATCGCGGCGCGGCCCGATGATCCACCCTATATCCAGCGCGGCGTGGGCCTGGCGTTGGGCGTGAAGAACGTGGGCTTCTCCTTCGGCTATCAGGAGAATGCGTGGGCCGGCATCGAGTTGCGGGGCGGGGGTGAGATCGAAGAGGCGGTGGTCTATGCGGCCAGTTCCGATGTCGGTCAGGGGACGCGCACCGTCATCCGGCAGATGGCGGCCGAGGCGCTGGGTATCGCGCTCGACCGGGTCAAGCTCGAGCCGATGGATAGCGCCGTCACCGGAAGCTCCGGCTCCTGCTCCGCCTCGCGGATGACCTTTATGATCGGGAACGCGGTGCGCGGCGCGGCGGAGGCCGCGCTGGAGGAATGGCGCGCCGAGGAGCGCCCGGCCAAGGCCGAGCACACCTACCTGGCCCCGAAGACGACTCAGATCCACCCGGAGACCGGCTACGGCGACCCCAACTTCTCCTATGGCTACGTCACCATCGCCGTCGAGGCGGCCGTCGATGCGCAGACGGGCCAACTTCACTTCCCCAAGTTGGTCTGCGCCAACGATGTGGGCCAGGCGATCAACCCGCGCCTGCTCACGGGCCAGATCGAAGGGGGCGCCGTGCAGGGCCTGGGATGGGCGACGACCGAGAACTTCATCGAGCGCGAGGGCCGGCTGCTGACCGACCGCCTGAGCACCTATCTCATCCCCACGATTGATGACATCCCCGACGAGGTGACGGCCATCATCATCGAAAACGAGGAGCCGCACGGGCCGTGGGGCGCGCGCGGCATGGCGGAGATGCCCTTCATCCCGGTGGCGGCGGCGGTGCATCACGCCCTGCGCGATGCCACCGGCGTCTGGTATCATAAATTCCCCTTCACGGTGGAGCGCGTGCTGCGCGGCCTGAAGGGCGAGCTGGAAGAGGTGAAGAGCGGGGTGGATCTCGAATGACTGAGGATGCCAGGCCCCGCGTCTTTGTGACCCGCAAGATTCCCGCCGCCGGATTGGATCGCCTGCGCGAGCGGTGCGACGTGGCGGTGTGGGAGGCGCCAACGCCGGCGCCTCGCGAGGTGCTTCTGGAGGAGGCCGCCGAGGCGGCGGGTTTGCTGACGTTGCTCTCCGACCGCATCGACGCTGAGGTGCTGGCGGCGGCCCCGCACCTGCGGGCGATCAGCCAGTACGCCGTGGGCTACGACAACATCGATGTCGATGCGGCGACGGCGCGCGGCATCCCCGTGGGCAACACGCCCGACGTGCTCACCGAGGCGACGGCGGATCTGGCCTTCGCGCTGTTGATGGCCGCCGCGCGGCGCGTGGTCGCGGGCGTGGACAACGTCCGCGCCGGCGAGTGGATCACCTGGGGGCCGGAGATCCTGCTGGGCCGCGATGTCTGGGGCGCGACGCTGGGCATCGTGGGGCTGGGGCGCATCGGTCAGGCGATGGCGCGGCGCGGGCGCGGCTTTGGGATGCGCGTGCTCTACGCCGGCCCGCATCGTAAGCCGGAGGCCGAATCGGCGTTAGACGCGCGCTACGTGCCGTTGGATGAGCTGCTGGCCGCATCGGATTACGTCAGCCTGCATTGCCCGCTCGCGCCGGAGACCGAGGGACTGATCGGCGCGGAGGCGTTGCAGCGGATGCCCTCGCGCGCGATCTTGATCAACACCGCGCGCGGCAAAATCGTCCAGACGGCGGCCCTGCTCCAGGCGCTGCGCGAGGAGTGGATCGCGGGCGCCGCGTTGGATGTCACCGATCCAGAGCCGATCCCGGCCTCGCATCCCCTGGTCGCGCACGCCAGATGCATCATCACGCCCCACATCGGCAGCGCCAGCGTCACCGCCCGCACCGAGATGGCCGAGGTCGCGGCGGAGAATCTGCTGGCCGGCCTGCGCGGCGAGGAGATGCCGTTCTGCGTCAATCCCTCGGTCTATGAGGACTAGAGCTTTTCAATTGTGTCATTATATGTCAGTGGCTCTAAGCGGATTGTCAAATCCGCGTGCTTGATAAGTTGGCTGGTGTGAAACGGGGAATTGACGTTCCCCTTGGAGCGAGAATGGGAAAGCCCGATTACGAAGACAAGGAGAGTTAAACTATGGCGGATTTCAGACAAGCATTGCGCGAGCGCGCGGTTTTAGTCGCCGATGGGGCGATGGGCACGGCGTTGCATTTGGCGGGATTGCCGGCAGGCGCGGCGCCGGAGCGCTGGAATTTGAAGCGCCCCAAGGCGATCCGCAAACTACATCGTGGTTATATCGAGGCGGGCGCCGATTTGATTCTCACCAACACCTTCGGCGGCAATCGCTACCGCCTGGAGCGCGACGGCCTGGCGGATCGCCTGCATGAGATCAACGTGGCGGCGGCGACGGTGGCGCGCGAGGCGGCGGACGAAGCCGAGCGGACGGTCTTCGTCGCGGGCGACATCGGTCCCACGGGGAAGATGCTGGCGCCGTTGGGCGCGCTGAGCTATGAGGACGCGGTTGCGGCCTTCGCGGCGCAGGCCGAGGCGCTGATGGCCGGCGGCGTCGATGTGCTGCTCATCGAGACGATGAGCGACCTCAACGAGGCCCAGGCCGCCATCGAAGGCGTGCGGCAGGTGGCCGAGGATATGCCGCTGCTGGCGACGATGAGCTTCGACACGAAGGGGCGCACGATGATGGGCGTCAAGCCGGAGCAGGCGGCCACGACGCTGGCCGCGCTGCCGGTGGATGTGATCGGCGCGAATTGTGGGCGTACCTTGGATGAGACGCTGACCGCCATCCGCAAGATGCGCGCTGCGCTCCCGGACGCGATCCTGATGGCGAAACCCAACGCCGGCTTGCCACACACCGAGGGCGGCGATCTGGTCTACGATGTCACCCCGGCGGTGATGGCCGAGTATGCCCGGCGCTTCATCGCGGAGGCGGGTGTGAAGATCTTCGGCGGCTGTTGCGGCTCGACCGTCGAGCATATCCGGGCGGTGGCGGCGGCGCTGAAGGGGGAATCTTAGTTGGATGACCGTTCCTCCGGTGCGACGTTTAGCCGCGCGCGCCGTTGTCATCAATCCTGAGCACCAAATCCTGCTCCAACATGCACGTGATCTTCCCCTCTGGGCGATTCCTGGCGGGGGCATCGAAGCGGGAGAAGGGCCTGAAGATGCTGCGATTCGTGAGACGCGCGAAGAAACAGGCTATCACATCACCGTTGAAGCCTTTTTCGGTGTGTATTGGCAACCGCAACTTCCTACCAGCAGCACAACCTATCTCTGCCGGGGAAACGTCGTGGGCGGCGAGCCTTTAACGCAGGGGCCAGAAACGCGGGCCGTTCGATGGTTCCCCGTCGCTACCTTGCCGTGGCGCTTGCCGGGCTTGTATCGTCGTTTTGTCGAAATTGCCCTCGACCCCACATCTACGGAATCACCCGCCACGACTGAGCCACAACCTATCTACCTCTCTACGCTTGAGGTGATGATTGTCCGGGCCATTCGTCGTATCCGACGTTTGTGCTTGTTTCCCTCACCCCGCGTGCTATAATCCGAGTTGGGAGCTATGCTCACTATCATTCTTTTAATATCTAGGAGGATGTACGATGCGCTACGAAATTCACGGGACCACGATGCAAAGTTTGGACGTGCACTTAGACGCGGGCGAGTCGATGTATACAGAGTCTGGCGGCATGGCATGGATGATGGGCAACGTCGAGATGAAGACCAACACCAAGGGCGGGCTGATGGCCGGGCTGGGCCGCAAGTTGGCGGGCGAGTCGCTCTTTATGACCACTTACACCAGCAAGGCGCCGGATGCTCTGGTCGTCTTCACCCCGGAGGCGCCGGGCAAAATTATGGACTTCCGTCTGGAGGCGGGTCAGAGCTTGATCTGCCAGAAGGACGCCTTTATGTGCGCTGAGGACTCGGTCAAAATGGAGATGCACTTCCGCAAGAAGTTGGGCGCGGGCTTCTTCGGCGGCGAGGGCTTTGTGCTGCAGAAGGTCACCGGGCCGGGAGCCGTCTTCCTGGAGATCCCTGGCGAGGTGCGCGAGTACACGCTCTCGCCCGGCCAGGTGATGCGGGTCGATCCGGGGCATATCGCCTTCTTTGAACCCACTGTCGATTATGACATCGAGCGGGTCAAGGGCCTGACCAACGTGCTTTTCGGCGGCGAGGGCTTGTTCTTAGCCACGATGCGCGGCACTGGGAAGCTGTGGCTTCAAACCCTGCCGCTCTCCAATCTGGCCGCGAAACTTTCCAAGTACCTGCCGACCAGTAGCTAAGCGCTATCCCGCATCATAATCGTTGATCTCGTTGGCCTGGAGCATCCCTGGCATCTGATGTTCAGGGAAAGCGCTCCAGGCCAATGTTACATATAGCCTATGATCTTGCTTTGTATCTGTTTGGTTTTCTAAGCGGACTAAGTGCAACGCACTTGATCTGAAGAAGAGACGCGACCTTATGCAGTATATGCGCAGCGTCAAGCCAGAAGTGCGTTGCCCCTCACAAGACTAAACGGTTACCTTGCTGTATTATTCCCTATTCCTTCGCGACGCTGTGTTTGATACGTTTTTATTTGCCTATTTGTTGCTTTGATGCTTTGTATTTATTCCCAAGGAGTGTGATCTTATGGTGCGTATTATTGGAGATACAACCTCTGTCCTTGATCCGGCCTTCGTCGAGGCGCACGATGTGCCGGTGATTCCTCAAGTTATTCACATCGATGGGGAGACCTATTTGGAGGGCGAGGAAATCGACATCCCGACATTTATGGAGAAGATGGACAGCGCCAAGGAATTGCCGAAGACCTCGGCGCCGCCGCCGAAGCTATTCGTGGAGCTGTTCGAGCGCCTGGCGCCGACCGGCGATCCGGGGATCTGCATCCTGCCCTCGTCCGCGGTGAGCGGGACGGTGCGCTCGGCCACGGTGGCGAAGCGGGAATTTCCCGCCGCCGATATTCGCATCATCGACACGGGCTTCATCGCCGGGCCAGTGCGCAGTATGATCGAGGTGGCGGTCTCGTGGGCGGAGTCCGGCGTCGACGCGGACACCATCGAAGAGCGCATTTACGAGATGATGCCGCGCTGCAAGCTCTACTTCGTCGTCGATACGCTCAAGTACCTGGCGATGGGCGGGCGCATCGGCGGGGCCGCCGCGCTGATGGGCGGCATCTTGAAGATCAAGCCGGTGTTGATGTTCGATAATTCGCGCGTCGATGTCTTCGAGAAGATCCGCACCAAGCGGCGCGCCCTTAATCGGATAAAGGAACTGGCTTACGAACAGATCGCGCGCGAGCGCGACGGGCACTTGACCGTTATGCACGCCGGTGTCCCCAGTGAGGGTCAAGCGCTGGCTGCTGAGCTGGCGGAGACGTTGGGCTATTCGGACGTCCCGGTGTTGGATATGCCGCCGGCCATCGTCACGCACGGCGGGCCGGGTATCTTAGGCGTCGGGTTCTTCACAGACTAGGGGACATAGGGAGCGAGATGCGAATTCAACGAGTTGACACGAACCATCGCCAGGACGTCGACGAGTTTGTGCAATTGCCGTTCCGGTTGTACGAAGGTTCCGAGCAGTGGGTTCCGCCGCTGGTCTTCACGGTGAAGCAGGCGCTGGATCGCGATAAGCACCCTTTCTATCGCCACTCTGACGCCGCCTTCTTCCTGGCGTGGGATCGCGGCGAGGTGGTGGGGCGCATCGCGGTGTTGGACAATCGCCACTACAACGAATATCACAACAGCAAGGCGGCCTTCTTCCACTACTTCGACGTCATCGACGACCTTGAGGCAGCGCAGGCGCTCTTCGGCGCGGCGGATGCGTGGGCCAAGCAGCGCGACTTGGATACGCTCGTCGGGCCGAAGGGCTTTCTCCGCTCCGAGGGCATGGGTATCCTGGTGGCGGGATTCGAGCATCGGGCCGTCTTTGGCATCCCTTACAACGCGCCGTATTACGTCCGCCTGGTCGAGGCGGCGGGTTTCGAGAAGGAAGTGGATTATATTTCCGGCTACATCGAGGGGGATTATGAACTGCCGGAGCGTGTCCTTCAGATCGCCGAGCGCGTGAAAGAGCGACGCGGCTACTGGAGTAAGAGTTTCGCGTCTAAGCGCGAGCTGCGAGCGTGGATCCCGCGCGTGCAGCGCATCAACAACGAGGCCTTCACCGATGTCTGGGGCTACTATCCGTTAGATGATGCGGAGACGGAGATGATCGGCGATCAGTTGCTCACCATCGCCGATCCGCGCTTGATCCGGCTGGTGATGAAGGGCGATGAGGTCGCCGGATTTGCCTTTGTCTTCCCCGACGTCTCGGAGGCATTGCAGGCGATCAACGGGCGCTTGTGGCCCTTCGGCTGGATTCGGCTGTTGTGGGCGCATCGATTCACAAAGCACTTGAGCGCCAATGGCCTGGGCCTGCTGCCGAAATATCAGGGCGTGGGCAGCAACGCGGTGCTCTATGCCTCCTTGTTTCAGATTCTGGAGGAGCGAGAGGTCGAATTTGCGGATGTGGCACAAATTGCGGAGACCAATCTCAAGAGCATGGGCGATATGACCGCGTTGGGCATCGAATGGTACAAGCGCCATCGCATCTACCGGCGCGCCATCTCTGACTAATGCGCTGGGAAGAGACGAGTTATTTTAGAAAAAAGGGCCTCTGGCGGTTCGATCAGCAATTTTTGGCCGGTGGCTCATTTAGAAATTGGCTCCATCTGTTTCGCGCCTACGGCGGGATCGATGCGCGGTACATCGCGCGCGCTCTCTACATCACGGCCATCACGCTGGCGAGCACACCCTTCCGCGCCTACGAGGATGCGCGGTTCGGCGCGCAGATCGCGGCGACGGAGATTCGGCAGCCGCCGATCTTCATCGTGGGCCATTGGCGCAGCGGGACGACCTACGTGCATCAGTTGATGGCGCAGAATCCGGCGTTCGCCATCGTCAACTTCGTCAAGACGATGATCCCGGAGTTGTTCCTCAGCGGGTGGATCTTTCGGAGGATTTTAGAGGGCAGCCTGCCGGAGACTCGCCCGATGGACAACGTCCGGCTGAGCCTGGATTTCGTCGAGGAGGAGGAGTACGCGCTCGGCAATTTGGACGCGTATTCTTTCTACCACGCCCTCTCGTTCCCCCGACGGATGCGCGAGATTTTCGACCGCGCTGTGCTCTTCGAGGGCGTTGATGACAAGGAGATCGCGCACTGGCAGCAGCGGTATCTCTACTACCTGAAGAAGATCACCTTCGCCTCGCAGGGTCGGCGCTTGCTGCTCAAAAATCCCGCCAACACCGGACGGATCAGCGCTCTGTTGGATCTCTTCCCGGAGGCGAAATTCGTCCACGTCCGCCGCAACCCCTACGTGGTTTACTGCTCCACGCTGCACTGGCTGGATAAGGAGATGGCCCCGACGGCGCTGCAAGACGTGGATCGGCGCGACATTCGCGAGCATGTGTTGATCAACTATGAGAAGTTGACGAAGCAATACCTGCGCGAAAGGGCGTTGATCCCGGCGGGCAATCTGGTGGAGGTCAAATACGAGGAGGCGGAGGCCGATCCCTGGGGCGAGATCGCGCGCATCTACGCCGCTTTTGATCTGCCCTTCGATGAGCAGGCCCGCGCAGGCATCGCGCGATATCTGGCTTCCATCGAGGATTACCAGAAGAATGTCTATCAGATGGATGCGGCAACCATCGAAGAGATCACAGATCGATGGGGATTCGCCGCCCGCCTGTGGGGGTACGCCCCGCCGCCAGCGCGGTGAGATTCATTTATGTCTCAGTTGGGGTCGGCGTCAGTCCAGCGTCACGTGCTTGAGCGGTCCGGTGGTCCACAGCAGCAACCACGTCAGCGCCATGGGGATGCCGATGTAGAGGAAAGATGCGCCGCTGCCCAGCGCGATCTCGCGTGAGGTCTCGGCCTCGACGATGCCGGCCACCAGCCCGCCGATGATAAAGCCGGTCAAGCCGGCGACAAAGACGCGCGCGATCATCCTGAAGGGCCGAAGTTGCTGGAGCAAGGAGTGCATCGTAGGCGTCGGGGTGGCAGTTGTTTTCGCTGGTTTGGGTGCCGCCTGCGTCTCGGGAGGGGCTTCTTCCGGCGCTGTCTCAATCGCTGCTTGGGGTTTGGCCTCGCGCTGCTGAATGATAGCTAAGATTTGATGGCGCTTGTGCCAGGCGTTGAAGATCACCTCGATCACGATACCGCTGATAACGGCTTCTAAAATCGCGAGTAACATCGTTTGCCTCCTCGTTGTTCTGATCCCCTGGATG
>CAZCAI010000111.1:0-17069 GCA_964496595.1 uncultured Anaerolineales bacterium
GCCTCGAAGCGCTCGCGCAGCGCCGCGACGGTCTCCTCAGCCAAGGGCAATGCGTCTGCCATCCACTCGACGTTCTGGCGCATGTGGGCCGGGTTCTTCGTGCCGACGATCATCGTGTCCACCGCATCGTGCGCGGCGACGAAGCCCAACGCCAGCAGGACGCCATTCTCCGCCGCGCCGGGGATCGGGCCGGGTTCGGTCATCGCCTGCGCCCGGCGGAAATACGGCTCGGCGTAGTCGCTGGGACTGCGCGTCGCGCCCCAGGCAGCGTTCGCGATGGGCCGCTTGGCGATGATGCCCATCTCCCGCTCGACGGCCCTGGGGAACAACTCGAAGCGCGCGCGCTGATCTACCAGATTGAAGCTGGTCTGCAACGTATCGAAGTGGCCGCTCTCCACGGCCCACAGCGCCGCCTCGTTATCCCCGCTGTAGCCCACGAAGCGCGTCTTCCCCGCATCCCTGGCCGCCAACAGCGCCGCGATGACCTCGCCGCGCTCCAGCACCTCCACGCCGCAGGAGTGCAACTGCACCAGATCTAAGTAATCGGTGCGCAAGCGCTTCAGGCTGCGGTCGATGCTGACCGTGATCGTTTGAGCGGTCCACGGTTCACCCGCGTAGTCGCCCGCCACGTGCCCGCACTTCGTCGCTAAGACATACTCCGCGCGCCGATGGGCGACCGTCCGCCCGATCAGCTCCTCGCTGATGCCGTAGCAGGCGGAGGTATCCAGGAAATTGATGCCCAGATCTAACGCGGTGTTCAGCACCCGCTCGGCCTGCTCCACCTCCGATAGGGTCAACTCATAGCCGATTTCTGAGAGGCCCGCGCCTAGTCGACTCACCAATAGCTCGGTTTTTCCCAGAATGGATTTGGATAGGGTCATGATGTGATCTCCTTTCTTTGCAAGATGATTACGTATTGCGTACTGCGTATTTCGTAATGATTTTCGGCATAAGAATGCCTTGGCCGCGCATCGATATTGAGCTTTGGTAATTTTATTACGTAATACGGACTACGCAATACGTTTTATTTCTCCATTGGATATTTCACGCCGATGTGCTCGCGGACAGCATCCATCGTTTGGGCGATGTGGAGGGACTCCGCCCAGGGCATTTGATCACAGGCCAGCGATCCCGCGCGCAGGGCGTCCATCACGGCGATGGCCTGGAAGTGGTAGCCTTCCTCGCCGGTAGCCTGAACGGGCGGCTCGCCCGTCACGGTGAGCGTCGCTTCGGTGGGATGCCAGAACATAGGGATGCGGATGACGCCTTTCGCACCCGCGATCCACGCCACGTTGGGCGTCTCGGTGCGGATGGCGCAGGAGAGTTGGGCCAGCGCCCCACCCTCGTAGGCGAAGAGCATCGCCGTCTGCTCATCGACGCCGCTTTCTCCCAGCGAGGCCGCCGCCTGGATGTGGCGCGGCGGGCCGCCGAAGACCATCGCAGCCAGCGCGACGGCGTAGACGCCGACGTCTAGGAGCGCGCCGCCGGCCAATTCCGGCGCAAAGAGCCGATGGGCCGGCTCCCAGGGCGCGGCGAAGCCAAAATCGGCGGCCATCATCCGCACCTCGCCGATCCGGCCCGCTGCCAGCCACGTCCGCACGGTCTCGATGACGGGGAGGAAGCGCGTCCACATCGCCTCCATCAGGAAGCGCCCGTTCGCCGCCGCGCAATCGATCATCTCCTGCACCTGCCGGGCGTTCACGGCCAGCGGCTTCTCGCACAGCACGGCCTTGCCGCGCTCCAGGCAGGCGATGGTCTGCGCGTGGTGGAACGGATGCGGCGTGGCGATGTAGATCACGTCCACGTCGGGATCGGCCATCAACACATCGTACTCATCATAGACGCGCTGCACGCCGAACTGCTCAGCGAACGCCTCCGCCCGCCGGCGCGACCGCGATCCCACCGCGACCAACGCCGCGTCCGGCGCCTTCGCCAAATCTGCCGCGAAGCTTTTAGCAATGCCGCCGGGGCCTAAAATTCCCCATCCGATGGTTTTGGGCATGGGTTTCCTCCGTGGAACTACCTTAGGGCTAAGGAGGAAATAACTTTCCCATTTAGGGGCTGCTGTAGCCGTAAAAACGGGTAAGTTATTTCCTTCTCACTCCTTAGCGAAACACAAACAGAGTTACAGGCGCGTAATATACTCGCTCATAGATCATCTCTTGGCGAGCTATTCGTACCGTAGCGCGTCAATTGGGTTGAGGGCCGCCGCGCGTTGAGCGGGATAGATCCCGAAGAAAAGACCAACCGCCGCCGAGAAGAGCGTCGCCAGGGTGATGGCCTGGGGTGTGAGCACCGCGTTAAAGCCTTCATCCCGCAAAAAATAGGAGACGGCAGTTGCGCCGGCCCCGCCCAACAGAATGCCGATGATGCCGCCGATCATCGAGAGCATCACCGCTTCTACCAGGAACTGCCCCAGGATGTCGCGCCGGCGCGCGCCGACGGCCTTGCGCAAGCCGATCTCGCGCGTCCGTTCGGTCACCGAGACCAGCATAATGTTCATAATACCGATCCCGCCGACTAAGAGGCTGATCCCCGCGATGGCGCCCAAGAAGACGGTCAGCACGCTCGTGATCTGCTCGAAGGTGCCGATGATGTCGGACTGGCTGAAGATCGAGAAGTCATCCGGCTCGCCCGGCGCGATGCGATGGCGCTGGCGCAGGATCTGGGAGACCTCCTCGATGGCGGCGTTCATCCGTTCGCCGGAGACGGCCTGGACGTAGATAAACGAGACGCGCGGCTCGCCCGTCTGCGTGCGGCGCGGGAAGAGACGGGTGAGTGCGGTTTGCAGCGGCACGAGCACCACCTCGTCCTCGCTGCCGAAGTTGCTCCCGCCGCGCTCCGACATCACGCCGATGACGCGAAACGGCACGCCATCGATGCGCACCACCTCGCCGATGGGCGCGGGGTTGTCGGGGAAGAAGAACTCCGCCGTGGACTTGCCCAGCACGGCCACGCGCCCCTGCGCCTGATTATCCGCCGCCGTGAGGAACACCCCGAAGCGCGGCTGCCAATCGCGGACATACGCATAATCGGGCGTGACGCCGTCGATACTCACGACCTTCTCCTCGCCGGGGATGCTCACCCGCGCGTTGCCGCTCACCAACGGCGCGACGCGCAGCACGTCCGGGGCCATAGTCGGATCGCTCAGCGCTTCCGTGTCCTTGAGTGTCAAATAGGCCGGGCGCGTCAGTTCCTGCTCGAAGGAGCCGGGGATGACAAAAAAGAGGTTGCTGCCAATCGACTGAAACTGATCTGTGATGTAGGCCTGCACGCCCTCGCCCACGGACATCAGCGTGATGACGGCGCCCACGCCGATGATGATGCCTAACATCGTCAGCGCGGCGCGCAGCTTGTTTGCCGTCAGCGCCTTCATCGCCAATCGGACGCTCTCCAGGATTTTCATACGCCGCCCTCCTGTGCCTCGTCCGGCTCCGCCATCCTCACACCCTCGATTTGAGGCGATTCCGGCGCCTTCTCCTCTTTCAGGATTTTGCCATCGAAGAGGTGCAAGACCCGCTCCGCATAATGGGTGATCCGGGGATCGTGCGTGACTAAGACAATCGTGAGGCCCCGCTCGCGGTTCAGCCGTTGGAGGATGCTCATCACCTCTTTGCCCGATTTGCTATCCAGGTTGCCCGTCGGCTCATCCGCTAAGATGATGGATGGGCGATTAACTAAGGCGCGGGCAATCGCGACGCGCTGCTGCTGTCCGCCCGAAAGCTCGTTGGGCATATGATCCATGCGCTCGCCCAACCCCACCGCCTCCAACATCTCCTGGGCGCGCTGGCGACGCTCACGCAGTCCCGCGCCCGCATAGATCAGGGGCAATTGGACGTTGTCCAACGCCGTCGTGCGGGCCAACAGGTTGAAGGTCTGGAAGACGAAGCCCACGCGCCGATTGCGAACCGACGCCAGGTCGTCCTCGCTCATCTGGCTGACATCCTCGCCGTCCAGGTGATAGGCGCCCCACGTCGGCTGATCCAGGCAGCCGATGATGTTCATCAACGTGGATTTGCCGGAGCCAGATGGCCCCATCACCGCGATAACTTCGCCCCGTTGCACGCCAAAAGAAACGCCGCGCAGCGCGTGAACCTCGTTATCGCCCATCCGATAGGTCTTGTGCAGATCCTGGATCCAGATAACGACGTTATTTTCACTGGTTTTCGTCATACAATGTCTCTCCCTACCGTCCGGTCGAGGGCGGCCCGCTAAACTCCAGCAGATTGGTCTCTTCGATGACCAGCACGACGGTCTGCCCCGCCTCCAGGCCATCGAGAATTTGCGTATAGTTCTCGTTGCTCGCGCCGATGACGACCTCGGTTTGGACGGGCTGACCGTTCTGGAGATAGTAACTGTAAATGTACGGCTCGCCCTCGCGCTGCCCGGTGCGGATAGCCCAGTTGGGCGCCAACAACACATCCTCAATTCGTCGGCTCTTCACGATGGCGTTGGCCGTCATCCCCGCGCGGATATCCACAGCGGCGGGGTCGGTCAGGCGGATGCGCACGGGATAGGCGATGAGGCCGGTCGATCTGCCGGGCAGCGCCGAGATGCGCGTAATGGTCCCCGTGATCGGCGTCTTGTGGTACGCATCCAACGTGACCTCCGCCGTCTGACCGACTGCCACCTTGCCGATTTCGATCTCGTCCACCGTCACATCGACGTAGAACTCGCGATTATCCAACAGCGTGACGGCGGGCATTTGCGTGGGCGCCATGCCATTCTCTTTCATATTCACGGCGGAGATGACGCCATCGAAGGGCGCGGTGAGCGTCGCCGCCGCCAGGTTGCCGCGCGCGCGATCCAATTGCACCTCCGCCTGCTCGATCTGCAACTCGGCCCGGCTGATTTCCACCTCGTCCGGGCCGACCTTCAGATCGGCCAGATTTTGGATGGCCTGCTGATAGGTCTGGTAGGCGGCAAACCACTGGCTCTCCGCCTGCTCGACCTGATACTCGGATTGCACCTGGGTGATGCCCACATTACCCTCGGCCTCCATATAGGCCGCCGTCGCGCCCGCGCCGTAGGAGAACGGCATCCCCGCCTTATGCAACTGCTCCATCGTAGCCTCGTAAGCTTCCTGGGTCTTCTCCAGAGCCTCTTTCGCCAACTCGAGGCTGGTCGCGCCCTGCAGATCCGCGCTGGCCTGGCTGAGGCGCGCCACCTTGAGCGATTGCCCCGCCTCCTGCACGGCCAGCTCGGCCAGTTGGATGTCCTCTTCCGCCGGCGGCTTCTCCAGGATCCGCACCTGGAGCCGGGCCTCTTCCAAGGCCAACTCCGCCTGCGCGACAGCGCGCTCCAAGGCCGCGGTCTCCAGTTGCGCCAGCGTCTCGCCCTCGCTAACGCGATCCCCCACCTCGATGGAGATCTGCGCGACGATGCCCGGCGCGTCGAAGTGCAGATCAGCGCTCTGATGCGCGACGACGTTGCCGCTGGTCGGTACGGTGATCTCCAAATCGCCGCGCGCCACCTCCGCCGTACGGAGAATCTCCGCTCCTTGCGACTGGGCATCAGTCTCGCGCTGCCACCACCAAATCCCGCCCAAAATAATCGCGAGCACCAGCAAGACGCTCGCCCATTGTATGACTTTTTTCATTGTCCACTCACTCTCCTCTTATAAAGGCGTAGGGCGCATTGGTAATCCGCCGAGTCGGAATGCCATTCCGACCTGCTTGATTCTCTACTGCCCACGCGAAGGCGGCCCGCCCGGCCCCTCGCCGAATGGCCCTAACAAATTACGATCTTCGATGACGAGCGCCACGGTCTGCCCCGCCTCCAGGCCGGAGATAATCTCCGTGTACTCGGCGTTGCGCTGCCCGGTGACGATCTCGACCTGCTGCGGGCGGCCATTTTGCATGCAGTAGCAATAGGTGTAGGTCTCGCCACTCGCCTGCTGGGTGCGAATGGCCCAATTAGGCAACAGCAGCACATCCTCCAGGCGATCCGTCAGGATGCTCACGCTGGCCGTCATCCCATCGCGCACCTGGGCGTCTTGGGTCTCCGTGAGGCGCACGCGCAGCCGATAGGAGATGATCCCGCCGACCTCGGTGGGCGCGGGCGCGATCTTCGTCACCTCGCCGCCCAAGGTCAGATCGGGATACGCATCGACATCAATCGCCACGGACTGCCCCAGCACGACCTCACCGATGTTAATCTCATCGACGGAGGTCTCGATATAGAACGCCGCATCATCAATCACGATGAAGGCCGGATCGGTGAGCGGGGGCTTCACGCCAGCCAGGGCATTCACCTCCGCCACGCGCCCGGCGAAGGGCGCGGTGAGCACCGCATCCTCCAACTGTTCCTGGGCCTGTTTGAGATTCAGATCCGCCTGCGAGACCTGCAGCTCCACCTGACGCACCTGCTCTTCATCCGGCCCCGCTGCGAGCCGCTCGAGGTTCTGCTCGGCCTGCTGATAGTTGCGATAGGCGGTGAGCCAGCGATCCTGCGCCTGCTGGCGGGTCAGATCGGCGTTCGCCAGCGCGATGGCCTCTTGATCCAGCGCCCGCTCGTAGGCGTTGCGCCGCGCCTCCGTCTCCGAGGCCTGATAATCTTTGAAGGCGTTTTCCCGCGCGCGCTGCGCGGCCACCACCATCTCCTGCGCATCCGTCTCGGCGGTCTGCTTACCCAGGCGGGCGACCTCCAAGGCCTGCGCCGCGTTCTGCACCGTAAGTTCGGCCAACTCGATTTCGGCTTCGTCCGCCGGCTCCGTGAGTTGCTCCAAATTCAACCTCGCTTGCGCCACCGCGATCTCCGCCTGGCGCACGCTGCGCTCCAGATCCGCCGTCTCCAAGCGGGCCAACGCCTGCCCCGCCGCGACGCGCTCGCCAACTTCGACGAACACCTCCGCGACCTTGCTCGTCCCGCCGAACGAAAGTTCTTGTTTTTCGCCCACGGCCACATTGCCGCTGGCCGAGACCGTGATCTCCAAATCGTCACGGAACACCTCGGTGGTGCGTAAGACATTCTGCGCTTGTACTTGTTCCGCTTGCTGCTGAGATTGGCGCCATAGGCCAAATCCGCCCGCCACCAGCACAAGCACGATCAAAATTCCAATGCCGACTTTTTTCACCGGACAGTCCTCCACTTAAATTCAATGACCAGAGTCAACTTTGACTCTGGTCATTATAGCATAAAAGCCTCCCGATGCCAGCCACCAATCTCAACCCACAAGCGTTAGCCGGATCACAATATCGGTGGTATAATTTTTGTATGGAAAACACCTCGTTGATTCAGCGCGTCAGCGAAGAACACCACGGGCCGATGATCGTCGGGGCCAATGTCTCGGTCGCGCAAATTTTAACCCGCGCGGCGGAGGGCCTGACGCCCGACGAGATTATCGCAGCGTTTCCCGGGCTTACGCCGGAGGATGTCCGCGCGGCGATGGCCTATGCCGCCCGGCAGATGCGTGTTGCATCGCAGGCCGCGACCGAGGAACCGGCCGTTCCATCGGGGCCATTACCCACATCGGACGGGCTACTAGAGCGCAATAAAATCCTGCTGGTGGATGACCTGAAGCCCAATTTGCGCTTGATGGAATTGATGTTCAAGGATACCGAGTTCGAGATTGTGACCTCCTCCGGCAAGGAGGCGATGGCCATCGCGCGCGAAGAGCGGCCATTCCTCGTCATCACCGATGTGCAGATGCCCGAAATCGATGGGTTTGAGTTGGCGCGCCGCCTCAAAGCCGACGCGCAACTGCAAAACGCCGGCCTGATCTTCCTTACGGCGCATCACCGCAGTTCGGACTACGTCACCAAGGGGCTGGATTTGGGCGGCGACGACTATCTCTACCGCCCTTTCCAGCGCGAGGAGTTGTTGGCGCGCGTGCGGGCCGTCGCGCGCCTCAAGCAGGCGGAGACGGATGCGCGGCGCCAGGCTCATCTGATCGAGACGCGCAATGCGGAACTGGAGTTACTTAACAACCTGGCGCTTATTGCGAGCGCTTCACACGATGCACAGCCAGGGGCGCTCTTTCAGCCCGCGCTCAATAAACTGACCACGCTCTTGGACGCCGAGGCCATCTTGCTCCTCCTCCGATTGGATGCCGCGCCCGGTCACCTGAACGCCGTCCTCGCCCTCGCCGACGGCGAGATCACGACGACTTCGATCCCTTTTCAGCCGGCGATGGAGATCACCAGCGACGAGGCGTTGGGGTTGGCGATCCAAGAGCACGCGGCCAGCATCCTGGCGCAGATCGTAGTGGAGAAAGATGTGACGCTCGCCGCATCCCAGACGACGGTGAAGACGGTGCCGATGGCGAGCCGCAACCAACTGGTGGGCGCGCTGGTCGTGATCAATAAGCGCAGTGGACACTTTTCTTCATCCGATTGGTCCCTATTGATCTCTGCATCCGGCCTGATGACGGTCGCGATGGAGAATGCCTCGCTGTGGCAGAGCGTTCAGCAACAGGTGGAAGATCTCAAGCTACTGAACCAAATCGGCCAGACTTTGACGTCGACGTTAGATTTGGAAGAGATCCTCACCGAGACGACGGAGACCGTCCGCTCGGCATTGGACACCGAGGCCGCATCGGTGTGGCTCTTAGATGAGGCGCACCAAAAATTGAGGTTAACGGGTTCCTCGGCGCCGGACGCGCATCAGGTGAAGGGCTTTGAGATGTCGGTGGAACGCGGCATCGCCGGCTATGTGGCGCGCACGGGCGAACCTTACTGCTCCCAAAATCCCCGGCAAGATAACCACCGCTCCGCTTTGATGGAAGATGTCACCAACTACCAGCCCCGTTCAATCCTCTGTGTGCCACTGCGCAGCAAACGGGGGATCATCGGCGTGATCCAGGCCCTCCACTCGGAGGCCAACTGGTTCCAGCCGCACGACCTGCAACTCTTCCAGTTGGTGACCAACTCCGTCGGCATTGCGGTGGAAAATGCCAGGCTCTTTGGCGAGGTGCAGGCCTTCAACCAACAGCTGGAGCGGATGGTCGCGGAGCGCACGGCGGAGTTGATGAAGGAGAAGGAGAAGACGGTGGCCATCTTAGCAGGGATGGCGGATGGGCTGGTCGTCTTCGATGCGGAGGAGCGCATCCTCACCGCCAACGCGGTGGCGGAGACGATGCTGGGCCTCGATCTCGCGGGGCGGATTGGGCAGAAGGTGGGCGCGGAATTTCAAAGCTCACCGCTGTGGCGGCGCATCTGCGATGTGGCCGCCGGGCAGGAGTTCGATCCCGGCGCGTCCATCGATCTCCCCGACCCGGCGCAGGAAGGCGGCGTGCTCTCGATCCAGACACGCGCGTCCCAGATCCGCGCGCCCGACGGGCGGCTCATCGGCACGGCGATTGTGCTGCGCGATGTCACCGCGCTCAAAGCGGTCGAGCGGATGAAGTCGCACTTTATGGCCGGCGTCACGCACGAGCTAAAAACGCCGTTAGCGGTGATCAAGATGCACGTCAAGAATTTGGCCCGCTACTATAAGCGCCTGTCCTCCAGTCAACGCGAACAGCTTTTGACCTCCGTGCAACAACAGGGCGATCTCCTGGAAGAACTGATCGAGAATATCCTGGACCTCTCGCGTTTGGATTCGGGTGAGGTGCGCCTAACGCTCTCCAGGTTGGATCTCGTCCCGCTGGTCGAGCAGATCATCACCGAGGTGGAGACCCTGGCAACCTCAAAAGATGTGACACTGCGCTGGCATAAGCCCCCGGCATCGGAAGCCGTGCTCGTGCAGGCGGATGGCAAACAACTGGCGCGCGTCATTCGCAACCTGGTCGATAACGCCATCAAATATACGCCCGCAGGCGGGGACATCGAGGTGACGATCATCTCCGAGCGCGATGAGAAAAACAAACCGTGGGTCGGCGCGCGGGTTCGCGATACCGGCATCGGCATCCCGCCGGAAGCCCAGGCGCGCATCTTCGAGCGCTTCTATCGCGTCGATCCCTCGCACACGGTGCCGGGCACGGGACTGGGCCTTTCGATTGTCAAGGAAATCGTCGAGGCCCACGGCGGAGCCATTACCGTAAGCAGTGAGCCGGGCAAAGGAAGCACCTTCGCGGTTCGGCTGCCCGGTCGGTCAGTCTGATCAAAAGCGAACCACGCCACGACCGTATCAATCTTAATCATTCAGGAGGAGACACAAAGATGGGAGAAATCATTTTAGTCGTCGATGACAATCAAGAGATGGTCGAAGGCCTGAAACTCACCTTGGAAATGGAAGGGTATCAGGTCCTCACCGCCGGCTCCGGGCAAGAAGCCTTAGGGGTCTTAGATCGCACCACGCCAGACCTGATCTTGGCCGATATTATGATGCCGAATCTGGACGGATACGAGCTTTATGTGCGCGTCCACAACAACCCGGCGCTGGTTCATGTCCCTTTCATCTTCCTCACGGCCAAGACCAGCAAAGAGGATATTCGCAAAGGTTCGGAGATCGGCGCGGATGCGTACATCACCAAGCCCTTCGATCCGCAGGATGTGGTGGCGGTGATCCGGGGAAGGCTCAAACGGATCTCCGAACTCTCCGGGCGGCCCACATCCACGGATGCGATAGGGAATCTCATCCACGCCTGGCACGGCGCCATCGGCCCCGTACCCGTCCCGGTGATCACGTTACTCATCGTCGCAATCCTGATGACCGTGCCGATGATCATCCTGCAACCCTGGCGCAGGGCGGCCGATCCCCTGGATGAGCCGCTGCGCCCGGATGTAGGGGAGATGATCACCATCCCCGCCGGGCCATTCACGATGGGCGGCGACGCCCCCGGCGCGCCAAGCCCCAAGGAGGTCACCTTGCCCGCCTTCCAGATCGACAAATATGAGGTGACGGTGCAGCAATACGCGGTCTTCGTGGAGGAGACGGGTCACAATGCGCCGTGGGGCACCTACCCGGAGGGCCAAGATCTCTACCCGGTCACCAACGTCACCTGGGAAAATGCGCAAGCCTATTGCGAATGGGCCGAGAAACGCCTCCCCTCCGAGGCGGAGTGGGAGAAGGCCGCGCGCGGGGAAGAGGGCTACATCTACCCGTGGGGCGATTCATGGGAGGAGGGCCTCGCGAACACGAAGGAGGCCAACACTGGCGGCCCCACAATCGTCGGTAGCTATCCAGAGGGCGCCAGTCCTTACGGCGTGATGGATATGGCCGGCAATGTCTGGGAGATGACGGCGGATTGGGCCAACCCGAGTCAGGATACCAAGGTGATGCGCGGCGGCGCGTGGAACGCCATCCGTGATTGGGCGCGGACGTTCAGCCGCAACACACTGCGGCCCACCGATGCGCGCAATAATGTGGGGTTTCGCTGCGCGCGCTAAGGCCGTTCGCCTCACTTTCTTCTTCACGGTAGCCAAAATACAAACCGGGGTGCGAGATGTGTATCTCGCGCCCCGGATTTTCGTTTATCAATATGCCACGAACAACGCCACGCCGCCAGCGCTCCGAGGCTTACTACAAACCCCCTAGACGATGCGACTGGTACAGCGCAGCATAAATGGCTCCCCAGTTAAATTTGCTCCAAGGGGATCGTTAGATCCCCGTTCGACGTAGCGTCGCGGATCTGACGATCCGCTCCGAGCGTAGCTAACTGGGGAGGAACTACAATTCATCAAGTGTGCGCCGGAGATACGGCAACAGCGCGTGAGCTTTCCCGGCCCCGACAGCCACACACGCCATCGGCGCATCCGCGACGTAGACCGGCACGCCTGTCTCCTCCGTCAGCAATTGATCGAAGTTGCGCAGCAATGCACCGCCGCCCAACATCGTCATTCCCCGGTCGATGATGTCGGAGGACAGTTCCGGCGGCGTGCGCTCCAATACCGATTTGACCATATTAACGATGACGGCAATCGGTTCCTCCAACGCCTCGACAATGTCATCCGTCGTGATCTCGATGCTGCGCGGCAAACCCGTCACCTGATCGCGCCCCTGAATCTCCATCCGCAACGGCTCTTCCAGCGGCATCGCGGCGCCCACACGGATCTTCGCTTCCTCCGCGCTGGGCTGTCCCAACATCAAGTTGTACTTGCGCCGGACGTAGGCCGAAATCGCCTCATCCATTCGCACCCCGCCGACGCGGACGGCCGCCGAGGTAACCACGCCGTAGACCGAGAGCACCGCGGACTCGCTGGCCCCGCCGCCCAGATCGATGACCATGTGGCCGCCGGGCGTGTGGATAGGCAATCCCGCGCCAATCGCGCCGGCCAGCGGTTCCGGGACGAGATAGGCTTTGCTGGCGCCCGCCTCCAGCGCCGCCTCGTGCACGGCCCGGCGCTCCACCTGCGTCACGCCGAACGGCACGGTGAGCACGACGCGCGGCTTGAAGAGGCGCATCTTGCCAATTGAGCGGTTGATGAAGTGAAACAACATCTCTCGCGTCACGCGATAATCAGCGATCACGCCATCGCGCAATGGGCGACGCACCTGGATCGTCTCCGGCGAGCGCCCCATCATCGCCTGGGCCTTCTCGCCGACCTCCAAGACCTCGCCCGTCTTGATCTCCTGCGCCACCACCGAAGGCTCTTGTAAGACAATTCCCCGCCCTCGAACGTAGACCAACACGTTCACCGTGCCCAGATCAATACCTAATTCTTCAACTAATGGCATAAAGGTATGCCCTCTCTTCGCTCTTTCGATCTCGAGTGTATAGCTGCATCGTGGGTAGGATACCGGCTTCCAACAATGCGCGATATCACCCAATAGTTACCCACTAGCCGATGATACACGAATTAGACAGTTTGTCCAATCACTCAGCGGAGGGGCAAACGAAGCAGTTCCAAGGCAGCTGAGACGCACGAGGTTGCGCGCTCAGCAGTTTGGCACGTACATCAACCCCAGCTTTGTTTACCTTAAACTTGGTCACGTACGCCCTGAGGCCACGAGAGCGATTTATCCTGTCGGTTAGCTTCGAATTCCTCTCGGTCATTATCGTTTCTGCGTCTCATCCGGGGGAGTGGGACGGGAGCGCGACCAGAAAGCCCACGTCACAACCCCTGACGCAATCCCTACCAGCAACCCGCCCCACATGCCCCACGGGCGACGCGCCGCCTCGGCGCGCAGGGAGCCTACCCTCGAAGGCATCTCTCCCTCGCCGGCGATGATCCACGTGGAGAAGGTCGCCACCTCCCGGCAGGCGACGATGTGCGCGGCAGGATTTCGTGCGCGCCGCGCCTCTGGGCATGGCGCCCAGGCACCACTATCCCCACCGGCCCAGCGAGCTAAGAGAAGCGTGTCGCTCGTCACACCGACGGCGGCCAGTTCGGCGGGATCGTAGGCCAGGGCGAGATCTGCCGTGAAGGTGGCCGTGGCGGGCACGGCCTCCACGCGATAAGTGCGCGGCAGCGCGCGGTCGGACGGGCGCGCGGTGGGATAAGCGCCGGGCAGGACGCTCACGGTGATGGCGTCGAGGCTGCCGGCGGTGAGCGTGATGGTCGCGCCGACGCCGGGGAAGGCATAGACGCCCGGCTCCGTGATCACGCGCCGCTGGCCGATGGGACAGCTCGTGCGGCGCACCTGCTGGCCCGTCGCGTAGTTCGATGTCCACGCATAGAGATAGCCGTTGAAGGGGATCAGCTCGCTGTAGCCGTTGTCCGCGTCGCCGAGACCGTCCGCGCCGACCTGCGCCCAATCCACCAGGCCCCCACTCTGCGTCACGCCCGTGGTGCGCCAGACCTCCACGCCGGTCGCGAGGTTGGTCACGGCCACATAGAGCGCCCCATTGTAAACCGCCGCGCCATCGACCACGGCGCCGGCGTTATAGCCATCGCCGTCCATCCCCGTGAGATTGACCTGCGCCCACGTCCCCGCGTCGCCGGTGGCGCTGCGGTAGATGTGAATCCCCGCGCCCTCCCCGTCGGTGGCGATGTAGAGGTAGCCGGTCAGATCGCCCAAGATATCCACACGCCGGGAATCAAGATCGCCGGTGAAGAGGCGCGTCCACGTCGACTGCGGCGGCATCAGGTCGATGGTGCGGTAGAGTGTGCCGCGATAGCCTCCGCCCCCATCATCTTCCGTCTGCGCGCCGAAGTAGAGCGCATCCGAGTAAACATAGCCCGACCAGATCTCGAAGATACGGATGTCGTTGGCCGTCGCGCCGAAGCCGCCGTGGTTTTTCTGCTCCCACGTCGCGCCATCCTCCGTACACCATACCTGCGCGCCGGTCTGTTTATTTTGCGTCCCGCCGCAGAGCCAACCCTGGAAGACCTGCATATCCTTGAAGTTGGTGTTATGCACATCGCCGAAGCCGGCCGAGATGACCTGCGTCCACGAGTTGGGCGCGCCGGTGGCGCTGCTGTAAACAAGCGTGCCGTAGGTGGAGCTGCCGCCGTTGGCGGTGCTGGCGTAGAGCGCGCCCGCGAAGACGGCCAGGCTGTCGATGTGATCGTTCTGGATGACGGGCGTGTTGCCGAAGGGCAAGCCCTCGGCGTCGGCGGCGACCTCCTCCCAATCGGCCTGGGCGTCGGCGACGCGGACGTCGCTTTTCGTGCGCCAGATGCGCGCGCCGTAGTCGTTATCGGCCTCCATGCCTACATAGAGCTGTCCCTCGAAGACGACGACCTCGAAGCCCTCCTCGCTGCTATAATTGCTATCGCCGCCGGTGTCCATACCGAAGGCGTCGTCGTTGACCTGCGCCCAATCGGCGCACGGCGCGGCGAAGGTGTCGGGCGGGAGTAGGCCATCGGCGTGGATCGCGGCGTGGCAGAGGGCCAACGCCAACCAGGCGGCGGTCAAGGCTAAGTACAAATTTAAGGAGCGACGCGAATGGATCAACACCTTCTCTCCTTGAATGGACAAATAGGCGAATGGGCGAATGGGCGAATTGACGGATACAGGTCATTAATAGGCACGGCGGTTAAAACTATCTTTACGAAGCCGCCCTTCGGCGGCTAGGCTCTTTTGAAATTTACCGGCTACGCCCGAAGTCAAAACCCAGAGTCGGCGAAGGCCGACTTCGTAGGCGTGGCCGCGACTTCAGTCGCCGGGCTGCTTCTCCCCTATTACCGGTTTATTTTCTTAATCTTCACTAACGCGCTTTGGATATCAGCCGAGGGTTTCAACCATCGGCGCGGCGCAGTGGCGAATACTCTGTGATAGTAACGACATTGTAATGAAAAAAGGCCGCTGCGCAAATAGTTGATCCAGGACAGATCTTTGTGATTTTGCCGGGTGACCCTCTCAATAGCCCTAAAAGCATCGCTTTTCAAGAACGATAGCGGCTTTTTTGTACACAAAAAGCCCCCCTCGCGGGGGGCTGTGAGTGAGATGAAAAAAGCAGTTGGTTACAAAATCATGCTCACCAGATACGGCGCGAACGCGATCAGGGCCATCAGCGGATGCCCCCGGCGGGTCTGGTTGCGGCTGTCCCAATTGAAGAGATAGATCGCCAGACCGAAGGCGAGCAGGCCGCTGGTCAGCAGCACGAGGATGGAGGTGGTGGGCGCGAAGGCGGTTATTTTGTCATAGGCCAGCCCTTCGAGCGCTTGCATCGCGTGGGTGGTGGGCAGCAGGGCGGAGAAGCGCTGCACAGACTCTGGCAGGAAATCCAGCGGCACCATCATCCCGCCGATGAGCATCGAGGGGAGGAAGATGAGCTGTGAGAGCAAGGTGGTGGCGCGGGTGTTCGCGGCGACGACGCCGATGAGCGCGCCCGCAGCGCTGCACGTGAAGGCCGTCAAGGCGGCGACTCCGGCGAAGGGCAGCCAATGGGTGGGCGCGATGCCTCCGAACAGCGGCGCGGCGGTGAGCGCGACCACCATCACGACGATGAGTGCGTGGAACATCGTCGTCAGCACGGGGATGGCGACGATGGACGCGGCGGGGACGCCGTTGATCTTGTAGCTGCGGTAGATGCCGGCCTCCCGCGCTTCGACCAGGGGGCTGGGCAAGCCCAGGATCGTGCCGCCCAGGATGACGAAGACGGTCATCGCCGGGAAGAGGGTATCGACAAAGAAAGGATTGACCTGGGTCATTACCAATCCCATCATCGCGTAGACGCCGAGGGGGAAGAGGTAATTCATAAACAGCAGGGTGGAGTTGCGCAGGCCCGTCTTGAATTCAAATGTAAAGTGGTTGACAAAAGCGGTCATTGTGACACCTCCGTGGTGATTTCGAGAAAACGTTCTTCTAAGGTGGGACGCTCGACGCGCAGGTCGATCAGCTTATCGTCGTGCGCGCCGATGTGGTGCAGCAAGGCCGTCACGGTGGGGCCGGGATCGGTGCTGAAGTAGATGGCGTATTCCTCATCCAGCAGGCGACGGCTGACGCCGGGGAACGCGGCGCCGTTCTGGTGAAGCACCAATTGCTCGGTGCGCACCAAAACCTTGGTGAAGCCCGCGCCTGTCGCCGTGATCTCACGCGGCGTGCCGGTGGCGGCGATTTTTCCGCGCAGCAGGATGGCGACGCGGTCGGTCATCTTCTCGGCCTCGGCCATATCGTGGGTCGCCAGGATGATAGTCGCGCCAGCGTCTCGCAGCTCCTGCACCAGCGCGTGCAACTCCGCGCGCGATCCAACATCCAGTCCGGCCGTCGGCTCATCTAAAAAGACGACCGGCGGATTGTGGGCCACGGCCAGCGCCAGCGCTAAGCGTCGCTGCTGCCCCGTGGAAAGCTGCGCGTACGTGCTGTTTTGCTTCGCCTGCAACCCAAGCCGCTCGATGAGATCGAAGCGCGGCGCCACGCCGTGATAGGCGCAGAAGAAGCGGATGGCCTCGCCGACCTGCATATCGGCGGGCAGGCCGGAGCTTTGCAGTTGCACGCCGATCAAGTGACGCAGTTTGCGTGCCTGATGCGCGGGGTCCACGCCGAGGATCTCCAGCGCGCCGCCATCGGGCTGACGCAGACCCTCTAAGCATTCGAGCGTGCTGGTCTTGCCGGCGCCGTTCGGCCCCAACAGACCGAAGATCTCGCCGCGCCGCACCTCGAAGCTGATGCCGTCCACGGCCACCGTCTCCCCATAGGTTTTGCGAAAATCGCGAACCTGGATTGCACTGTCATTCATCATTTCGTCCTCCTGAACTTGTGGGTATCCAAATGTGCCCACAGTATAACCGCTGGCGTCAGCGTTGTCATCGGTCGTTTGGAGAGTTTTGGCCCTTCCCTTTCGTACACTGTACCATCAC
>CAZCAI010000112.1:0-16747 GCA_964496595.1 uncultured Anaerolineales bacterium
ACTTCACCGTTTTATGGGTTGTTTTTGATCCCTTGATTCATTGCGCATCCCGAGTAAGCTACGCAATGAACGTAGTGAAAGGGAGTAGCGTCCGATGGCACGCCATTCCAGATACGTCACTACGTGCCTGACTACGAACGGAGTTTCCTTGGCAGTGCTCCAAGCTGCTGTACAATGGACTACAATGGACTGCGTCGAAGAGAGTTCTCGCCACTTTCAACTTGTAACTTGTAACTTGCAACTTGCAACCTGTAACCTGCAACTTATTTTTGGAGGAGGCTTTATGTCCATCAAATACATCTTTGTCACCGGCGGCGTCGTCAGCTCGCTGGGGAAGGGGATCGCGGCGGCGTCGCTGGGGCGATTGCTCAAGGCGCGGGGATTGCGCGTCTCGATCCAGAAGTTGGATCCCTATTTGAACGTCGATCCGGGGACGATGGCGCCCTATCAGCACGGCGAGGTTTTCGTCACCGAGGACGGCGCGGAGACCGATCTAGATCTGGGCCACTATGAGCGCTTCATCGACGAGAACCTGGGCCAGCTCAACAACGTCACCACAGGCCAGGTCTACAGCGAGGTCATCGCGCGCGAGCGGCGCGGCGACTTTTTGGGCGGCACGATCCAGGTGGTGCCGCACGTCACCAACGAGATCAAGCGGCGCATCATCCAGGCGGCGCAGAAGCTGGCCGCCGATGTGGCGCTGGTGGAGATCGGCGGCACGGTGGGCGATATCGAGGGCCAACCGTTCTTAGAGGCCATCCGGCAGATGCGCAACGGCGTCGGGCGCGACAACGTCTTCTATCTGCACGTGACCCTGCTGCCCTACCTGTCGGCCAGCGGCGAGCTGAAGACCAAGCCCACCCAGCACAGCGTCCGCGAGCTGCGCGGCCTGGGCATCCAGCCCAACGCCATCGGCCTGCGCTCCGATCTCCCCATCGATGCGGAGATCCGCGACAAGGTCGCGCTCTTCTGCGATGTCGAGCGCGAGGCCGTGATCCCCATTATGACCGCCGACAGCATCTACGAGGTGCCCGTGATGTTAGAGGAGACCGGCCTGGGCGATCTGGTGGTCAAGCATCTGGAGCTGACCGATCAAGTGCATCCGCCGCAACTTTCGGATTGGGAAGAGGCGATTCGCCGGTTGAAGCGGGACAAGCCGGAGATTCGGATCGCGTTGGTGGGCAAGTACGTGGAGTTGCACGATGCGTATATGAGCGTGCGCGAGGCGCTCATCCACGCGGCGCTGTGCCACGACCGCGATGTGAAGATCGATTGGGTGCATAGCGAGGAGTTGGAGCGTGGTGTGGGGCTGGATCGTCTCCGCACGGCCGATGGCATCGTCGTGCCCGGCGGCTTCGGTTATCGCGGGATCGAGGGGAAGGTGGCGGCGGCGCGCATCGCGCGGGAGGAGCAGATTCCCTACCTGGGCCTCTGCCTGGGGATGCAGGTGATGTGCATCGAGTTCGCGCGTCACGTCCTGGGGAGCGATGAACCCAACAGCACCGAGTTCGACCGCAAGACGGAGCATCCCATCATCGCGCTGATGCCCGATCAGCAGGATATGTTGGAGATGGGCGGGACGATGCGATTAGGCAGTTACCCTTGTGTGCTCCAGCCCGATACGCTGGCGCAGGCGGCGTACGGCGCGCACCAGGTCAGTGAGCGCCACCGTCACCGCTTCGAGTTCAACAACGCTTATCGCGAGGTGCTGGGGGAGGCGGGGATGGTCTTCAGTGGCCTGTCGCCCAATGGCCGCTTGGTCGAGATTGCGGAGTTGCGCGATCACCCGTGGATGTTGGGCAGTCAATTCCACCCGGAGTTCAAGACGCGCTTGCATCGCCCCCATCCGCTCTTTCGGGGCTTTTTGGCGGCGGCGGTGCAGCGCCAAAGTTCGTAGTCAGACGCGCAATGAAAATGGAGTGCTGTACTAAGAGTGTATTTGAAAATTAAATTCGCGCACCCTTGCGAAGGTTGACAGGAGCCTTGTTAAAAGATTAACCGACTCGTTGCGCCTACTACAAACTCTTTGAGGTCACTTGCGCAACCTTCGCAAGGTTAGGACTATTCAAACAACCTCTAAGAACGGGGGTTTGGTTTGCTGTGGCATCCTCACACCGCGCTACACAACCCGCGCAGCAGACCGGCCAGCGCGGCGCGATCCTGCGGGGAGAGACGCGCCGGCTCGCTCATCGCGCCCTGGGCCGCCACGGTAATGCGATCCACGAACCAGATCTCGACGTCGGCTGCGCTCACCTGGATCGTTCCTGGGCCGGCCCACACCAGACGCGGCTGTACCTCGATCTCGCGATTGAGCGCCGTCATCAGATAGCGCTCTAGCTTGTGGGCGGTCTGCTCGGCGCGGCGGAGCGGATCGCGGCGGAGATCGCGCCATCCCGGCGGGGTGCGGCGCTGACACCGGTCGCCCGGGCAGCGATACAATCCCTGGTAAGCGCGCACCTCCAATATGAAGATGCCCGGCGGCCCCATCAGCGCCATCCCGATCTCGGCAGTGCTCCGAGGAAGTTTGAGGTGGCGGAAGAGCGTCCACTCGCTGTTCAGCGCCTGGCGAAGTTGGCGCATCACGGCTAATTCTGCCTGCTGGCGTTGATAGAAGTTCTGGCTCTCGCGCCACACTTCGATCAGATACTCGCCGGCCCAGACCAGTGGGAAAGCCAGCCCGGCGATGATGGGCCATATCCACAAAGGCAGCGCGCGGGGATGGCTGAGCGCGATGATCACGCTGCCCAGCCACATCAACGTGATGAGCGCCAGCAATCCCAGCAGGCCGCCGATGGCCGCGCGCCGCCGGCGGTAGCGTTGTTCGATTTCGTGGGTGAGGTAATCCGCGCCTTGCACCACGGTCAGCGGGCGGGCGCGCGCGCCGGGGGTGGGGCGCGCGCTGCTTTTTGCTCCCTGTCTCTTATCTGTTGGGGCCGGTGATTCTGATTCCTTCACGTCCGGCTCACCGCGTCCCTGCGCGTCGGAATGCCATTCCGACCTACGTCGTTTCTCCGGGGAGGCCAGCGGCAGCATCATTCGCGCGGCCTCGCGCGCGCGGGGATCCTCGGCGAACCACGCCGCCTCGCGCAGGGCCTTTTCCTTGACGATGCCCTGGCGCACCAGTTGGCCCAGCGGTCGATGGGAGCGATGGCGCGGCCAGGAGATGAGTTGCGCGGTTTCCAACGTCATCGCGACGTTGGGCAGGCGGTGCATTGCTTCTAAGAGCGTCGTGGCGGCCGCGCGCAGCGTCGCATCCTCGGCCTCCGCCGCCGCCCAGATCAAATCCTGGCGGGTGAGGCGGCCCTCGTCCATCAATTGACCGAGCGAGGGCGGGGCCTCCCGGCGCGAGCGCTGGGGCCAGCGCGCCGCGCGCGCGTCCTGGGCGGCCCGCAGGTCGCTCACCGTCGGCGGCGCGATCTCGCGGATGGGCGGCGGCTCCGGGGAGGAGGGGAGCATTCGCGGCGTGATGCCTGGCAATCCCAGCGCGGCGAACGCCCGTCGCACCCACGGATGCCCCGAATCCAGTTCTAACGCGCGACGCAGCGCCGCCAATCTCAGCGTCGCATCGGGCGCCAGCCGTCCCAAGATCACCCACGCTTCGATCTCCTGATCGTGCTCGCGCAAGTAGCGGCGCAGACCCTCCAACGCCGCATCCCGCCGCCCCGCGTGCGCTAAGGCCAAAATCTCTTCCAAACTTGGCTTCACCCTACCCCCCGCTCCTCATTCTCTTAATCCTTAATCCTCAATCCTTCATTCTTTCAACGTGATCTGATACTTCTTCACCAGATGGTCTGGGTTGTAGGACTCTTTCGCGCGCCGCAACCCCGCAATACCCAGATCCTGCTCGCGATTGATGCAGCGCAGATCGGCCCAGCGATGCTCCGGGAATTGCTGCGTCATCATCGGGTAGATGCCGCGATAGTCCGGGTTGGCCTTCTCCACGTGGACGACGGCGGTCTCTTCGTTAAGCTGCTCGCCGAGCGCGAAGGCCTGGACTTTGCCGTCGATAATGAGCACGCCGCCCTCCAAGCCGACGGCGCTGAAGTTGTCCAGCGTGTCCTTGATGCCCGCGAACTCGTGGGAGAGGCTGATGTCCTCCTCACAGGAGCGCTGCTCGCACCAGACCTCCGCCAGCGCCAGCGTCTCCGCGACCAGATCCTCGGTGAGCGGGCGGTACTCGTGTTCGTAGCGGCGCAGGAAGTTATTGATGTGGTTGCGCTTGCCGCTGTACTTCCGCCCGGAAAGCTCGATTAGATCCTCGGTGAGGTAGACGTAATCGAAGTGATCGCGCTGCGGTTCGATGGTGAGGTCGTCCGCGTCGCCCATTTCATCTAGCTCGTCGACTAAGCGCTGATCCGCGCGCGGGATGAAGGGGGCGGCCTCGCCGTGCTCATCGCGGAGCCAGCGCAGTAGATCGCACGTCACATCGTGGCGTGGCGCGGGGCCTATCGGCTGGAAGGCGAAGGTGTGCTCCGGGCGATGGGCCACTAAGAGCAGCCATTCGTCGTGGATGGCCCACTCGAAGTTGTAATAGGTGCGCCAAATGTAAAGGTTGCCGAAACCCAACTCGGACGTATCGGGCTGGTAGGCCCACAGGCACTCTTGAATCGCGTCGCGATCTTCAACGGTCAGGAGTTTGAATTGGGGGAAGGTTGTCATTTGGATTTTTCTCCTTGTGAAATAAGTTGAAAGTTACAGGTTGAAAGTTTAAAGTTATTGACAGCCTTGGGGATTCCCTGGTTTTCCGAGGGAAGTGGCTCCACGTTGTAGCAGGCTGGGTCTATTTTCTTCTTGGATGAGGTGTAGCAGGGTGGCGTAGTCCGTCACCTCGAAGGTTGCCGGTTCGTCGTGGGGGTTGTCGCCGAAGAAGCAGGATCGCACATCGGCGGCGTGGGCGGCTAAGATGTCCAGCTCGCGGTCGCCGATGAGGAGCGCGGCCTCGTGGGGGATGTGGTGGCGGGTGATCAGTGCATTTAGGCCGGCGGGATCGGGCTTGCGGGGAAAGTCGTCATCCGCCGTGACGGCATCCGTGATCAGCATCTCCAGATCGTGCATGTGGATCAGCTTCTCCAGCGACTCGCGCCCGCGATGGGTGAGGATGAAGTTCGCGCCTTCGACTTTCCAGCAGATGTAGGCGCACAGCGCCCGCGCGCCGGGGAATGGCGGTTGGGCCGTCAGCGGGATCGTGGCGTAGATGGCGTCGCTTTGGGCGCGATACGCATCCGGGTCGATGTTCTGTTCCGCGCTCAATGTCTGGACGCAATGCCCGAACGAGACCTTGCACAGGCGCGTCACGCGCTCGCGGGGCGCATGGCCGCCCAATGCCTCCAACGCCTGATGCATCGCCTCGGTGATCGCGGGGTAGGTGTTGAATAGGGCGCCGTCGGCGTCCCAAATTAAGTATTGAATCACAAGTGGTCTCCTTGAAAGTAGTCAAATAGTCCTTAGTCAGATCGTCGAGTCGTCCCGCAGTGACGCTGTTCCGGCGGCGCGGGATGTTCCACGCCGGCACGGCGATTTTCGGCCACGATGCGCTCGTAGAGCGTCTCGAAGGAGGCGACGACGATGTCCGCTTCTGTTTCTATCTCCGGCGGGCGCTCGCCGAAGAAGCAGGTGCGCAATCCGGTCTTGTGGCCCGCCTCGATGTCCAGCGCGCGGTCGCCAATTGTCAGGCACTCGTCGCGCGGCAGATCGTAATCGGCCAGAAGCGCCTCCAGCGAGGTTGGATCGGGCTTACGGGGGTAGGGGTCTTCTTTTGTGATGCAGGCGACGAAGTAGCGGGTCATCTCGTGGCCTTCCAACAACATCGTGAGCGACTCGCGCTCACGATGGGTCGCGATGAAATTCGCGCCGCCGATCTCGCAGATGTAGCGGCACAGCTTTTTGACGCCGGGGAAGGGCGGCTGCTCCTCGGGGCCGATGCGTTGGTAGTAGCGCTTGTAGCGCGCCTCTAGATCCGAAAGCGCCACTTCGTGCTCGGTCGCGATTTTCTCCAGGCCGTAGTGCGTCGATTGCTTGACCCAGGCCATAATCTGTTCTGACGATACTCGCGCGCCCAAATCGGCGGCGGCGCGGTGGATCGCCTGCACTTTTGAGGGGTACGTATCGAATAGCGTGCCGCCCGCATCCCATAAAATATAAAGAATCATCTACACCTCCCTGTAGTCTCTGGTGTGAAAGATTATAGCATTGACCTGGCATCTCAGCAATCGCTTGCGATCTTGTAGGAGACGGGTATGATATACAAAAAGCGTGGTTATAGGGGATGGAGACAGATGTGACCAGAGTCATCAGCGTGTTGAATTTTAAAGGCGGGACGGGCAAGACCACCACCGTCGTCAATTTGGCGGCGGGGCTGGCGTTGCGCAAGGAGCGCGTGCTCTGCATCGATATGGACGCGCAAGGAAATCTGGGCACGTGGTTGGGCGTGAAAAGCTCCCATTCCACTGCCGATCTGCTGCTCGGCCACGTCGATCCGGAGCGCTGCATCACATCGGCCCGCGAGAATCTCGATGTCATCGTCGGCGACCGCCACTTGATGCAGGCCGAGGGGAAGTTGTGGCGGATGGGCGATGATCGCGTCGCGCGGCGGGTGCTCTATTACACAATGAAAGAGGTCAATAGCTACGATTACGTCATTATGGATTGCGCGCCCTCTTACAGCCTGGTCACCGAGAACGCGCTGCTCTACGCCCGCGAGTTGATCGTCCCGGTCTCGATGGATTACTTGGCGATGGTCGGCTCCCGGCAGGTGATCGACACGCTCAAGACCGTGGGCTATATCCCTGATCACGAGTTGGAGCTGACCATGGTCGTGCCCACGCTCTACTATCACCGCCTCCGCAAAGATCAAGAGGTGATGGCGATGCTGAACCGCTATTTCCGAGGCCGCGTCTCCAATCCCATCCGCTCGAACGTGCGCTTGGCCGAGGCGGCCAGTTATCAGCAGACCATCTACGAATATGCGCCGGATAGTCACGGCGCCAAGGATTACGCTCGCTTAGTTGAGAGGGTGGCGAACCTCGCCAATACAGCCAATGAATGAGAAATTAGATCGTCGCGCGATTGGTCACGATCCTTTTGCGGATATGGAGGCCGCCGGCTGGGAGCAATCTGCGGCGGAAGAGGCGGCTCCTGCGGAGAAAGAGGAGGTAGAGATAGCGAAGGCGCCGGCGGGGGGGGGTGAAGCAGCGCCTGTCGCGTCCGCGCCATCGCCGGAGATGGAAGTGGCGGCAGAGCCGGCATCGGCGGCAGAGGATGAGACCGCGCCGCTCACCGAGGTGACGCTCTTAGATTGGCTCTTCTCCGACGCCGCGCAGCCAGATGCCTCGTATCCCCGCTTGCGCGATTTCCCCACCTCGCAGGAAGCGGCGAAACTGCTGCACGACTGGCTCCATTCATAAACCCAGGGCTTTCCCCTTCTCGCTGCGAGGGGATCGAAAGATCCCTGTTTAAATTGACCAGGAGTTGAAATGTGACCGATCTATCTAATCCACACGACCGATTCTTCAAGCGAATGATCTCGCGGCCGGCCGCCGCACGGGATCTGGTGTTGAACTATCTCCCGCCGGAGGTGGCGGCGCTGTTGGAGCCGACGACCTTGACGCTGCGCCGCGATTCGTTCGTGGATGATGACCTGCGCGAGCACTTTTCGGATTTGCTCTACGATGTCGATTTGAAATCCGGCGGCGGGGCCTACGTCTATGTGCTGTTCGAGCACAAGAGCTACGTGGATCGATTGACGGCTTTCCAGTTGTTGCGCTACGTGGTGCGGATTTGGGAACAGTCGCTGCGAGAAGGGCACGGTCACCTCATTCCCGTGATTCCCATTGTTGTGTATCATGGTCAAGCCACTTGGCGCGTGGGCTTGGATTTGGCTGATCTGTTTCGGGGGCCGGAGACGTTGCGGGTCTATTGGCCGTCCTTCAAATATGAGCTGTGCGATCTCTCAACCTATGACGATGAGGAGATCAAGGGCGAAATTCGTTTGCGGGTCGGTTTGTTGCTGTTGAAGTACATTTTCCAGGCGGATCTTCGGGATCGACTCCCTGAGATTTTAGGGTTGTTGCAAGAATTGAAGGAGGAAGCATCGGCGCTGTCGTATTTGGAGACTATTTTGCGATATGTGGCACAGACAGCGGATCACGTGACGTGGGAGGGATTGCGCGAGGCTGCGCAGAAGGCTTTAGGACAGCAAGGAGGTGAGACGATGACTACTTTGGCAGAACAATGGATTGAGAAGGGCATTCAAGAGGGTAAGAAGCAGGGGATGGCGCAGGGATTTCAGCAAGGTAGAGAGCAAGGCATCCGGCAGGGAATGGAGCAAGGCCGTCAGCAAGGAATGCAACAAGGAATGCAACAAGGAATGCAACAAGGAATGCAACATGGGATGCAACAAGGCGTCCGTGAAGGATTGTTGGCCGGCATCCGGCTGGGGCTGAAGTTGCGCTTTGGTGATGAAGGACTGACGCTGTTGGCGGAAATCTACAAGATCGAGGATGTGGATGTGCTGCGGACGGTCCACGAGGCGCTGGAGACGGTGAATACGCCCGCCGACTTGCGTCGTTTCTACCAGACCTGACCAGATCAATACCCCTGGTTGCAACATAAACATAAAATGGAGCGGAGATTTGCATATTCTCCGCTCCATCTTTTTTTATCTTCTTGGCTCTTCAGGAATTCGCCGGGTACAATCGTGCCATCCCCACCTGCAACTTAGTAACGACGCAAAAAAGGTCTGTAATCCCCACAAACACGCAATTCTTGGCTGCTTTTAGGGCTACTGAGGGGGTTGCCCGGCAAAATCAAAAAGACCCATCTTCTTGATCCGCTCTACCTGCTGATTTAGAACCCCTCCAACTGGCTCAGATCGGCGATGCCGGTGGCCAAGCCCGCGATGCGCTGGAGGAGGGCGAGCCGCGCGTGGCGCAGGTCGTCGTCCTCGGTCATCACCATCACCTCGTCGAAGAAGCGTTGGATGATCGGCACCAGCGGCTCGAACGCGGCTAAGAAGGCCTTCACATCGGGTTGCGGCCTGATCTTTGCCTCGGCCTCCAAGAGCGATGCATAGAGCTTTAGCTCCGTCGGTTCAACCAGGGCCGCCGCCTCCAATTTGGGGGGTGACTGATCGCGCGTGATGCGCACGCAGCGCGCGTAGTTATCTAACAGCAGCGACCAATCCTCGCGCCGGACGGCTTCCGTGAGCTGCTCGGCGCTCTCGCGCGCCATCGTGGGATTTTCGCCGCGCGCGGACAGCGCCGCCGCGACCACGTCGTAAGCGTAGCCCATATCGCGCAGCGCGCCCTCCAACCGCCCGATGACGAATTGGACGGCGGCCTCCAGATCCTCCTCCGCCGTCGAGACGGGTAGGTTGTGCGAGGCCTGGATGAGGCCCTCGCGCACCGAGAAGGAGAGATCGTGGCCCAGCAGAATCTGCACGATGCCGGATGCGGCCCGTCGCAGGCCGTAGGGATCGCTGGCGCCGGTGGGCGCCAATCCCACGGCGAAGAGGCCGGCCAGGCTGTCCAGGCGATCCGCCAGCGCCAGCACGATGCCGGCCTTGCTCTCCGGTAACTCGTCATCGGCGGACGCGGGCCGGTAGTGCTCGGCGATAGCATCCGCCACCGCCGGCGATTCCCCGGAGCGCCTGGCGTACTCGCGGCCCATAATCCCCTGCAAACTCGTCATCTCGACCACCATGCTGGTGGCCAGATCGGCCTTCGTCAGGCGCGCCGCGCGCTTCACCACGTCGATTTCTATCAGAGAGAGCTTGAGCCGCAGTGCGATCCACGGCGCAATCGCCTCCAGCCGGTGCGTCTTGTCCAACATCGAACCCAGATCGGCCTGGAAGGTGAGCTTTTTCAAAGCGTCTAAATAATGCTCCAGCGGATAGCGGGAATCCTGATTGTAGAAATATTCCGCGTCCGCGTATCGGGCGCGGATGACCTCCTCGTTGCCGCGTCGCACTTTGTCCAGATGCTTCGCGCCGCCGTTGCGGACGGCGACGAAGTACGACATAATGCGCCCGCGCCCGTTCAGCACGGGGAAGTAGCGCTGGTGCTTTTTCATCACGGCGATGAGCACCTCCTGCGGCAGGGAGAGATAGCGCTTCTCGAAGGAGCCTAAGAGCGCCGTCGGGCACTCGACCAGATGCGTGACCTCCTCCAACAGCGCCGGATCGTCGGGGATGTGACCATCGACCTCTTGAGCTAACGCCCGCGCCTGCTTTAAAATCTCCGCGCTCCGCGCCTCTGGATCGACGATGATGTTGTAGGCGTTCATCGTCGCCTCGTAATCCTCCGCCGCCGAGAGCGCGATTTCCGGCGAGTTATCGGGGCGCGGGCCGCGCGTGACGCGACCGCTTTCCAGCCCCGCGTACTCGAACGGCGCCTCGTAGCGATCCAGGAGCGCGACCAGCCACCGGATAGGCCGGCTGAAGGAGACGGCGCTCTCGTTCCAGCGCATCGAGCGCGGGAAGGTCAGCGCCGCGATCCACTCTGGCAGCAAATCGGCCAACACGTCGACCGTTGGATTCCCCGCGATCACGCGCCGCGCGACGACGTACTCGCCGCCGTCGATCTCCTGCACAGTAAGATCGTTCACGCTGACCTTCTGAGAGCGGGCGAAGCCCTGCGCGGCGCGGGTCGGTTCGCCGTCGGCATCGAAGGCGACTTTGGCCGGCGGGCCTTTGACCTCGCGGTCGTCATCCTCCTGCTTCAGCGCCATCTCCTCGATGTAGACGGTCAGGCGGCGGGGCGTGCCCCAGATATGCACCTCGCCGTGGGGGATGCGCGCCTCATCCAGGGTCGCCGGTACCATTTCTCGAAGCTGGGCGAGTGCGCTGCTCAGGTGCGACGCGGGCAATTCCTCCACGCCGATCTCGAAGAGGAAGGGGACGTCGCTTCCGGCGGTGATGGCGGGCGGTTCCTCCACGCCGTTGTTTTGGCGGATGGGCAGATGCATCAGCGCGCCCTGCGCGGGCGGCAGCAGGGAGATGCCGGGCCGCTGAAGCCACGGATAGCCCGCTTCCTCGCGCTGAGCCAAATAGGCCTCGGCGGCCTGGCGCGCCAACTCGCGCATCCGCTTGAAGAAGATCGCGCGTTCCGTCACGCCGACGGTGCCGCGCGCGTCCAACAAATTGAAGGTGTGCGAGCAGCGCAGCAGGTAATCCAGCGCCGGCACGACCAGGTTATTCTCCAGGCAGAGCAGGGCTTCCTGCTCGAAGAGATCGTACATTTTCTCCAGGCGCTTGATATCGGCCAGCTCGAAGTTATAGCGGCAGTAATCGATCTCCTGCGCGCGCAGAATCTCGCCGTAGGTGTGCTGCTCGTCCCACGCGATGTCCCACACAGCGTCGACCTCTTGCAGGTACATCACGATGCGCTCCAGCCCGTAGGTGATCTCCACGGCGGGGATGTCCAAGGTGAGGCCGCCGGCCTGCTGGAAGTAGGTGTATTGGGTGATCTCCTGGCCGTCCAGCCAGACCTCCCAGCCCAGGCCCCACGCGCCTAACGCGGGCGATTCCCAGTTATCCTCCACAAAGCGGATGTCGTGCTCCTGCCGGCGGATGCCCAGCGCCTCTAAGCTGTTGAGGTAGCGTTCCTGGGGATCGCCGGGATCGGGCTTGAGGATGACCTGGAATTGGGTGTGCATCTGCATGCGGTTGGGATTATCGGCGTAGCGGCCATCGTCCGCGCGATAGGACGGCTCGACGTAGCCGACGTTCCACGGCTCCGGCCCGAGCACGCGCAAAATCGTGGCCGGGTTCATCGTGCCCGCGCCGACCTTCTCGCTGTGGGGTTGCCAGACTAACGCGCCTTGATCGGCCCAGTAGCGTTGCAGGCGCAAAATGACTTCTTGAAAGGTTATCATTGTGGGTTACCTCGTTTTAATAGCAAGTAATAGCAAATAAGATTACATACTCTTCGATAAATGCGTGTCGCGTATTGCGTATTTCGTAATGATCCTTCCACATTTTATGTTTTACGTCGCATTCATCATTCTTAATTCTAAATTCTTAATTCTAAATTCTTAACTCATCATTCCCTACGTCCCAACTCCTGCATCAACGTAAGAATAGCCGGACGCCATTCGAGATGATAGACGATATAATGTTCCATCACGTGTGATAATTCCGCCGCTGTCTGTGCCGGGAAATCGTAGTGGCTCACGTCCTCGTACTCGCGGCGCTGAAAGGCCTGGAGCCAGGAGAGCGCGCTGGGCGAAAGTTGCTGCACCGCGCGCATCTCGCGATTGGCCTTGAAGCAGTCGGGACAGAGCGCGCCGCCGTGCGCCGGATCGATGCCGTAGGGCCGCCGGTCGGACGGTTGCGGATGCAGATCGGCCTCGCAGAGCGCGTCCTCGCGCTCGCCCACGCACGCATCCCACGTTGGACGAAAGCCCGCCAACGTGAGAAGCCGCGGCTCCACCCAGCGAACGAAGCGCATCGGATCCGCAACCTCTTCCAGGCGCGCGATGACCTGATCGACAAAGTGGTAGAGCTGGAGATCGGTCTCGCCCTCGAAGAAGCGGAGGACCAGCTCCGCGATGTAGCGCGCGTAGGTCGCCCGCTCGAAATCCTCCTGCAAGCGCCGCCGCACCGTCAGCGCCTCGGCCTGGCTGAGAATGTCCCAGGAGCTTCTCACGCGCGAGGCCAGTACCTGGCTGCGGCTGAATAGCTCCAGGTGGCCGGCTTTGCGCGAGTGGGGTTTGCGGATGCCCTTGGCCAGCAGATCGACGATGCCGTCCGCCGTCAACATCCGCACGACGCGATCCGCTTCGCCTTGATCCCGGCGACTCAGCACAATGCCCTCGATGCGATACAGCCTGCTTCGCGCTTTCATCCTCTCTCCTTCAGGACTTCAATCGCGAATTATACCACGCTCAGCGGATTTATCACCCTTGCGAAGGTTGCAGGGTAGGGTTTTCCCATTTTGTAATTACGCCTCATTTGCTCCAAGCGGATTGCTAAATCCGCGCGTCTGGGGCATATTTTGAACGTGTTTTTAGCTTGCGCAAGAAAAACGGGGATCTGGCGATCCCCTTGGAGCGAGAATGGGAAAGCCCTAGATTGCAGGAGAAATCTCAGGGCAAAATTTGTCAGTTCACCGCAGGAAATGCCGGAAAAGAAGCTATTCGGAACCTTCGCAAGGCCTCTCTTTTTCGGCCAGATTGAGGCGGAGGAAGAACCACGGCGCGCCCCAGGCCCCGACGAAGCCGGTGAGGCCGTAGCGAAGCATACGCCAGAAGAGCGCCATCGTCGCGCCCATCGAGGCATCGAAGTAGCCGAAGAGCACGCTGAGGCCGAAGTACGTGGGGAGCACGACGGCCCATCCCGCTAAGGCGCGCAAGACGCGCTGTCGGAGCGGGCCGCGCACGCTGTAGTTGAGCGTCTCGCCCTCGACGATGAAGCCCAGGCTCAGACCGATGATCGTGCCCAGGGGCGTGGCCGTATCGGCGATGGGCATCACCAGCAGCGCGCTTAGCGGCGCGCCAATTGCTAAGGCGTAGCGTTGCCAGAGCGGGCGCGCGCCTAACCACGCGCGGACGCGCGGCTCCAACGGCAGCCAGAGGAGCAATGTCGCCGCGCCGAAGAGCGCGCCGGCGATCACATCTTGGGGATAGTGGACGCCCAAATAGAGCCGCGAGAAGCCGATGAGGGTCATCATCGCCACGGCTAAGATCCACACGCCTAAGCGGCGAAAGCGCGCGCCCATATAGCCCCATCCGGCGACGGCGGCCTGTGTGTGGCCGCTGGGAAAGGCCGTGGATAACTCCTGGCGCAGGGGCGTGAGGCGGGATTCGATGCCCGCGCGTTGCAAGATTGTCTCTACCCCGCTATGGCCGGGGCGCGGGATCAGCCAGATGTGCTTGAGCCAGGTGTTGCATGTAGCGGTGAACATATAGATGTAGGAGATGCCTTGACCGACGGACTTATCGAAGCACCAGGCGAGCAAGGTGATGGTGAAGATGTACCCTACCTCGCTGCCGACGTCGGTGATGAGCTTGAATGCGAGCGTCAAAGAACCGGTGCGATGCCCTTCTATCAGCAGGAGCCAGCGATACCCCCACGGAATGAGTTCCCAGAGTAGGTCGGACATAGTTCAGTCGTCCCCGCGCCTCGCGGCGAGGTTGCTCGGCGCCGGCGGATCGAAGCGCAAGTAGTCCTCCGTCGCGGCCTCTAGATCGGCGTAGGCGCCGCGATAGCTGGGGGGCAGCAGCGCGGCGAGCTGGTACATAATCTCGTCGGTGATCTGTTGGCGCTCGGCGCTGCGTACGCGGGCGTCGCCGACATCCACGTAAAACGGATCGCCCACGCGGATGTGAAAATCGGTGCGCCTGAGCCGGCGCAGATTCGAGTAGACCCGTTCCACGCCGTAGTGCCCGATGGGCATAATGGGCGCGCCGCTGCGCAGGGCCATCATCACCATGCCGGGGTGGCCCTGCTGGAGGTGGCCGTCGTGGCTGCGCGTTCCCTCCGGCGAGATGACTAAGATCTTGCCGTCGTCCAGCGCCTGCAATCCCTGCCGGAGCGCGGTCAGATCAATCTCCTCGCGGTTCAAGGGGATCAGGCCCCACACATCGAAGAGGCGCTTGATCAGCGGATAGCGCCAGTTCTCGACTTTGGAGAAGCCGGTCAGTGGGCGATCCATCAGTTGGGTGAAGAAGATGGGGACTTCCACCATATTGATGTGGTTGGCGACGAGGATGAGGGGGCCGTCCGTCGGAATCTTCTTCAGCGGTTTGGTTTCGATATCGCAGACGGCCTCGGTGAGCGCCTTTACGGTGTGATTGATCGCGTACATCAATGGATTGGACTGGGTTGATTTCATAATCCTCTGTGTTTTAGATCTCACTTTCTGTTTTTCTTGATGTACCAACAGATGTAGCAGATAGAAGCAGATCAAGCATCCAAGTATCAATGGGGGCACAAAGCATCGCGGAGAAGAAAATTTCTCTGTGTAACTTCGTGAAGTTCAGCTTCCTCGCAACTGATGCAGCAACGGCGCGATTTCTTCGAGCGGCCCTTCGTAGGTGGGAGGCGGCGAGATCTCGCTACGGTCGGTCGCGGGGCCGGGCACAAGATAGGTCTGGCAGCCCAGGCGGGCGGCGACCATATCCATGCCCTCGTCGCCGACGACCAGCGCGGCCTCCGGCGGGCAGGCAAGCTCGTCCAAGATCTCCTGGAAGTAGCGCAGGTCGGGCTTCACGTAGTGGCTGTTCTCGTAGGTCGTGACCTTGTGATAGGGAAAGTCCGCGACGCCGGCCCAGGCGAGTCGCTGGCGCGTGGCGAGGGCGGGGAAGTAGGGGTTGGTGGCGATGACGACCTCGTAGCCCAGATCGAAGGCGGTCTGGATGACGGGAGGCGCCGCCGGGCGCGGTCGCGCATAACGTTGGAGATCTGGAAAATCTTCCTCGTAGAATGCCTCCAGGTGGGGATAGAGCTGCTCGCGCGTCAGGCCGGTGAGCGGATAGAAGACCGCCTCGAAGGCTTCCTCGTTCGTGCGCGAGCCATCGTTGCCGGCGATGGCGAGGGTTCCTTCTTGCAGGGCGTGCAGGAGCCGATCCGCCGGCAGGCACTCGGCGCAGCGCGCGGTCAATCCCCAGAAATAATGTGGCATCAGATCCTCAACCAAGTCGTAATCTAAGAGCGTGCCGTCCAAATCGAAGAGCACGGCTTGCAAGTGTGTCATCTGACGCTACTCCTCATCAATGCCCCACCAATACATATCGGCCAATTTGCGATGCTCCTGTTGCAATTTGATGTAACTCTCGTAGCGATGCTCATCAATCTTGCCTTTCTCCAGGGCGGCGATCACGGTGCAGCCCGGCTCGACGGTGTGGCTGCAATCGGAGAACTGGCAATCGGGCACGTAGGGCGCGATGTCGGGATAGTAGGCGTCGATCTCCTCCGGGTCGAGATCGAAGAGGGCCAGCGCGCGGATGCCGGGCGTATCCGCCACCCAGCCGCCGACCGCCAGCTCGACCAACTCCGCCACGCGCGTGGCGTGCCGGCCCTTGCCCGTGGCCTGGCTCACCGCTTTGACGCGCTTGCCCAGCTCCGGCTCCATCGCGTTGAGCAGGCTCGACTTCCCCACGCCCGACGGCCCGACCAGCGCCGAGATCCTATCCTGGAGATGGTCGCGGAGCTGATCGACGCCCTGGCCCGTGACCGCGCTGGTGTAGAGCACCCGGTAGCCGATCTCGGCGTAGATATCGAACCTGGCTTCCACCTTCGCCTGATCCCCCAGATCGATCTTGTTGATGCAGATGAGGCTGGGGATCTCTTGCCGCTCGGCGCCGACCAGCAGGCGATCCAACAGGCGGAGGTTCGGCTCCGGTTCGGCGCAGGCCAGCACAAAGACTACCTGATCGGGATTGGCGATGAGCACCTGCTCGCGCTCGCGCAGATACCCCTGGCGATCCCAGCGGCGCGTGCCGCGCCCCGACGCCAGCGGCTTGAGGCGACTCAGCGCGCGCTTGCGCTCCAAAACCTCCTCGATGATGTGCGTGCCTTCCGACACGGTCTGATAGCGCACCCGGTCGCCGATGGCGACAATCGTCGTATCCTGCCGCTCCTTCTTGAGCCGCCCGCGGATGCGCGCGACGATCTGCTCGCCCGCTTCCGTCACAATCGTATAAAAACTGCTCTGGCACTTGATCACTCGCCCGATGGATTCGTCCGTCATTCTCTCTCCCTGCGGCCTATCTCCATTCACACCTCGCTCCCTACTCCCTTGTCCTATAT
>CAZCAI010000113.1:0-6566 GCA_964496595.1 uncultured Anaerolineales bacterium
AGTTGGCGGCGGTTGGTCAGGGGGATCAGGACCCGGCGGGCGCCGTTGTCCATAATCATCTGTAGCGGCTCGACGACGGTGCGCAGCGGCAGGATGTTGCCCTGGATGGTCATCTCGCCCAACACGACCAGGCCCGCTTGCGCGGATTTGTCTTGCAGCAAGGAGTAGAGCGCCACGAAGAAGGCCACGCCGGCCTGGGAGCCACCTTTGCTCTGCATAAGGTCCACGATCTGAACGTGGAAGTCGTAGCTATCGATATCGCGCTCGATGCCTAACCGTGACTTGTTGGCCTTGATGTAGTCAAAGGCGGTGAGGATCGACTCCTTCATCGGGCGGTCCGGGCTGCCCGTCACGCGCAACTTGCCACTGCCGCTCATGCGGTTGATCTCGACGCGATGCAGAGCGACCGTCTCCTCTTCGGCCAGGGCGGCGGTGTAGATGCTGCCCGGCGGCAGGGGATCTTGGCTGATCAGTTGATGTCCCCCCTCTTCTGGCACGCCCACGAAATGCTCCTGCATAGTCTCGGTATCAGTGTAGGAGAACGAGGTCTGATAGTATTCAAAAGAACCCATCTTCTTGAGCTGTTCCTTGACGCGGCGCCGCCCTTCCAGCGCCAGGAGTAAGTATTCCTCCACTTCCTCTTTGGTCACCTCTCCACTCGGATGGAGGAGCTTGATCAGGCCGGAGACGGTCCGGCGCACGGCGCGCGCGTCGCGCGTGTTGAGGTGACTGCCCAAGCTGAAGTAGCGATCGAAGACGTCCGTATAGTTACGGCGGCGCAGTTCGCGCAGCGCTTCCGCCAGATAGTCGATCACGAAGCCGTAGTGGTCGGTGAAAAACTCCGGCTGCAATTTGGGCATTTCCCAGCCCGGTAGATAGAAGTGCAGGCGGTCGATGAAGGCCATATCCTGCAGATCGTCGGGGAGCGGGTGGAAGAGCGTGCTGGTGCGGGTCAGGATCTCAACCGGTTGGTTGAGGTTGCCCACGAAGACCATAGAGGCCTCGGCGACGATCTCCTCGCGCCCGCGACTGAAGCTACCGCTCTCCATATAGTCCTTGAGAATCTGGACAGCGGTCCTGTCGGAGAAGTTGATGCCCGCCACTTCATCGAAGGCCACCACATCCCACATGCCCACCAGGCCCACCTTGCGGGTATTCATGTTGTAGAAGAGGTTGGCCACCGTCGTCCTGCCGCCCGAGATCAGGATGGCGTAGGGTGAGAGATCCCGGTAGACGTAGGACTTGCCCGTGCCGCGCGGTCCCAATTCCACCAAGTTAAAGTTGCGCTGCGCCATGGGGATCAGGCGCATCAGCATAAAGAGCTTGACCCGTCGATTGAAGTGCTCAGGCTCAAAGCCGATGGTGCGCACCAGGAAATCTAACCATTCATCGGTGGTCAAGCGCTCGCGGGCGGCGCAGTAACGGTCAAAGTCAAACGAGGCCAGTTGGATAGGCTTGAAGTCGGTGATGAAGAAGGGCCGCACTTTCCCGCCGACCTCTTCATCGCCCCGAAACTCGATGGTGACCTGCGCCCAGACGCCGCCTTCCAATAGGCGCTCGTAGCGGCGCACGTAGGTGTCGGGGATATGCACGTGATGAAAGCCGAAGTTGACCACCTCGGCCCAGTATTTGTTGCCCACGAGACGGACCTTGATCTTGTCGATGTAGGTTTGCTCGCCGCGCTCCTTGACTCGCGATTGGGCCTTCATCGCTTCATCGGGGCGGATGACGCTTTCGGCCAGCGTGGTGTTGACCAGGCGCAAGCCCGCCTCCACCGCGGCCGGATCATCGGTGGCGCAATATTTCCCCAACAGATACTCCAGGACATAACTGGGGACGTTAGCGCCCACTTTGACTTGGCGAACGAGGTTCTTACGCACGACCTTGCCGGCAAAGACCTCTGTGACTTTAGCGTCCAATTCGGACATAATGGCTCCTTGCGTCATTCGTCATGCGTCAGGTGCGAAGAATGACGAGTAGAATGACGAGTGACGAGTGACGAATAGCGAGTCTCACAGCGTTATTTCAAACGGAATCTCCTCCAACCGCGCCAGCGTCACGCCCGTCTCAGCGTTCAATAGGTAGACGTCGGCTGTAGCAACATCCGGCTCCTCCGTGATCATCAGGGTAACGGTATTCTCGGCCAACGTGTACTTATTCTCCGACTGGATCTTTAGGGTCACGTCCTTGGTGGCTTCGTTGAAGCCGTAGGTGGCAGCGACCGGCGTGGAGATGAGCTTATCGTCTGCCCGCACCTCGACGCGCACCAGCGGCGGCTCCAAGGGTAACAACTGTGTCGTGTGGCCCTTGATGCTCACCGACACGAAGCGGGTGGAGATGGTGCGGCTGCCCGGAGTGAGCGTCCAGTCGATCTCGACCTCGTCCGAGGGGACTTGAGGAGATCCGGAGCGCACCGTCAGCACTGGAATGAGCACCTCCTGCATTGTAAGCCCGCCGTGGAAATAGAGCTTCGATCCCCCCCTGACTTTGAAGACGGCCAGGTTGCGTGGCGTGACCAGTTCCAAATCGCTGGTCAGGCCGAAGTCAGAAAGCGGGACGCGCAGGCAGCCAGGGAGCGCCGCGCCACCTTTGCCCACCCAGACCCGCCGCTTCAGTAGCGCCGTCCTCCCGCCCGGCGGATCCATAGGCTCGCCGGCGATCAGCCCTTCCCCGAAGAGATAGCCGTGGTCGGCGGTGATGACGACGCTCTGAAAGCCATGCTTGAAGAGCGTCTTGAGGCCACGCCGGAGTTGGACGAAGACCTCGTCCAGCACCCGGCGGGCGACGGTGGGATTGCTCTCGCAGAGGCCGTCGATATCCTCGGTCGAGGTGATGAGCGCCAGATCAGCGGTTTGCAACGTCTCACTGAGGCGCACATCCGAGAGCGGCGCCAGTTCTTGCAGTTTGGCCTCGACGAACACCCCCGATGTCTGTTTCGCTATGTAGGTCATGCGTCTCTCGCGCAGATAGAGGTAGCCGTCCGTTGATTCGGCCAGGCTCGGTGTGAGGCCGCGTTTTTCTTGGGAGAGCACCAGGCCACGTTCTGCGCCAGGGAGGAGCGCCGTCATGCCCACGTTGGTCACGGTGGGCGGCGTCGCCAGGGCCGCGCGCAGTTCAACCTGCCAGTCTTCTTGATCCTTCAGATGCGCCTGACTCAACTCGCGGGCCATCTCGAAGCGCAGCGCGTCGACCAGGACGTAGGCGACCCGTCCGTGCTGCAACCGCTCCGGCGTGACGACATCGCGGTAGATGTCGGCCTGCTGCAGAATGTTCGGCAGGTGGAAAGCAGCCTGCTCGTAGGCGTCGATAAAGCGCCGCGTCAGGTGGTTGACGGCCTCAGCGTAGGTCTGGCGTGCCTTGGCGACGAGTTGGATCAGGCGGTCGTGCTGCTGGAGATCAAACTCAAAGGTGTGATAATCTCGCTCCATCCGGCGTTGGACGCTATCCAGGGCGCACCAGGGATCATCGTGTTCGCCATAGGCGTAGCGCGCCACCAGCGTCTCGGCGGGCCAGGTACTGCGCTTGATCGCGGCCCGGATGCGCGCAGCCTCTATCAGGACCTGACCAGCGTCCACGATCAAGTCCCAGCGCGTCTTGAGCAGCGGATCGACCTGGGGCCAGAAGGTCATCTGTCGCGCCTGCGCCCGTTTGAGCAGCGCCTGCGTGGCGCGTTGGGTCAACTGCGTCTCCACGGCCTCCTGTAACCGTTGCTCCACCGGGCGGAAGGTCGTGCTCTGAAAGAGCGCTTCCAGATTCAACGGCAGCGCTCCCACGCCGATCTCCGTCGCTATCCGAGCGGCCCAGTCGCGGTAGGAGGCAACGAGATCCCGGCGCGAGCGCCAGCTCTCCGCCACGGCGACGGCTGCCTCCCGAGCCACCCGCTGCTCCGCCAGATGGACGCTGGTCAACGCGGACGGGACGTGATCGCCCAGGGCCACGATGAAATCGGTGAGTAGCACCCGCCGGGCGACCTGGGCGCGCAAACCGTCGCTGCCGTGGTCGGTGCTGAAGGTGACGCCCAGCAGCCCACGGAGCAGCCGCGCCAGATCCCCGACGGCCTGCCGCGCCGCAAGCTCATCATCCAACGCAGGTGACGTCAGGAAGCGGAGGGCGATCTCGGCCGGGTGGTCGGTATCGAAGATGACGCTCAGCGTGCCCTGACCGGCCTGCGCGCCTTTCTCGGCCAGGTCGTCCAACTCGCTCAGCGAGAGCTTGCCCTCCGCAACCTGGGCCACGATCTCCTCGCGGCGGGCCGGCGGGAAGACGCTCTCCAGGGCCTGACGCGCCACGTAGGCCAGGGCGGTGTTGCGCTCCGGCGGCTGCTGATGGGGACGGAGCACCACGCCGCCCTTCTCGTATTCGATCAGAGCGTTGTCCGTCGCCGCTTGAGCGAGGGGAACGTAAATGAGCACGCGCGGCGCGCTCTCCGCTGGCCCCCACAGCGGTTCCAGCGCGTGCCGCAGGTGCAGAAAGCCGCGCTCCGGCGTGTAGCGATGGATGGCTTCGGCGTTCAGGTCGGCGGGGCTGAGGTCGGCGACGCACGCCGCGTAGGCCTCGTCAGCATCGTACCAGACAACGGCGCCGTGCGCCTTGATCTGAGCGCGCAGGATGTTCAGCAAGGTATCGGTAACCATGGGCATAAGCACTCCCGCTTTCGATTGGCGATTGGCGATTGGCGATTATAAAGCCGTTAGTTGTTCCCGGACGCTCTGGATGAAGTCACCGGGCCGTAGGACGGTGACCGTGGGGTGACCGGGCCGAAAATGACGCACGTTGAACGTGACCAACCAGGGACATCTCTCCCGCACGGCGGCGACCAGAATGGGTAAGTCCTTTGGATCCGCCGCACCCTCAAAAGGCGCCATATCTCCCGGCGCGGGATCAGAAACCACGTGCAGGCAGCGGCTCACCAACAGTCGAAAGGCGGGAAGTGCTCGAGGGAACTTCGCCTCCAGGTTGCGCTCGGCCTCGGTGATCACTTGACGCGAGGTGATGGCATGGATCAGTGTGATTTCGGCCAGCCGAAGGACGACCAGGCTGGCGCTGTGCTCGCTGGGCGATGCGGCCCCAGCGAAGAGGACGTCGGCATCCACGAAGAGACGAGGCTTATGGGAGCTGGTCTGATTCATAGGTCTCTTTGTGATACTGTTCACGCTGCTCGCGCAGCCCCTCCAGTAGCTCTTCCACGCTCAACCCGGCTTCAAGCCGCGCTTTTTCGATCTCGCGGGCCAGCTCGGGCACCATCGGCACCATTGGGGTCAGCACAAAGATACCATCCAGATCGACCACGCGAAACGAATCCCCGGCCTGAATGCCGTATTTTTTTCGCAAATCGACGGGCAACGTCATGACACCGCGATCACGGACTTGGACTGTCGTCTCCATATAGCCTCCTTCTGGCTTGCTTCCGATTATCTGTTGAAGCTGATTTTCTGCACATATGATACCACAAAAAAAGGATCAGAACAAGCGAATCAAGGTGCCAATCCACGTCTTCGCAACTGTTGGGCCATTGAACTCCAGGCATACTCCCCCTTGAGCAGGCGCTTCCAGGTGCGGTCGGCATACGTCCAGGGGACAAGCTCGTGCAGCGGCGCGATGTTGATGAGCACGCCGTCGTTGAGGTCGAAGGCGAGGTCCTGCAGCGCGATACGGTCCAGGGTGTTGCGGAACTCGGTTACTTCCTCGATTAGCTCTACCTGGCGCGCGATATCCCGCTCTTTCTGACGGCGGGCGCTGCCCTCGAGGCCGTCGAGCGCCTGTTGTAGCGGCTCCAGATGTCCGCGCTCCAGGTTGATCTTGACGTCGGCGTAGTCGCGCCCGGCGGTGTAGAGCAGGCGGGTCTCCAGCCGGGGATAGTAAAGCCAGATGGCGTAGTTGCGCCGCTCCGATTGCAGCAGCCAGGTGAGCGGCGCCTTGCGGCGGCTCTTGGAATAGCGCTTGATGTGGTAATCGAAGAGGCCGTGGCGGTAGTCGCGGACGTAGTCGCGCAGCGTCGCCGCGTCTAAGATTCCGCAGATTTCGGTCTCGATGGCGTCGGCGCGGTCGTCCCAGAGGAGCCGCAGCACCCCGCGCACCTGCCGGATAATGTCCGCCGGGTTGGTGAGATCGTCGACCAGGACGCCATCCCAGGCGATGGGCAGCGGATAGTCGTCCGGCAGCTCGTCCTTGGCGAGCGGTAGACCGTCAACGTCGACCAGGGCGCCGGGCGCGCAGCGCGGCAGGGGATCGAAGGGCTTGCCCAGCGGGGGCAGCAACGCCGGATCTAAGGCCTTGCGCACGTCCCAGCGCCCGAAGGCGATGCCCACGCACCACATCAGCAGGTCCTGGACGCGCTCCTCGAGGCCGGCCTGATAGGCGTAGGCGGCGGCCACCGGCGGCTGTTCCACCTCGGCGCGGACCAGGGCGCGGTCATCGGCGTCAAGCTCGTAGAGGTCGAAGGTCAGCTCGTTGATCTCGGCCTGGATGGCCGCCAGCCGGTCGGCCTGGGCGTGCAGGTCCGCTTGCAACGCGGCCTCGGCGGCCCGGAGTGTGGGCGCGGCGCGGTGCCGGACGAGATCGGGCAT
>CAZCAI010000113.1:6666-8140 GCA_964496595.1 uncultured Anaerolineales bacterium
GGGTGCAGAATCCACGAGGCATTGCCCTTCAAGTAGGGGTAGCGATTGAGGACGTAGGTCTTGATCTCCTCGGCTTCGTTGCGCCAGTTGACCAGCAGGTGCACATCCGCGTAGTAGGGCGAATAGGCGCCGCCCTTGGCGAAATGCACCCAGGGCTTCCCCGCGTGGGTCTCCTCCGCCGTGCGCCCGATGCAGTCGGGCGGCACCTCCCACCAGAGACGTAGGAAGCGAAAATCGCGCTTCGTCGAAGCGCCGTGCTGCACCGAAATGCCGCGCTCCTCGACCGAGGGCATCTCCTTGAAAAGTCGCCGTATCGACGGCCCCACCCAATAGGCGAAGGGCGATTTGGGGATCACGCGAAACTCGCGCGGGGCGACGGTGAAGGTGTCACCGGTCGCGTCGAGGTCGGTGGCCTGCGGCGGGGGCGGCTCGCCATTCAGCGCTGCGATCTGGGCGCGCAGGGCTGTGCCCTTGTCATCGATGGGCACATCTAAGAGACGGAAGAAGGTCGTTTCGGTCATTGGGCATCCTCCACTTTCTCCAATACATACGCCGCCGTCTCCACCATCGCCGTATCGAGCACGCCGTAGCCCAGGTCGGCCAGGGCAATCACCTGCGCTTCCTTCAGCAGGATCTGCTCCCGCCACTTGCGGAAGCTGCTCAGGAAGAAGCCGGTCCGGCTGGTGATGGCGCCCAGGTAGCCCCCATCGTGCAGCAGTTCCAGTCCGCGCTCCACGAAGGCCGCGTAGAGGTCGTTCTTGGTGCGGGGATAGGCGTCCTTGATATAGTCCTTACTCGCCTCGCTGGCCGCGCCGAAGGGCGGATTGATGAGCACGACGTCGTAACGCTGCCGCATCGCGTCGATGAAGGCGATGCCCTGCTCCGCGTCGCGGGCGAAGAGTCGGCGCGTCACCCAGCGCCCGTCGTCGGCGCGCGTCGCGTAGGTGCGCAGCGTTTCCACGATGCGCTCGCCGGCCTCGGCCCAGAAGGCGTCGTCGTCCAAAAGGCTTGGATCCATGCGCATCTGCTGGGGCGCCTGCGCGCCGAACATCTCCAACTGCACCCCCTCCGGCAAACTGGCCAGGTGCTCGCGGGTCGATTGTACGGTCTCCTGAATCTCCTGCTCGATCTTGAGCAGGCTGCCCGCCTCGCCGGCGAGCTTCATCTTCCCCCAGATTTCAAGCGCCATCTTGCCCAATATGGCGGGCTTGAGATCGCGCGTGAACTCGCCCAGCAGATCGTACTCGCCGGGCATCGGCTCGGCGCTGACGATGTGAATCTCCTCGACACGCGGGCGCGCCCGCACCTTGATCCCCAGCTCGGCGTAGGCGCGGTGCGCCCGCAGCCAGAGCGCCAGCGTCGCGATCTGCACCGCGCGCCGGTCGATATCGACGCCGTGCAGGTTATGCGCTAAGATCAGGCGCGGCGCCGCCCGGCGAAAGGCCTCGCGGTCGGGATAGTCGGCCCGCAGCGC
>CAZCAI010000113.1:8240-16715 GCA_964496595.1 uncultured Anaerolineales bacterium
CGCATCTCCCACCAGAGGCGGCCCAGCGCGTTATCGGCTAAGAAGGCGACCACGTAGCGCGGTGTGTAGAATTGGTTGCGAAAGGCCAACTCGTAGCTGGTGCGGGGCGCGCTGGAGGCCGCGCGCGCCTCTTCGCGCTGTTCTCCCGGCGTGAAGTACTGGTAGATCCAGCCGATGGTCTCGTCCTCGCCCCAGATGCCCGCCAATTCGGGAGCGTTGAGCAGCTTCAGCACCTCCTGGAAGCAGGGTTCCGTGGGGAAGAGGATGGACGTGGGCAGCGAGCGGTCGAAGAGCACGCCTAAGGTCTGCGCCAGATCGTCGAAGAGCAGTTGGAGGTAGAAGCGGTAGCCGCCGTCCGGCTCGGCCTGCAGCGCCGCCGGGGAGAGCATGGCGAACTGCTGGAAGCCTTTGGCCTGCGTCGTCCCGTGTATCGACGGCTGGATCAGGCCGCGACTAAGATCTTCCATCAGCTTGAGCGCCGCCAACCGGTTCAGGAAGGTGTAGGCGCTCTCGCGGACGTAGCGCGTCAGCGCCTGGGTGCGCGAGGCATCGACGGCCTCGTAGTGGGCCAGGGCCTGCTCGATGGCGCGCCGATCCGCCTTGCCCACGGCGTCGAGGTGCACCAGGCTCTCCAGCGGCTCAACACTGCCATCCTCGTGCACGCCGTAAGCGCCCTCCAACTGCTGGCGAAAGTCCTGCTCCAGCAGGCCGCGGCATGCGACGACGGTGTTGTAGAGTTGGTTTCGTAAGGCTTGCTTCATTTTCCCGCCCGCGCCTGATTAGGCTATTCTCTATGCAACAATCGCCCGATCCAAAAACGCACCCGCCGTAGCCATATCCCTGGCGACCGCGGTAACATCTCGGAGAGCAGTTTCAGCCAAGATAATGCGGCTGTATAGTTCCCCTGGGCTGCCAGCACATCACTGTAAGTCAATGCATAGAACCGAAACTCACCCGAGTGGAACTTGCGAACTTTTTCCAAAGGCTTGAGGAGTCTCTCGGCCTCATCTACCTGACCACGTCGCAGGCAGCGTTGGGCCAGATTGGCGCGGGGGAAGACATAGTGAGGAAACTTGTCTATTGTTTCTCGCCAGAGCGCCTCGGCTGCTTCCGGATCTCCCAACTTGAGATAGGCCACGCCCAGGTTGGCGTAAGCTTCCCTGATTTTGGGATGGCGTTGGATGATGCTTTGGAAAGCGTCTCGCGCCTCAATCAGACGGCCTGTTTTCAGGAGAAGTGTGGCGTCGAACATTTTTTCTTTTAGAGCAGGCTTGTATCCCTTGATCTCATCAGAAATCTCAAAAACTCGTACCTGATAGCCGTCTTGAGCCAACTTGCGCGCGATGTCTGGCACGGGCTGTGTGTGTTTCTTTTTGCTTCCTCTTTTTGCTCTTTTTCCTCTTTTTGTCATGACTACTCCAATATAATCTTGGCCCCCGAGGCCAGCACTTTGATCAGACGATCCCGCAGTCGCTCAAGGGCCTCCTCCACATCCTCCTCCGAGCCGAGCGTCTGGCCGACGCCCACCACCTCGGAAACCCGCACGCGCTCCACCTTCTCCTCCGGGGCGACCAGTTCCTGCACCCGCATCAGGGCCTGGGAGCGCAAGTTGTCCCCGGCGGAGAGATCGGAGTGCATCTCCGCCATGCTGGCCCCGCAGGTGGGACAGGTCAGGGCGGCGGATGGAAGTGATAGCGCAAGCTCTTTCTCACACATCCGAGCGGTGAGCGGCTTGAGCACCGGCGCTTGCATCTCCTCGGGCACCTTCAGCCACATCGGCTGTGCTTTGATCGCGTCCACGGCCTCAGCGAAGCGTTGATGACGCTGTTGGTGCAGCGCCTGGTAGCGCTGGCGGTACGTCTCCTCCACCAGATGCAGCGCCGCGTCCACCTCGGATGTGGTCGGATAGTAGTCCGCCGTCGCCAACTGCTGTTCCAGAAGTCCGATGTGGGTGGCGAGCGCCTCATCCTCCAGGTGTGTTTGCAAGATCGGCCAGATCTGCTCCACGGCCCGGCGCATCCGGCGCAACATTGCCAATCCCTGTTGGCTCGTTGCCCGGCGGATCTCGGCGACGCGATCCCGCAGGGCCTGGAAGGTCGCGCCTTCCCCCGCCAGCGTGCGGACGCAATCGTCGGTGGGGCTGCTCAAGACGGTCTCCAACTGCTGGTGATATTCGCGCAGCACGTCGCCCACGGGGATGCGGTGAGCGCGCACCGTCGCCTCGACGGGCAGCAGCGCCTCCAGCTCCTGCTGCGCCAGTGATTGAAAAGCCTGCGCGATGGCGACCTCCTCGACGTCCACCTCCTCGCCCGTCAACTGCTCGTAGCGTTTGGCGGCGTCCACCAGCGTGCGCAGATCGATGCTTTTGCGCGGCGCGAAGGAGGCGCCTCGGAAGGCGTTGGTGCCGCTGAAGGCCGGGCGCACCTGGGGATCTAAGTGGTTGCGGTAGCGACGGCCCTGGTAGGTGACCTGAATCGCCGCGCCGCGCAGCAGCGTCGCCATAACCAGCCAGAGCATCTCGCGCTCCCAACCGTAGCCCAGGCCGCCGAAGTGATCCTCCAGCGTGCGGCCCGTGACCCGGTTGCCGTAGGAGTGTTCGCGCTCCAGGAAGCTGGCGACCTCCTTGAGGATGGGCGCTTGCAGGTTGACGACGTACTTATCGCCTTCTTTGGTGACCAGATCCAGGCCGTCGGGCGGCCCGTAGAAGACTTTGGGCAGGCCGGTGAGATTGGCCGCTTTGAGGATCTCCTCGGCCTCGTTGCCCTTCAGCGGCTTGGCGCCCATCTCCAGCTTGGGGTAGAGATCGGGGACGGCGAAGCGCAGCAACCCCTTGAGGATGCTGCTGAAGGTCTTACCGAGCGCCGCGCCATCCTTAGCCACGCCACGGAAGAAGCCCCGCCCGCCGACCAGCGCCGTCTTCAACTGCTCCTGCAGGCGCGCCTCCAGGCGGTTGACCTGCTGGCGCTCCTCGGAGAGGCTGCTAAGCTCTTCTTTGGTGATTTTGTTCTCGGCGCGCAATTGATCGTAGTGGTTGACCATGGTCTTGGAGCGGTAAAGCTCGGCGACCAGATCATCGAGCCTGGGTGTCATGCTGATCACCCAGAAAAGCTCGTTTCTGTGGGATTCCGTGCGGCTGTCGTCCCGCGCGCGGGCGCAGGTCTCGGTGAAGACGCCGGGGCCGTCGGCGATCCGCAGTTGGAGTTGGATCTGTTCCCGCCCCGAGGTCAGCGGGCGACCGTCCCACGTCACGCCGACGCGGAAGGTGCGGAGGTTGCTGTGCCGGTAGGTCAGGCCGATGGCGGAGAAGATGGTGCGCAGCGTAGCCGCCAGTTGGTCGTGTTCATTCTTGGGTGTGGGGCTGAGCGCGTTGCGCTCGGCCATCCAGCTCTTCTCCTGGGCGGTCTGGAGCTTCCAACCGCTCTCCGCCTGGCGGATGAACTGCGCCTTGTCCAGCAACTGGACGGCGCGTTGCACCTCCGGCAGCGGCGAGGGATCGCCCAGTTTGCGGTAGAGCACGGCGGCCAGATTATCCGCGCTGCGCGGCAGCCCGCGCACCGGCTCCAGCAGCGCGATGGCCTTGGCCACCCGCGCGGGCCACGGATCGCCGGGCCACTGGCGCTCGATGTCACTAATGTCCTTCTGCTTTTCGCTGGGCAGGTTGCCCTCGAGCAGGTCGTAGATGCGGTCCATGGTGACCAGCGTGCCCACCGGCGCGTCGGCCAGGCCCGTCCGCTCGCTGACTAACATCTCGTAGGCCTGCTTGATGATGGTGCGGTTGCTGCCCCCGATGTGGGGCGGCGCGCCGGACTGCAAGCGCATGCCGGAGACGATGTCGATGGAGAGATCGATGAAGTGCGGTAGGTAGGGGTAGAATTGCACGAACTCCGCCTGGGAGACCTTGGACGGCCGCTCGGTGCGCTCCAGCCGAGTGCGCGTGCGCAGGATAGGCTCGTGATCCTCATAGAGACGCTCCAGCACCGGCTCGGCCTGGGGCTGCTTGGCTAACACGCGCCGGGTGGCGACCTCGCGGATGTCGGCGGGCGCCATGTCGATGCGGTGCTTGAAGCGATCCTGGAGCCGCGCCAGGTTCACGCGCTTGTCGTCGATAGCGGCCACGACCTGATCCAGCTTCTCCTGCGAGGTAACGATGACCCAGACGGGCGCCACGGCCTGGCCCCGCCGGACGCGGTTCTTGCTCTCCTGGCCGAAGTGCTCCACCACGGCGCGCAGGTTCTCGATCTTGTCGCCGCTGCGGGCCACGTACTGACCCACCTCGTCGATGATGTAGACGCTGGCGTGATCGGGCCGGCGCCGCGCCGTCAGCTCGAAGGTGTGATCGACCAGCGTGCGGATGGTGACCGGCGCGCTCTCCTGCAGCGAGCGCGCCCACGACTCCTCGTTGGGATAGGTCTGGGGGTCGAGGTGATGCAACACGGCGCTGGCCCGCTGTACCCGTTGGGCGCCCTTGCGCACCTGCCGCCAGATGCTGTACGTCGCCTCATCCACGCCCGGCAGCGTGACCGGGACGGGGGCCGGATGACCCCGAAGTTCGTCGTAGAGCTGGGCGCAGGTGCGCGCGAAGTCGGCCAGACGGCCCTCGGCCTCCAGCTCGATCTCCAGGGCGGCGATGTCGTAATCCTTGGCGTAGTCCAACTCCCGCAGCAGCACCGTGTACATGATCTCCGCGATCGGCTCGGTGGCGCGGCGCACGGCGCGATCCACCTGCACGTCGAACATGAGGATCTGGGTATCGAGGCGGCTGTTGATGTAGGTGAGCAGGTCGCGGATCTTCTGTACCTGTTGGTCCTTGGGATCCTGCTGCTCTAGCTGGCGGATAAAGAGCTGGCTGGCCGGCTCGCCCTGCACCTTGGTGTTGGCCAGGAGGTAGCCCAGGTTCTTGGCGAAGGACGATTTGCCGGAGCCGAAGAAGCCGGAGATCCAGACCCCAACGCCCTCGGTCGGCTCGCTGGGGCCATCGCCGACGGCTTGCAGCAGCTCGCGGTACTGGCGCTTGATGCGGTCGGTGGCGACGTACTCGGTGATCTCGCGATAGACCGTCGCCTCGTCCTGCTGATCGACTTTGATGACCTCTTCGATCTGTTGCGAGAGGTCGCGGGATAATAATTCACGGATGGTTTGCATAGGGCCTCCTGTATTGCGTGTTGCGTATTGCGTGTTGTGTGTAGTGTGATGCTCCGCTTCGATGATGCTATGTCAATTTCCTAAGATTTGTCATTCGTCTTCGTGTCTAAGACACCACAAGCAGGATACGAATGTCCTCGGCGAAGCGGGCGAAACTGGGGCAGCGAGCCTCGATCACGGCTGCGCTGAAATCGGGGTGCCCGCCGATATGCTCAGCTTGCTGCCTAGATAAATCGCCGCCGCCATTGTAGCGATGGATAATCTCGTTCTTGGGATGGGGGATTGTTTCTGGCGTTTCACACCGCAAGCGATCCTCCTCCGATAGCGGCTCCCACAAGACTGAGACTACAACATCGGGCTGGGCCAGCAACCACGCCTCCAACATCTGCTTGGCGATGCCAATGACCACCGGCACAGTCCCGGCTTCATAAATCTCAACGACGCAGTCGGGAAAACAGGCAGGCCCCAGATTACGGGCGTGACACAAAGGCGCCCGGCGCTCCGGGGTTTCCTCATCAGCATCATCAACTTCATCAACTTCATCAGCTTCATCAGATGGCGGCGCGGTATCGACCAACCGCAGCTTGGATTTCTCATCAAAGGGCAGGTTTTGTCCCAGTATACACCACCGCTTATGCGGGAGGGGTTCAGCGTGCCCGATGTCCTCATCACGGTCGTGATCTACAACGACGACGATCACCTTTGCTTCCTTAATCAACAGTGCTTTGACGTAGCTTTTGAACCTCCCCCATTTGGGTCCTCGTCGGCCTGCACGGATATCTTGGGGGCTGGGGCGCCGAAAGTCGCTCAAACCGGGGGATTCTTTGTCCAAGGGTATCACCTCCACAGGACGACCCAGTACCTGAGTTACCAACTGCGGAATCGTCCCCTTGTCCGTCGGCCCTTCGAAAATATATCCAACTTTCAGAGGTTCTTGCTGATTCATGGGTTATCCTTGGGAGGGAGAGATAATGGTTGTCTCCGGTTGGGGCCAGAGACCGGTTGTGTAGAGATCGCCGATGGTATACCCAATCTCTTCGCGGAAACGTTGCCAGCGATCGGGTTCAGGGGGGGGTAGAATCCGGCTGATGCCATCTTCGCCCTTGACGATAGCCATCGCTTCTTCGCGTTCAAGCTCGTGGAGCAAGGGGATCGAGTGGGAGGTCAGGATAATGCGGGCCGTAGGGTCTTCACCGACACGTTGGCGACAGAGTTGAACCAAACGGCGCAGTCGGCTAAAATGGATACCGTTCTCCGGTTCCTCAATGATGAGCGTCTCGGTCTCCGGGGCGATGCCGGTGATGGCGCTGAACATCGCCAGCAGGCGCAGGGTGCCATCGGAAATCTGATGGGGGCCGTAGGGGCGCTTTTCCCCCTTTTCCAGCAAGCCAATCTCCTTTTGGCCCTCTCCAGCCCCGATCATACGCAAGGCTTCGATAGCGGGATCGCCCTCGGCCAGCAGATGCGCCAACCGCTGGATGTCTTTCGGCGCTGCGGCATCCAGCACGGTGACGAGGCCCGTTCCCTTGCTTTCCAGGGATGGCTCGCCGCCGACAATCTCCCGTTGGCGTAACACGCTCGTATCTGGTCGCAGCACCAACACGGAATTCAACGCCTCACGGACGTAGGCCAAAGCGGGAAATCGATTTTCATCCTTGAGTTGAGAAACCTGCAAGTAGTTCGCTTGGATGCCCCAGTTTTCGCGTTTATCTACGTTGGAGGAAAGCTCATTATGAACGCGCGACGTCACGGTATCGCGATCCAAATAGGTCGTGTCTCCCCCAGGGCGCGTCTTTAATCGACCTACTAAGTTCTCGGATAGAATCTGTGGCTCTCCGGTCCGAGCGCTGGCTCCTATCTGGAACTGATAGCGCAGATCCAATCCGTTCGATTCCTCAAATGTGAAAGTAAAGTCAATCTCACGACTTGGCTCGCGCCCCCGCACGATGTTCTCAAAGCCCTTGCGCCGCTCGTCATCGAGGAGCGCTTTACGTAGATCAGATTCAAGAAGATCGCGCGTGAAGGTGAAGGCATCACAGAAGTTGGTCTTGCCGGCGCTGTTGTTGCCCACCAGCACGACAAATCTGGGCACTTCGAGCGGTTCCGAAAACTCGAAACTCTTGAAATTTTCAAACTGCACGTTCTTAATCATCTTAGCCCTCCGATTTTTAACTTACACGCACCTTCGACACCGCATCTCCCCATTGGGCGATTGTCGATTTTGGATTGACGATCTCAGAATCGTAAATCGCCAATCGTAAATTTCTACTCTCCTTCGTACCACGCTTCGTGCCCGTGCGCGATGGCGTAGGATTTGTTTTCGCGGCACGCTTCGCGCACGCGAGCGGGCCAGTAATGCAGGGCGATGTGGCTCCAGTCGTATTCGCCCGCTTGCAGGCGCTGCCAGTGTTTCTTGGGGTACTTCTCCCAGAGCGGGATCAGCTCCCACAGCGGGGCCATGCGCAGGATGACGCGGTCGTCGAGCCAGTTGGGGGCCGGTTCGTAGCCCTCGCGGACGATGCGGGCCATGGTCTTGGCGAAGGCCTCGACCTCCGCCAGCGTCTCGCGGAGGCGATTCACCTGGCGGGCGACGCGCTTGCGCTGGCTGCCCTGGCGCGCGTCCAACTTGGCGGTGAGGTCGCCGATGCGCTGTTCGAGGCCGTTGATCTTGTAATCCAAGTAGTCGCGCTGGAGCGTGTAGAGCGTGGTCTTGCCGATTTTTTCGTGGAAGAGGACGAAGCCGTAGCGGCGGTTGGCCGATTGCAGGGGCCAGTAGACGGGGGCTTTGGCCTGGTAGGGGATGTTGTACCATTTGATGTGCCAATCGGTGAAGAAATCCTTGGTGAGGAATTTGCGGAGATCGCCGCCCGCGCCCTCGGCGATGACCTCCTGCGCGGCCTCCTCGCCTAGCATCAGGCGCAAGGCTCGTTCAACCAACGTGGGCAGGTCGCGGGGATGGCCCTCGTCCAGCACGGCGATGCCATCTTCGAGGGCCAGTTCGCGCAGGGCGGATTCGATCTCGGCGGGGAAGAGGTGGCGACCGCCGGTCTCATCGACGTAGGCGAAGCGCTCCGGCGGGCCGACTAATGCGTCGAATTCAGATTCGCTCGGCGCGGGGAGTGAGCCTACTGCGAAGTCTTCGCGGCGGTAGATGCCGTTGCCGATTTTGGATTGACGATTGACGATTTCTTTCTCGTCAGTCGATGTTTCGTCAATAGCGCCTACATTGAATCTACCGAGCACGAGGCCCACGGCGTAGGAGATCCAGCGGACGGCCAGCTCCTCGCGGCCCATGGGCGATTCGATTTTCTCATCACCGTCGTCGTCGAGGAT
>CAZCAI010000114.1:0-2265 GCA_964496595.1 uncultured Anaerolineales bacterium
TGCCGCCGCTGTTGTCGCTGGCGGTGAGGGTGACCTGCACGTCGGAGGTGTACCATCCGTTGTCGCCAGCGGTGCCGGAGAGGGAGCGGGAGGTGGTGGGAGGGATAGTATCTTGCTGACAGTGTGGAGTACCTGAATAGCGGATGAGACCCTCAAAATGGTAGCCGAGATTATACCAGCTTTGCATGGATTTGGTTGCGCCATCCCATGGATCTGCAATTGTATAACCGGAGTACGAAGAACCACTTCCATCTATGACCAATACGTAATGATTGCCTCCGTCGCTAGAACGGAACATCCGAACTACGACAGGTTTCCCATTGGCTAAGTCGTTTTGCAACATGTTCCACTGAGCTCCATCCCACGCTCCAACGTAGGTGACGTCGCTCCCTGCGCCACCTACCGTTGCTACTTCATCCCAGTGGTTACTTAAGGGACATCTACTAGAACCTAAGGTATCATCTAAGATACGTGGATTGGTATTTACGCCATAGTACTTCAGCATCATAGCAAGAGAGGTAATCGCACATCCTCCGCTTGCCATAGTGTAATTTCCTAGGCAGCTAGCCGTATACAGCTCTGGCTGGAAGTCAGGATCTTGCTGAGAAAATAGTGTTACAGAACACGGTAGAGATAAAATTGATGCTTCATCATCTGTTCCTCTCTCGCTGATTATATCTGTATATTCCCAGCTTTTTAACTCCCTGGATTTTACATTAACTTCATAAATCCGGGGTGGCGTCGCATTATAGTTGATGTATTGGACATTAACACTATCTGCTGTCCAATGAATCACGCCGGATGGGTTACCCACAAACAAATCTGTTGTAAAGGACGGATCACAAACCAGTTGTGTCTGTGCACTGCCATCAGCATTCATGGTCCACAATTCTATTTCAGATTTTCCCTCAGCATTATGCCTAAGGAGAACGTAGGCTAATTTTTCGGAGTTGGGAGACCAAACTGGTGGTACTATCCATAAATTGCTTCCTAATGTCGCGATTTCTTTTGACCCGCTTCCGTCTGCCTGAGCTATCCAGACGCGGGCATCATCCAAAGCTTTCGGATTCGTAACATAGACGAGTTTTTCTTCATCTGGGGCGAGAGATATCATCTCCAAAAATCCTGGGTGAACCTTATTGAGCTCTACAGACGCTACAGATTTTATTGAACTTCCATCAACATTTGAGATGTAGATTCTCAGGTATGAGTCTTGGACTATTTCGGTGCTGATGATCTTTTGGGGATTGTTGACAAAAGAATTCCAAAATTGTCCCCTCATAGGTGTCAAAATCACCGAAATGATGACTAATATTGAGGATAAACGTAATTGACGGGGAGTTTTCATCATTTTCCTCCATTTATAAGATGTTATTTATTTTTGTGCTGGGAGTGGGGTCTCTGGGTGAATTTGATTTGCACGTTGAAGATGTGCTATGGACTGACACCCCCGATGGCAAACCAATGCACTGCACATGCTGTTCCATCCCGTTTAGCAACCCGGAATTCGGTCTCGGTGAGATGATGAGCGATCAGATTAGCATAACCGGAAGAGCCTTCAACCTGGGTGATCATCACCAGCGGTGTTGAAGTGAAGGCTTGTTCAAATTCTATCGTGATGTTGGTTTGATCTGCGGTCATCCATACGTTACCGCTCTGAATCGTCGCGCCATTATTCAATCCCCGCCATAGCGTTGGATCTCCTATCTTTTCGCGGGTGATCGCCCCATCCGGCACGGTGAGCGCCATCCCCGCGATGGGCACCGAGCGGATCAGCTCACGCGGTTCCAGCGTCTCTCCGCCGACGGTGATCTCCAGATAGCGGTCGCCATTCCATGTCGTCGTGGGGATGCCGCCGCTGGTCTCACTACCCAATGGCACGCTGAAAAGACCGTCGCTCACATCCACAACGTGGTCCTCCTCACCATCCGCAGGCCAGATGAGATTATCATCTTCTTTAGCGTCGTAAATCGCGAAGCTCATCGCTACCCCTTCCTCTGTCAGCGGAGTGCCGTCGCTGTTAGCCAGGCGTCCCTGGTAGTTGACTGTCGTCGCACTGGGGCCAGGTGAGGCCGGGCCGGCGGCCTGTCGCGCCCAGACGTTTTGCGTCAGGATCAGCACGGCTACCAGCAACAGTGTGCCGAAGTTGGGCATCAGCCAGCGCAATACGGGATGTGAGGTACCGCGGGATAGTACAGATGATCGCTGCTCTCGATCACCACGCTTCGGTAAGTGGCGGTCTATTGTCTCTGCTAAGTCGATTAA
>CAZCAI010000114.1:2365-16676 GCA_964496595.1 uncultured Anaerolineales bacterium
TTAAAAAGCTCTTTTGCTCCTTCATCAGTAAACTCCTTTGTCTGTTTCATACCTCATACGACGGATTCGTCGAACAAATCACCGGGTCTATTGATCGCGAGTCACCAAGGGCAGGTATATCCGATGTCTGCCCTCCTTTACGTGAACGACTACCGGCACACGCCGGGTATACCCCGATTGAGATAGCGCATTCAAAACCGCCTGCTGACCGGACAACGGCTCGACGTGCACCATCAGAGCCCCCAGATAACGCCCCGAGGCAATGCCGGGCGAGAGCGCCACCTCCAGGTAAACTTGCCGGGGCTGCCCGACCGTCATCGTGAAGGTGGTCTGATTCAGCGCAATCCCATCGCCCGGAAGCTGATCGCCCATCAGGCTGGAGAAATCCGAAAGCTCCAGAGAGACCCGAACGTCGGCCGGCGGCGCCCCCAGGACCACCGAGGAGGTCACCAACTCGCCGGGCGTGATCTCCGCCTCCACACTCTCCGGCAGCGAGAACCAAGCCGCTGCTAGCGGAGCCTGTTCATCGGCCCACGGGGCATCGTTGACGTAGGTGAGATCCAGTGGCACGACCTGCATCTCGCCATGGGATAGGGACCCGGCGAACGTCTCCTCGTGAACCACGTTCCCCTCTTGGGAGGTGGCAGCCGCAAACTCGAAGGTCGTCGAAGTAGTGCTGGTCAGAATGGCCTGGTAGACGCCCGTGATCGGATGGCTGACGGTGATGGCCTGCCGCTGCGCAGATACAGATTGCAGGGCATACGGAATGTAAGGGATGAATTCGTCGTTATTAGAGGCCACTAGTTCCCACGACATATCCTTGTGCACCTCTCGACCGTTCGGATCGTACAGCGTCATAGCGACGGCGTTGGAGGGTGACTGAACACTCACGTGCAAGGCCTGCCAGACATTCGACTCGGCGCCTTGAAGCGCAGGTGCCAGCGCTGCCGTCTGGCCTTGATGCATCGAGGCTAACCGCCCGTGACCCATTAAGTGACTCTGATAGTGATTATTCCAATCATCCTCACATGCCCCGCCTCCGCAATGATCCGGGACTCCGTGAGCGTGCATAATGGCGTCTGGCAGCCCATCCGCACCGACCGCGGTGACAATGGCAACGTGATCAGCCATGTTATCGCTTCCCCACTCAAAGAACGCTACGTCACCGACGCGCCAATCAGTAGTTGCCCCCAAATAGAGTTGTTGATAGTAGAAATAGCGGCGCAGATCCTCGGCATTGCGGGCACCGTTGGATGGGTACTGGTAGCGACCGGGATGAGCCTGAGCATCGGCGCGAAGCAGAGCGTAGAGGTTGGCGCCCCCGCTGCTGAACTGCATCTTAGGGTCATACCAATCGTTGCCATGGCAGGTGTCGGATGGGGCCGTGCCGCCCGTCCCGGCCAGGTAGGCGTCAATGACTAAATCGGTGCAAACTGAATTCTGCGCTTCCCACGGCCCGTACGTACCACAGTAAAGCCTTCGGTTGGCGCTGTATGGTGCACCGGTCTCGTTCAAGGCTGCATCGGCGATGTCCTCCCCGGTGGGCGCTGGGGTTGGTTCGGGGGTGGGAAGAGGTGTGGGGGTTGGCGTTGGCGTGGGGCCGGATTCCTGCAGGGTAAACCTCATCGCGCTGAAGGAGACGGTGCGAGACCAATTGGTCTCATCATTCAGATCGCTCAGCTCCACCCGGCCCTCGCTCCCGACCTCGAAGCGGTAGGTGCCCAGATCCAGCCACTCGCTGTACAGCGGGGCCTGGTCGTGGGAGACGGTGGACTGCCCGTCGGCGTGATGAATCGTGTAGTGCGCGTCCGAGGTGTCCCAATCAAGGTACATCGAAGGGCACTGCCAGTTGACCGGATCGTGGTTGGGGATATACGCCTCGACCTTGTAGTCACCGGCGTAGGAGAAGTCAGGCTGCCAATCGGCCCAATTGGTCGATTGAGCCGGGTCATTGGTGTTCACCGTCAGGTAGGCATAATGCCCGCGATCGTTGGTGTAGCGATACCAGGCCGAATCGCACATCCCGCCACCATAGGCCGGATGGATGTTTGGCTCTTCGAGAACGACATCGCTGCTCTCGGATGCCTCAACCCAGGTGAATCGCATCGCGCTGAACGAGACAAAGTAGGAGATATTGGCCTCACCGTTCAGGTCCGATAGTTCCACGTACCCGCTGCTGCCGGCGGCGAAATCATACGTCCCCAGGTTCAGCCAACCATCGTAGAGGGTCGCTTGGTCGCTGGAGACAGTGGTCGAGCCGCCGTTGTAGTGAATGGTGTAGCGTGCGTCGGAGGTGTCCCAATCAATGTAATCGCCCGTGCAAGGCCAGTTCAAGGGCTCGTGATTGGGGACAAACGCCTCCACTCGCCAGCGCCCGGATCGCGGCAAATTCGGCGTCCAGCGCCCGGAGTTGGTGGACTGAGCCGGATCATTGGTGTTGAGGGTCAGATAAGCATAGCGACCGCGGTTGTTGGTGAAGCGATACCAGGCCGTCTGGCACGTCGGGCCGTAAGATGGCGTCAGAGTTGGCTCCTCGACGATGACTGCATCTCCATCGTCGTCTCCACCGCTCCCCTGAAAAGTGAGGTCACTCAGATCACCTCCCAGTTCATCGCGATAGAAAATGGTCACATTGGTGAGCCAGTTGGTACAACCGGGACAGTATTTATCCCGAATGGAGGACAACGTAGTACGTCCCTGGTTGAAGTAATATAGCCGCAGCCCTCGCGTGACCGAGTAGATGCCCTCGGGCCAAGAGTCAAAAGGGGAAGAGCACCACCCGCTGTAGAACCAGTTCCAGGCGTTGTAAGCGGTACAAATGCGAGTGCCGAAGCTGGACTCGGCCCCGGCGATGGCTACCAGCAGGCGCGGGTCTATATCGAATTCTCGCCCGCGGTCTACGAAGACCTGACCTAACCCAGCCAGGGGTGATCCCTTGCCAGCCAGATACGAATCGATCTCGGCGGCAGTGATCTCTGGAGCGGCTGGGGCTGCCCGGCTCTCTATCGGGAGAATCGAGCTAAGCAGAGAGATTAACGTAACGATTGCCAATATTGACAGGGTGCGCTGTGAAGATTTGAATATTTTCATCATACTTCCTCCATAAATGAACTTCGTGAATTCCCTAGAATTTTACTAAAATTCGCGCCTCCCCTCCATCCTTTTCGGACATAGACCGGACAGAAATCGGACAAGAACAGATGACAACCGCTGACGCCTGAGGTATAATCCAAAAGCAATGCAAATCGATAAGATCACGCCTGAATGGCTGGGAAACACGATCCAGGCTCTGGTGCGCGGGGAAGCGCCGCCGGAGGACGCTCTCACGCTCCATCTGTTGGACGCGACCGGTTCGCCCACGGAGCGGACCTTGGCCCTGCACGATTATCTTCTGCATCTGGTCGTTGAGCGCCTGAGTCGCCTGCGCCGCGCTGAAGGGCTGCCCCACGACGACCAGCTTCCTCACGCCAGGGAGGCGACCGCCGCTGCCTTGAGCCGCGACTTTAGCTGTGGCAATGTCGAGTTGGAGGCGTGGAGCGCGTTCTATCATCGCTACTTCTGCCCCGTTTCCCTGAGTGTGAAGAAGTTGGCCGAGGCGGCTCATGTCGTGCCGCGCCAGTTCCGCCGCCGCGTCAATCACGCGATGCGGCTGCTTATCCGAGAGGTCCAACTGGCCGAAAGCGACGCCCACGGCCAGTTGCGTCGCATTCACCTGGGCCGCCACCTGCCCCCGACCGACTTCCTTCGACTCTTCGGCGTCGACTCCTTGATTGAGCGAGTGAGCGATCTACTCATCGATCCTGATGGCCCGCCCCTGCTGACCATCGATGGTCTGGGCGGCATTGGCAAAACCACGCTGGCGCAGGCCGTCGCCGACCGTTCGGCCGAATCCAATACTTTTGCCGACATCCTCTGGGTTAGCGCCCGACAGCCGCCAAAGTTCTTAGAAGGAATGGGCATTCAGAATGAAATGGGATCTTTGCCCGCTCGGCCGGTGCTGACCTTTGAAGAACTCCTCACGCGTCTTGCTGTGCAGATTGGCCGCGAGGATTTGATCGCGTGTCGTCCGGGGGAGCGCGAAGCGGCGCTCAAGGCTGCTTTTCAGACTCGGCCACTTTTGATTGTGATCGATAATTTGGAGACGATGACCGATTATCGAGCGATGGCGCCGCGCCTCCAACCTATGGCTGGACAGTCGCGCTTTCTGATCACCAGTCGTCACTCACTGCGGGAATATCCCTTTGTCTACACACTCTCGATTCCCCCACTTTCGCGCGCCGATAGCCGCGCCTTGTTGCGCCACGAATTAGAGCGTCTGGGACGACGAGGCAATATCTCAGACCAAGCGCTGGATGATATTTTCGGCGTAGTGGGTGGATTACCGCTCGCGCTCAAGTTGATCGCGGCCCAGTTGGGACGGTTGCCCTTGTCCCACATCCTCCATAACTTGCAGGCCGCCCAAAGCTCGACCACCGAGGCGCTTTACACCTTCATCTATCGCCATACCTGGATGCTGTTAGATGAGCCATCTCGTCAACTTCTGATGAATATGCTCTTGGTTTCCCCAGAGGGTGAGGACATCGAGTGGTTGAGTTTGATCAGCGCGCTGCCCCAGGATGAATTGACGCGGGCGTTGCGGCAATTGCAGGATTTCTCTCTTCTCCAGGTGACCGGCTCCTTGGAGCACCCATTCTATCGCTTGCATCGCCTGACTGTGACCTTCTTGGAGACAGAGATGTTGGCCTGTTGGGCAGAGTAGGACGCGGTATAGCGATGATGACCGTCGCTAGCTTTCAATCGGCCCGCGCTTGGGACAGTGAACAGGTCCGTTGGCGGAATTACTATCAGCGTCAACTGGCGGATCGCTTAGATTGGACCGTCGATTATGCGCGCCGCAGCCGCCCCTCTGAGTTGCGCGCTCATTTGGGGAGCTTGCTGACACTCCTGAGCCGTGCTCGCTCTCATCCCCACCTATATCCACGAATGGTCGCGTTGATTGCCGCGCTTCATCCCTGGCCGTTGCGTTGGCTGCGCTGGGAGGCCTGGGAGCGTGAGATCCGCTTCGCCATCCAGGTTTATGCCGACTTGAAGCACCCTCAGCGGCAAGCAGAATTCCAGAGCTACCTGGCGAATCTCCTATTCGATACCGGACGTCTGGACGAGGCGTTGAAGGTGGGGGAGGCGGCGTTGACTCTCGCCCGCGCCCACGACACGCTCATGCCGCTATCTATCGCCGGATGCACGGTTGTCCAGACCTTGCTTCAATTTGGACGCTCCGATGAGGCGCGACGCCGACTCCGCGCGCTTTTGACAGAAATCTCCGCCGCCGATGGAGCCTCCCACCGCGAGAGAACCCTGGCGCTGGCTCGCCTTCGCCTCCAGCAGCTTGTTTTCCTGCGACGCGACAATCGCCTGGATGAGGCGATCACCCAAGCGAACCGGATCGTGGTGCAATTAAAGGCCTTGCAGGAGACCGATGAGCACCTCCTGGCCGAAGCTTGCCGTGACCTATCCACGATGGCGTGGGCCGCCGGTCACTATCCGGAGGCGGTGCGGGAGATTCAACGGACCATCCAAATGTTCGCCGATTTGGGGGACGAGTTCGCCGAGGCCGACGCGCGGGGTAACCTGGGCTTGATTTACTGCACGATGACCGAGTTCGACCGGGCGGAGGAGGAGATCCGGCATCTGATGATGATGGCGGAGCGGCTGAATGCCCGCTGGCGCCTCACCTACGCGGTGGATTACTTGGCCGTGATCTACCTGGTGCGTGGCGAGCTTGATCGGGCCGCGCGCACCTTTGACCGCGCCGTGGATTTGGTACAGAGCCTAGGCGATCTCAAATCGCTCCATCGGATCCGGAGCAATCGCGCTGTAGTTTGGCTGTATCAAGGCAGCTACGCGGCGGCGATTCCGGACTTAGCGGCCGACTTCGACTTCTCCGAGGATCAAAATCTCTCCGGCGCGGTGGTGATGGACTGCATCTGTCTGAGCCTATGCTATCAGGGTCTGGGACAAGAAGACCGCGCGATTAGATTAGCCGAACGCGCCTGGGAGATCGCGCAACGCTTGGGGAAGCCCGTTTTCCAGGCATTGGCGCTGCGTTGCCTGGCCGAGCACTGTCCGGCGCAGCGATTCGCTTTGCTGAAGCGAGCGCTAACGTTGGCCCGCAAAGCTTATCGTCCCCTCGACGAGGCCGCCTGCTTGCTCTCGTTGGCCGGCTTGATCGAGGATGAGGAGGAACGTCAGCGCTTGTGGCAGCAGGGTGTCCGCATACTGGAGCGGATCGGGGCGGCAGCTTGGCTGGAGGATGCCTCCCCGCGCAATCCGCCGCGGATTATCATATTGATGTGATCCAGACATAAAAGCCCCGGCTCGAGATGGTTCACTATTTGGTTAACACTTGTTCGTAGTCAGGCATCCGCTGCGCGATGGAATGGAATGCCGTTGTGAAGCCCGAAAAACGCCACTCCGCTAGCGCTCCGAGGCTTACTACGAACCAAAATTGATGCTTTTAAGATGTTTGGAGTGTTTTTGAAGAATTTATTGCATCTTATGGCCTAAATTGTCAGGACTAAAGTGTAAACCTATTTTCGCTACGAGATCAATCCGCCGCTCGCCTGCTCCGTGATGCGCTGCGCATCCCTATCGAGCGATGTGTCTCTGATCGCCTGGGCCGAGCTTGGCGGGTGATGGCGATGGAGGAGAAGGCCGACGGATCTGACCGGTTTCTCCTGGCGGCGCGATTTGTGGCGGCTGCCCGGCTGGCTCGTGATGATCCAGGTGGTCGGCCCGCAGTACGTGGACGAACTGCGCGCGATTCTTACGCGCTATCGGCAGGGATGAGAATCTCACATCCCACCTCACTGGGATGATCGCGCACCAGCGCCCCCGAGGGCGCGTCGCGCAGGAGCCAGAGCACCATTGCATCGCCGCTGGCCGCTGAGGTGAAGACGATGCCCCAGAGCAAAAGCGGCCCCCATCCCCACAGCATCGCGGCGACGAGTGGGATGACGCCCAAGATCAGGCCCGGCAGCGCCGTTCCCCAGCGATAGGCCGCCAACGGCAGCGTCGTCGCGCAATGCGTGTAGGGCGTCATCTTCTTGACGCCAAACTCGATGTGCTCCCACGATACCCCGCCCAAGATCTTCCAACTCAGCGCGTGGATCCCCTCGTGCGCCACGATCCCGCCGATCAACAACGGCAGCAAGAGCAACCAGCCGGTCGCCTGATCGAGGGCAGTCATCAGGGCCTCGAGGCCCCAGATCCCCACGTAGGGCAATCCCGCCACTAAGATCACGACCGCCATCAGCGCCAGGCTGAGGACGTTGGCCTTTTCCATCGAGAGCGTGGCGTCGCGCCGTTCCATATCATTTGTTTCTGGTGATGGCATCCATACCTCCAAACCTCCAATGTGCGAATGTCCAAAGATGGCGTCATTATAGGGAGATCGCGGCGGGATGTCAACGACTCGCGGGCTTGCCCTGCTAAGGAAGTGGGTTACCATAATTGACCAGGATAGGCTATAAGTTTCGCTGGTAAATGAGGTGCAAAATGAAAGAAATTGCCCAGGATTTGTATCTGATCGAAGGGTTGCGGGTGTCCAACGTCTATCTTTTGGCCTCCGAGGACGGGTTGGCTTTGGTGGATACCGGCATGGCCGGCGATGTCGATTGGATTGTCGTCCAGATCGCCGAGGCAGGCTACGAGCCATCGGCGTTGCAATCGATCATCGTGACGCACGCGCACGAGGATCACATCGGGGGCTTGCCGAAATTGGCGCGGCGCTACGATGCGCAGGTGATCGCGCATCAGGCGGAGGTTTCCTATTTAGAAGGCTCGGAGCAGTTACCGGCCGGATCTTGGATGCAGCGTGTGATGTCCTGGCTGAGGGAATCGTTTCTCGGCGATGTGCCCCAGATCGAGGTCGCGCGGGGCCTGGAAGATGGCGAAGTGTTGGATTTCCTCGGCGGCTTGCGCGTGATCCACACGCCGGGACACACGCCGGGGAGCATGTGCCTCTATCAGGAGGAGCGGCGCATCCTCTTCTGCGGCGATCTGCTCTTCAACGGCCACCCGTTCACCGTGCGCCGGGGGTTGCAGTATCCGCCGAGCTTCTTCAGCGTCGATTCCGCCGAGGTGAAACGATCCGCGCGGCGCCTGTTGGATCTGGAGATTGACCTGCTCTGCCCCGGCCACGGCGATCCAATCGCGAGCGGGGCGGAGGCGAAGATCGCGGCGCTGGTTGAGGGCAGGCGGGGCTGACGCAATGGGGATCGCTATTCAAGGCCCCTCTATAGAGCCAGGGCAATCATCCGTCTGCGCGCCAATCCTGCGCGCCTTACCAGAGTGGTTTGGCATCGAGGAGGCGACGGCGCAGTATATTCGAGAGATCGAGGAGATGCCCACGCTGTTAGCCGTCCGGCAAGCGACGGGCGACGTCGTGGGTTTTCTTACGCTCAACTACCACACCGCCTACGCCGCCGAGATCCACGTGATGGGCGTTTTGCCGTCGATGCACCGGCGGGGCGTCGGGCGCGCGCTGGTCGCCCGCGCGGAGGCGGCGCTGCGCGGCAAGGGCCTCGAGTACCTCCAGGTGAAGACCCTGAGTCCCCGCCGCGAGTGCGAGGACTACGCGCGCACCAGGGAGTTCTACCTGGCGATGGGCTTCCGTCCGCTCCAGAAGTTCCCCGAGCTGTGGGGCGCGGAGAACCCGTGCTTGCAGATGATCAAGTGGTTGGGGCGTGGCGGTTTGTAGTCACCGGTACTCATACGCCCCGATGGCGGGCTGGGCATCGCGGGGCGCGCCGTCCAAATCGACGCTCACACCCGCGCTTGCCCCGGCATTCCGCGCCGCCGACCCCGCGCCGATGTGATAATCGCCTCCCATCGCATCCACGAAGGCCGGATCGCCGGCCACGTCGTGGGTGCGGGTGACGCTGGCATCCGCATCGGTTGCGTTAGCGTGCCACAGCGTGTGATCGAAGACCAGCGTACCCTCGCCGTTGAACAGCTCGAAGACGCCCCGCGTGTGCCCGGCGATGATGTTGTTGACCGCGTTCAGCGTCACCGCGTTGACCGTCATAATCCCCTGCGCCTCCCGGGGTACATCCTGCGCGCTGTCATCTACCCCCGCGAAATACCGTATCCCGCTCTCGCTTCCCACCAGTGCTAATTCGCCCCTCCACTGATTCGCCGATTCGTCCATGCGCTCATTCGCCGATTCGCTCATTCGCCCATTCGTCACCCCGTTGTCCGCAATTGTATTGTGGCGCAGCGTCACGTTGGCGGTGTAACCGGCATCTAAGGCGATCAGGACGCCGCTGCCGCCATACGGCGCCAGGTTCTGGGCGATGACGTTGTTCTCCAGGATGATGTCCGTGCAGCCGTTGGCGATGCGCACGCCGCCCCCGCCGCTCGTCTCCAACGTGGCCGCGTAGGCCGCCACATTGGCGATGATCCGGTTCCGCCGCAGCGCGACGCCCTGGCTGTTGAAGAGGCTCACCCCGCCGCCCGCGCCGATCTCGCTGCCCCCGGCGATGTTGCCGGAGATGACGTTGCCGCTGACGATGCCGCCCGTGACGTACCACAGATACAGCCCGCCGCCATACCCGTTCTGACCCTCTTGGGTGGCGACGTTGCCGCTGATCCGGTTGCCCTGCACCATCGGATGACGAAGCTCGTACAGGGAGACGCCGCCGCCATAGGTGACATATCCCTCGGTGGCCGCGACGTTATCGTAGATGTGGTTATCCGTCAGGCGTAGACTGTTGCTGTAGCGCGCGTAGACTCCGCCGCCTTCGCTCGTCAATTGCGTGTGCCGTTCGCCGGCGCGATTGCCGTAGATAACGTTCCCTTCTAGCACCGCGTTGGCCCGCCCATCCAGGTAGACGCCACCGCCGTAACCCGCCTCACCCACCCGCGCGGCAACGTTCCCGGCGATGGTGCAGTTGCGGATGACGAGCGGCGCATCCAGGTAGGTGGGCGCGCCCACCGCGTAGACGCCGCCGCCGACATCGTAAGTGGCGCTCCCGTACTTGCGGCCGCCCTGTCCGGCGGCGCTTCCCTCCAAGATGATCAGATCCTCTAGCGTCACCTCCGCGAACGGCGCGATGAGCACGCCGCGCCCGGCGCCGCCGCTCAGGCCGGGGCGGATGACCGTCTTGTAGGTCTGTGGCGCGTGCGCGGTAAAATCGGCGTTGTAGCCGCCGCGCAGCGTGAGCGACGTTTCGATCAACGCCACCTGCATCACATTGTCGGCGCCGTAGTAGCCGCTGGGCTTTGGGCGGGACTCGGTCGCCCAGTACGTCCAGCGCGGGTTGCCGTCGGGATCGCCGGGGAAAGCGTAGGCCGCCTCGTACCCGGCGATGGCGATCAGGTCGCCCGCCTCGGCCACATCCACCGCGTACTGGATCGTCGCGCAGGCGGTCGCCGGCGTGAGACAGTCGCCGCTTTCGCTGCCGTAGCGCTTGACGTAGCGCGTGTTCGCCGGCAGCGTGAGCGACTCGTAGTTCCGCAGCACCAGCGGCAGATAGACGGAGAAGGGCGCCGGCGCTTCGATCTCGATGGCGTGCGTGGCGGTGACCATCGCGTCACAGCCGGAGACCGTGACGGTGATGGGATAGTGGCCGGGCGCGTCCCAGGTGTAGGTGACGACCGATCCTTCCGGCAGCAGCACGCTGCCCGGCCGGGGTGGGGGCATCCACACGAAGGCCAGCGGAAGCGTCGCGTCGGTGGGGACGACGGTCGCGGTGAACGAGTAGTCGGTGTCGGTGTACCCCCTCGTCGGGCCGGAGATGGCGACGCCCGTGGGCGGGATGCACGACGCGGCGGATGGCGCGCCTCGGATCGCCAGGTTGTTCGTCTCGTCGGTCTCGGTCAGCGCGTGGTGGGGATCGGCCAGCGCCCACAGCTCTGCCGCGTAATCGGACGGCAGCCCCAGGCCGACGGTGATCGCCGCGCCCGGCGCAAGCGTGGGCAGCGTGGCGCTGTAGACCACATCGCCGTCGTGGACGAAGGTGTCGGTGTAGGCCAGCGACGCGGCGTCCACGTCGCGCCAGACGGTCAGCGCGGCGCCCGTGGCGGTGACCGGGCCGCGATTTTCCACGTGGACGTAGACGGTCGCCGCTTCACCGAACCCCGGCAGCGTCAGGTCGGGGCCAAGCGCCAGCGAGACCGGCCAGGCGTTGGCCCGATCCGGCGCGGGATCGCCCGCTGCCATCCAGCCATCGTCCAGCCCGGCCAAGACGCCCGTGTCGGTGATGGCGAGCGTGGCGGAGGCGATCTCCCCGGCGGCGATAGTGTCTGTGATGACCGCCGCGCCGAGGATCGTCCCGGTGGGATCGTCCGCGCGCAGCGTCACGGTGATGGGCGGCGCTGCCGGGAGGCTGCCCGCGTTGTGGAAGCCGAGCGTGTAGGTCGCCGCCTCCGGTGTGACATCGCGTGCGGCGTAGTCCGCCACTAAGCGCGAGCGGAAGACGGTCGTCTCGACGGTGTTGTTGTCCTCGAAGGTCTCCGTGATAGCGTCCGCCGGATCCACCACGGCCCGCAGTGTGACTGGCGCATCTATCGGCGAGGGTGCGTTCCACGGCACACTGACGCTGATCGACGTCCCCGCCGTCAGCGTCGGGGCCGCCGTGACGGTGCGAATGGAGGTTGCCCCGGCGTCGAAGCGCACCACCACCGGCCCGGTCTCCAGATCGCCGACGTTGTGGACCTGCGCCGTGAGCGTGACAGGTTCCCCGGCGGCGGGATCGGCGGGCGTCATGGTCAAGTCGCTCGCGGTCAGGTCGCGCCCGATGGTGTGCGCGAGGACGTAGAGATCGCTCCGGCCCGGCTGCGGCACGTTCGTGACGGTGAAGGTCTCGCCCGACGAGAGCGTCACGGTGCGCGTGACGTACTCGGTCGCCGTCTTGCGATAGGCCAGGTGCAGCACGCCGTCGGCATCGAAGGCCGGCGCGAGCGCAGTTTCGAGCGCATCATCGGCCATCAGGTGTTGATCCGCGCCCCAGCGCCCGGCTTCCGCATCGTAGACGCTGTAGGCCAGATCTACCCTATCCCCGTTGAGCGCCTGCCAGACCAGCGCCAGATGCCCCTCCGGCGAGCGGCTCAGGCTGAGGGCGTGGAATCCGCCCGCGCCGCTCTCGGCCCGCACGAGTTGGGCGTCGGCCACGTCCCACGAATCATCGCGCGAATTTTCGCGTAGCATCACCAGGTCGCCGCCCCGCAGCCAAAGCAGCTTGAGGCGACCCGCGTCGTTGTAGACAAGGGCGGGCGTGGTGTCGGCGATGGCTTCATTTACATCTACATCGTTGGTGAGGCGCACCGGCGCAGACCAGGTCGCGCCGTCGTAGCGGCTGTAGTACAGTTCGGCGTCGGCTGTCGTCGTGATCACGCCGTCGGTGTCCATAGCGTAGACGAGGGCGGCCTGTGTGGCGGAGTAGACCGCCACATCCATCTCGATGACGTCCGTCAGTCCGCCGATGGCCGGCCGGGGCGCGCTCCACGTCTGGGCCGCGCCGTCCCAGGTCGCGTAGGTGTAGGTGATGGGGTGATCGGGCGCGCCCATGATGTCCGTACCGTCGCTCGTCTGCCAGAGGGCCAGCAGGCTGCCGTCGGCGCCGGCCCGCAGGCGCGGCGAGTGATCGAGCCGCCCGTCGTTCTCGGTCAGCATCGTGATCGCGCTCCACGCGGCGGTGTCGCTGTCACTGATCCAGGCCGCCGCCGCGATGTCCAACTGCTGCGTGAAGGTGAGGTTGAGGCCGGAGGTGACGACGTCGGTGTAGGTGCGCTCCCAGACGACGACGGCGTTGCCCGCGCCATCGTAGGCCGTCTGGGGCGCGAAGTCGAGCCGCAGGTCGTTGGTCAGGGTCAGCGGCGGCGTCCAAGTTTGAGACGCGCCGTCCCATTGCATCACCACCAACTCCTCGCCCTGCCCGACCGGCTTGGTCGGGTCGTCGATGACGTAGGCTAAGGTGCGGGCGCTGGGAGCGGCGCCATCGGCGCGGACGGCGAGGGCCGGCTCGGTGAGCGGGTAGACGTTGGCGATCAGCGGCGTCTCGGCGGTCGCGCTTGTCGCGCTTGTCAATGTAGCCGCCAGCGGGCGCGTGTGGCCGACGAAGGTGTTGTAATCCGCCGTGACGTAGGCCCGCCCCATCAGCGACCAGCCGCCTTCGCCTGCCATAAGCGCCATCCGCGCATCGTCATCGTCGCTGCTCTTGCAGCCGCCGGGTAGCTCGCAAGTGACGTTGTACTCGAACGTCTGCTCCCAGCGCCAGGCTTGCAGCTTCGTCCCAAAGACAAGATTGATGCCCATCCGCCGGAAATAGTCGGGATTGGCGGGCAGGTTGAATTCCAGGAAGGGTGTGCCGCCGCCGTAGACCTCCACCGACGTCTTCTCGTAGGGCTTGAAGGTCGCCACGACCTTGAGTTCCAGTTCGCCGCGCGCGATGGAACCCTCGAAGACCCACGTGTCGCGGCCCTGTTGGACGAAATCGGCCTCGATGCCGATCTTGGGCGTGATCGAACCCTTGACGATAATCGAGCGGGTCACTTTTTTGGTCAGTTCGCCCACCAGCCACCACTCCTCGGCGGCCTTGACGGCGGGAATCAGGTCGGCCAAGCTCATCTCCTGCTCGAACGGCGTGCTGATACCGAGCTTGAACGTGGCCTTGTCCATATACAGTCCTTCGCCCTGCTTGAACTTGAATTGCCCCTCGCCGCCCAACTCGCCGACGAGGTTGACCGCGCCCAATCCCAGGCCGGTCTCGCCGCCCAGGCCGAGCTTGCCCTCCCCGGCGGAGCTGGCGTTGACGCTGGCCTTGGCCTGGGATTCTAAGATGCCGATCTGCTTGCCGCCCAGGTAGGGCACGGCCTTGGGAATGTCCACGCTGGCCTCGAAGGCCGGGTCGGGGTAGGCGGCCTCGTTCTCGTACTCGACGACGCCCGCGCCCAAATCCACGCCAAAATCGCCGAGTTGGACGGAGGCGGCCCAGGCCGGGAAAGGGTAGACCAGCGGCGTGACGTTGGCGATCTCCGAGCGGTAGAGCGGCCCGCCGGCCTCCGGGCGATACTCGGCCCAGATTTTGACGACGTTTCCGCCGCCGTCCCAGCCGGCCTTGAAGTCCTGGCCCATATCGAAGGTGGCGCGCGCCCCCCGGAGGTCGCCGGCGACGCCGTCGGGTGGGTTGCGCTCCCCGTTGATCTCAAAGTAGACCGCGCCGTCAAGCGGCTCAGTCGGGGGCGTCTGGTAGGCCGGGCCGTTCCAGTCCACAAGCGCGTCGAACTCATTCTCCACGCCCACGTTCTGGAG
>CAZCAI010000115.1:0-16652 GCA_964496595.1 uncultured Anaerolineales bacterium
CGGCGATCACCTCCCGGTCGGCCTCGATCTCGCGGCTGGGCGGCTGGTAGTGATACGAAGTACCCTCATCGCGCACCGCCGCCGTCGGGATGACGAGATGCCCCACGGCTAAATCGCTATTCAGCACGCCGGCGCCGCCGCAGGCCACAAAGGACCGCCCACCCCGCGCGATGACCTCCTCCATCAGTCCAACGGCCAACGGGGCGCCAACGCCGGGATGCATCAGCGTGAACGGGCGCCCGTCCCATTCGGCGCGGTAGATGGGATGGCGACCCATCTCGGAGCGCATCGCGCCGATCTTCTTCGCCTGGCCCTCCTCCACCAGCCTGGCGATCACATCCTGGAAGAAGCAGAGGACGACGTGCGGCGGCAGATCCGGCTGTCGCTTGATGACGGCGCGGGGTTCGATCACGGCCTCGCGCGTCGGGTCGAATTCTAAAATGGGATAGGGTGATTTTTCCATTGGTAGGTTCTCCTTGAAAAGAGTTGAACGTTACAGGTTGAAAGTTAGGTAGTGGTTAAAATTGACTGATGGCTTCACGCGGCTCAGATCACACAGAATCTCAATAAGGCATATCTTCCCACTTCACTCCCATTCCTTGGGCCTTGTGTGGGCTTTTGGCCCCACCGCGACCTTGGTGGTGTTGAGCTTCATTGGGGTCATCAGTCAAAATTCACCACCATCGAAAGTTAAACGTTGTGGGGGCGAGGCATTTGCACGAGATTCAACTTTCCTCAATCATCCTCATCTCAAGGTGCAACGCACTTTTTAACTCCTTTGAAACGTCAAAATCACGTCCTATCGCTCGTTATAGAGTTTAAGTGCGTTGCACCTGATTGATCAGGCTCTCAGCGTTGGCGCGGCGGAAGTGCCGACGATAGGCGGCGGTCTCCGCCAGGGCGGATTGGAGGCTGGCGAGTGCGCGCCTGGCCCGATCTGGGGCCGGTTCGCCGCCGGGCGAGAGATATAGCAGATTCCCCTCGGTGCGCGCGATGCGCACGTGCCCCTGCGCTTCCAGCCAAGCGATGGCGTGGCGCACGGTCGTCTCGCAATGAGCGGTCGCCGCTATGAGGCGCGCCAGCGAGACGCGCCCCTCCTCGGCGCGCAGGGCATACTTCACCAGCCCGGCGACCCGCTTCAGCAGCGATGACGCATCCGCCAGCCCCGGCAACACGCCGCAGAGATAGACCTTCGTCGGCGCAACGGCCTGCATCACTTCGCGCAGAACCGCCCCGCTCGGCGGACACGTCCAGACCACTAAGGAGTCGGCCTTAGCCAAATCGAAGCGATCCCGTCCGGGCGCCGCCTTCGAGTCAGGCCCTTCCCGCCAGATGCACACCTCTTCCTGCGATTTCTCCAGAAGTGGGCGCAACAGCAGCGCGGGATTCGGCTCGCGGCGGTAATCCACGATGGCGGGCGCGGACGGCGCGGCGGGTTCACCAATCGCTACGCCGGCTTCGGCATCCATCTCCATCGACCGCACGGCCTCCCAGACAACTTGCAAATGCCGCCCGCGATAGTCGTTGGCGCGGATGGTATACGCCAGATCGAAGCGCCCGCGCGGCAGCGGCGCGCCGCGCCACCGCCACCAGACCACCTCCTGCTCCTCCCCGGCGCGATCCTGCACGGCGACGCGCAGATGCTCGCCCGTCCGTCCCAGCTCGCGCTGGCCGACGACGGTCAAATCGCGCGAGGCCAACGTCAGCGGCGGATTCCCCGCGCCGAAGGGGGCCAGCCGCCCCAGGTCATCGACCAACTCCAGGGAAAGCTCCGGCAGTGTCACGTAGCCATCGATCTGCAACGTGGGCCGCACCTCTTTCCCCGCCAGTTGCGCAGCGACGGCGCGCGAGAGGCCGCGTCGAAACGCGGGGACGTTCTCCGTTCGGATCGCCAGGCCCGCCGCCATCTCGTGGCCGCCGAAGTGCGCCAGCAAGTCGCTCTGCGCCGCAATCGCTTCGGTGATGTGACAGCCCGCGACGGAGCGGGCGGAGGCGCGACCCAGCTCGTCCGGCGGCGTCGCGATCAAGACCACGGGACGATGATAGCGCTCGCTCAAGCGGCTCGCCACGATGCCGATCACGCCCGGCGGCCACGCGGGATTCGAGAGGACGAGGGCCGCGTACTTCAACAGGTCGGGATCGGCCGCGAGCTGCGCCTCCGCCGCCGCCTCCACCTGATCGCAGTACTGCTTGCGGCGCTCGTTCAGCGCCTCCAACTCGGAAGCTAAGATGCGCGCCTGCGTGAGATCCTCGGTGGTGAGGAAGTCCACGATGACGTTGGCATCGTCCAGGCGGCCCAGCGCGTTCATCCGCGGCCCGATCCGAAAGCCGATGTCCTCCGTATCCAACTGCGTGGGATCGTTGATCTTCGCCAACTTCATCAACTCCTGGAGGCCCAGACGCGGCGTATGGCGCAGCACCTCCAGGCCCTTCTGGAGGAGATAGCGCGTATCGTCCACCTGCTCCGCCACATCGACGACGATGCCCAGCGCGACTAAATCCAAGTACGGTTCGGTCGCCGCCGCCGGTCGCCCCAGATGCGCGGAGAGCGCCTGGGCCAATTTGTAGGCCACACCGACGCCGGGCAGCGTCGCCAGCGGATGATCCTCCGGCAACCGATGGGGATTGATGATCGCGACGGCGTCCGGCAACGTCGGCGGCAGCTCGTGGTGATCGGTGATGATCACATCCACGCCGTGGCGCTGGGCGTAGGCCACCGGCTCGTGCGCGCTGATGCCCGTGTCGCACGTCAGGAGCACATCGACGCCCTCGGCCAGGATCGGCTTGAGGAAGGGCAGCTTGATGCCGTGGGATTCCTCGGCGCGGACGGGAATATGATAGGAGACGCGCGCGCCCACCGCCCGCAGCATCTCGACTAAGAGCGTGGTGGATGTCTGCCCATCGACGTCAAAATCGCCCCAAACGCAGATCTGCTCCGCGCGCTCGATGGCGGCAGCCAGGCGCGCCACGGCGCGCGCCATATCGGGCAGCTCGGAGGCCGGCGCGGGCGTATAAGCCGCCGGATCCAAGAAAGCGCGCGCGGCAGCCGCCGGATCCGGCCCCTGCGCGATGCCGCGTCGCACCAACGTCTCCGCCACAAGCGGATGGCCGCCCACCGACTCGCGCAATATTTCCGGCGCCGCCACGGGCGGCGGCTCCCGCCAGATCAGATCACCCTCATCCATATCTCACACTCCATTCCTACCTTTGTTTCACCCCAAATCCCATAAGGCTCTTGGGGATGGTTCAGTAATTGGTTGACAATTGTTCGTTCGTAGTGAGGCACGCAATGAATGCTAATGAATGGAGTGCCGTTGTGAAGACCCGAAAACGCCACTCCGCTAGCGCTTCGAGGCTTACTACGAATAGAAAGAATCATTTCTCCGTGCGTCTCTGTGCCTTCTCGGTGATGCTCTGTATCCAAATTAAACCGCTGGATGAACGGAGGGAATGATTTCACCCAATTTCCTATATGAGCCATCCCATAACAGCCATTCTACATTCATCACTCGCAATTCGCCATTATAACAAAAAGGGGCGACCTCCTGGCCGCCCCCATACTCTTGATGCTCTGCGACGCAGTCGGTTGGGCCTTAGGCGCCAAATTTGGTCAGGCGCCCGGCGTTCGCCATCATCAACGGCACGAGATTGGGGTGCATAATGTGCCCCAGACCGCCCTTCATGCAGTCGCGCTCGCCGAAGGCCGTCGTAGCATCCGGGCAGATGTACCTGGACCACAACAACGTCGGGGCCTCGTGCCACGAGTGCGCTTTGAGCGCGCACGGCGTGCTGTGATCGCACGTCACCATAATGACGTCCGGTTTCAGATCCAAAATCTGCGGTAGAAGCTCATCCGTCTCTTCGATTACGTGCTTCTTCCCCTCGAAGTTGCCATCCTCGCCGTAGCTGTCCGTCTTCTTGACGTGGAAGAAGAAAAAGTCGTAGGCATCCCAGTGCTCCCGCAGCGTCTCGATCTCATCCTCGATAGTGCTGCCCGTCTCCAAAATGTCCATCCCGACCAGGCGCGCGATGCCGCGATACATCGGGTAGGTGGCGATGGCGCCCAACTTCATCTTGCACATATCGGGCATCTGCGGGATGGGCGGGACCTTGCCCAGGCCGCGCAGGTTGAGGCTATTCGCCTGTGGCTCATCGGCCAGAATCTCGCGGGCCTTGCTCACCCATTGATTCACCAGCGCCGCCGTCTTCTCGGCCTCCGGTCGGATAGCCTCCACGGGCAGCGGGGGCACGCCCGTCTTCTGCGGGTCGGTATCCGTAAGGCCGTCCACCAGGTTCTCGCCGCGCAACACGAGCATGAAGCGATATTCCTTCACCACGCGAACGAAGGTTTCCACGCCGGGCAACTCCACTTTCTGGAGTTTCTTGACCAGCCGCGCGCCCTCTTCCGTGGGGATGCGGCCCGCGCGTCGATCTAAGATGTTGCCCGATTCATCGACGGTGGCGAAGTTGCCGCGCGCGGCCAGGTCGTTCGGCCCCAGATCAAAATTGATGCCCAAAGCCGAAAGCACGCCGCGCCCAATCTCCCACTCCAGCGGATCGTAGCCGAAGAGGCCCACGTGGCCGGGGCCGCTGCCGGGCGTGATCCCCGGCCGCACCGGCGTGGACAGGCCCAAGATCGACTTCTCCGCCAGCGCATCAAAATTCGGCGTCTCCGCCGCCTCCAACGCGGTCAAGCCCTCCGGGCCGGGCAAACCGCCCACCCCATCCATCACCAACAGAATCATCTTCGATGTACCCGGAATGCTAAGCCGTTCCAACCACTCCAATTGTTTCATCGTATAGCTCCTTTTCGCTGCTAAAAATAAGGGGTCCTCCATAAAAACTATATCACGAGCACCCCTGTGGTCAAGCGATTTGGGGATCACGCAGCCGGGCAGTGAACTACCCGTCTCAAAGCTGAAGTCGGCTGGAAGCCGACTCAAAGCCGGAAATCCTCGCCCATTCTAGTCGGCTTTCATAGCTCAACAGAATTGGACACCGCTACGATGGGGCAGTTTTAGCCTCCAACTTATCTATTTCCCCGTCGATCAGGGCTAAAACTGCCAGGCTCAGGATTCACGGTTCGCGAACCGTGAATCCTAAGCCGCTTGCCATCCCATGCTTTCATGTTAGACTGCTTTTTGTACAACCCGCTAGACCTGGGCGCTGTTTGACAATACCAAGGCGTGATCATCGCGATACTTTAAGGAGCCGGCACACGTATGATGAGGATGGACACCAAGAAAATTTTGCGATATGGACTTATCCTATCCCTACTGCTGACGTTCTTCGCAACGGAGTCAGGACGAGCCGCGCCGTCGAATCAAGATACCGTGCTGATGATCACCGCGCCCGCCGAGGGCAGCACGGTCAGCGGCGAGGTGACCATCGAGGGCACCGCGACGCATCCCAACTTCGCCTCCTACGGCGTGCTCTACGCCGCCGGCCCCACCCCCACCGCCGATTCGCAATGGGTGCCGATCACCTTCGGCGTCCAAACGATGGTCGTCAACGGGGCATTAGCCACGTGGGATACAACCGTCGAGAACATCCCCAACGGTCAATACACGCTGGCGCTGGCCGTCTACGAGCAGGGCAACAACGAACCACAACTCCATTTCGTCAATAACATCACCGTTAATAATGAAGAGGCCACGCCGACCCCCACGGCGACGACCGAGACCGTCGCGGAGCCGACGGCCCAACCGACCGAGGAACAACCCGGCGAGGGCGGGGACGCAGGCCCCGTCGGCCCGACGGTTGTCCAGCCGCCGACGCCCACCCCGCGCGCGACGCCCACCGTAGCGCCCGACGAGGGCGACGCGACGACAGAAGAAGATGAAGGCGGCCTCTTCGACGCCGCCACAATCTTCTCCGTCGAATCGATCAGGGAGACCTTCTGCGCGGGCGCGTGGTTAGCGGTCTTGATCTACGCCGTCGGCATCCTCTATGTGGCCGCCAAAGCCGTCATCCGCTACTACCTGCGCCAGCGCAGCAAGCAAGCAGGAAAGCAAACCTCGTGAGCGATTTTTACCTCATCGCCGGGCTGGGCAATCCCGGCGCGCGTTACGCGCGCAATCGCCACAACATCGGATTCCAGACAGTCGAGGAGTTCGCGGATCAACACCGCTTGAGCTTCTCGAAGAGCGAGCATCACGCGCAGACCGCCCACGGCCACATCCAAGACTATCGCGTCGTGCTGGCCAAGCCCCAGACCTGGATGAATCACAGCGGACGCGCCCTCAGCGCGCTGGCCGGCTACTACAACATCCCCGCCGAGCGCATCTTAGTCATCTACGATGACTTGGATATCGAGTTGGGCATGGTGCGCTATCGCCAGGAAAGCGGCAGCGGCGGCCATCGCGGCGTGCAATCCATCATCCAACACCTGGGCGCGCAAGCCTTCCCCCGCCTGCGCCTGGGCATCGGGCGCCCGCCGGGCCGGATGGATCCCGCCGACTATGTCTTACAAGATTTCTCGGCGGATGAAGAACCCATCGTCTGGGACGTGCTCCGCCTCACCAACCAGTTGATTGTGGATTGGCTGAACGACGCCCCGGAGTTCCACCAGGCCGGCATGACCTGGCGCGTCGCATTGTAGATTAAGTGTAGATCGAGTTGCAACATGACAACACCCTTGCGCGGCATCTTGCCGTGGATACGAGAGCATCCCGCCTCCGCAGCCCTGCGCGAGCGGCTCCAGGCCGGCGGATCGGTCACGCAGCCGCTGATGATCCCCGCGCGCCCCGCCGTGTTGGCCGCGCTGATCGCGGATCAAGAGGAGCAGCAGCGCCCTACCCTCATCATCGTCTCCGATAGCGACCACGGCCGCCGCCTGCGCCAGGCGCTGCGCCTCTGGCTGGAGGATGATCCCCCGCGCCTCTTCGAGTTCCCGGAGCCGCCCACGCTCTTCGATGAGCACGCGCCCTGGCCGCCGGAGGTCGTCTTAGATCGCGTGCAGGTGCTGGCGCTTTTGGCGTTGCAGCGGATGGGCGTTGCGACTAGCCCCACACCCAGCGCTCCTCCCATCTTCGTGACCTCGGCCCGCGCCCTGATGCACCGCACCCTCCCCTATCGCCAGTTCCGCAAGGCCGTGCGTCGCCTGCGCGTCGGCGAGCGCGTCGCGCCCCCCGAACTGGCGCGCCACGCCACCGCCATCGGCTACGAGCCGGTGAGCATCATCCACGCGCCGGGACAGGTCAGCCGGCGCGGCGGTATCTTGGATCTCTACCCCGTCCAGGCGCGGACGCCCTATCGCATCGAGTTCTTCGGCGACGAGATCGACACCATTCGCGCCTTCGATCCCGAGACGCAGCGCTCGACGCCGGGCGAGCGCGTCGCCGAGATCTGGCTCACGCCCGCGCGCGAGGCGCTGCCGGGCGATGGCGAGCGCGCCGTGACGGAGTTACACCAGCTCCTGCACACGACAGCAGACGCAGCCTATCCGCCGCCGGAACTGCGCCAGCAGATCGAGCAACACATCGAGCACTTAGCCGCCGGGGCCGCCTTCCCCAGCCTGGAAAGCTACCTGCCCTATCTCTACGCGGAGGAGCAGACCTTGCTCCACTACTTCCCAACCGATGGCTTCTTAGTCCTCGACAACATCGACCGGCTCTCGACCCATTGGCTCAAGTCGGAACAGCAGGCCATCCGCCAACGGGAGCGCGCGGCCAGGCGCCTGGACGACGAGCAAGGGCGTCAGCGCGTGATGGCGCAGCCCCACAGCTACGTGCGCTGGGCATCGATGCGCCAACTGCTCAACCAACGCGCCACCTTCCAATGGGCGCGCCGGGAACAGCGTTCGCCGGACGCCGCCGCGAACATCGATCCGCAGACGCTGGAGAGCGCGTTTACGGCGGAACCGCACTTCGCGGGCCGCCTGCCCGAAGCATTGGGCCGCGTCCGCCAGTGGGTCAACTTAGAGGATCGCGTCGTCATCGCCAGCCGGCAGGCCGCGCGCCTGGCCGAGCTGTGGCGCGAGTTCGATCCGCCGCCGGTTCTGGAGAGCCTGCCCGAATCGCCGGAGCAACCGGTCGCCTTTGTGCAGTGCGCCGCCCCCGGCGGCTGGCAACTGGAGATGGGCGACGGCGCGACCGTCCGTCACCTGCTCACAGACGAGGAGCTGTTCGGCTGGCGGCCGCCTGAACCGCGCCGCAAATCCCGGCGCCGCGCCGCCGCGCCGGAGTTCGACGTCTCCGAGCTGACGCCGGGCGACACCGTCGTCCACGAGGATTATGGCGTGGGCGTCTTCCGGGGTCTCGTGATCCGCGCCGTCGATGAGATCGAGCGCGAGTATATCCAGCTGGCTTACGCGGAGGATGACCGGCTCTTCGTGCCCGTCGACCAAGCGGATCGCCTGACGCGCTACGTCGGCGTCGAAGGGCGCCGCGAGCAGCTCAGCCGCCTGGACAGCGCGCACTGGCAGCGCGTCAAGGCGCGCACCCAAAAGGCCGCCGACGAGCTGGCCGACGAGTTGTTGGATCTCTACGCGGCGCGCCAAATTACGCAGGGCTACGCCTTCAGCGCCGATACCGATTGGCAGCGGGAGCTGGAAGCGGCGTTCCCCTATCAAGAGACGGAGGATCAACTGCGCGCCATCGAGGCCGTCAAGCGCGATATGGAGCAGCCGCGCCCGATGGATCGCTTGATCTGCGGGGACGCGGGCTACGGCAAGACGGAGGTCGCGTTGCGCGCGGCGTTCAAGGCCGCGATGGACAACAAGCAGGCAGCGATGTTGGTGCCCACCACCGTGTTGGCGCAGCAGCATCACCAGACCTTCATCACGCGGCTGGCCTCCTATCCCGTCCAGGTCGAGTTGCTCTCGCGCTTCCGCACCGGCGCGGAGCAGCGCAAGGTGCTCCACGGCCTGCGCGAGGGCACGGTTGATATCGTCATCGGCACCCATCGCCTGCTCCAGAAGGACATCGCGTTCAAGGATTTGGGGCTGGTCATCATCGATGAGGAGCAGCGCTTTGGCGTCGCGCACAAGGAGCGGCTAAAGCAGATGCGCACGCAGGTGGACGTGCTCACGCTGAGCGCCACGCCGATTCCGCGCACGCTCTACATGGCGCTCACCGGCGCGCGCGACATCAGCATCATCGAGACGCCGCCGCAGGAGCGCGTGCCGATCACCAACTACGTCGGCCCCTACGATAGGCAGGTGGTGCGGCGCGCCGTGCTGCGGGAGATCAACCGGGGCGGGCAAATTTTCTACGTCCACAACCGCGTCGAGACGATCCGCAGTGCGGAGAAACGCCTCCAGAAGATCGTGCCGGAGGCCACGATTGCCGTCGCGCACGGCCAGATGCGCGAGAACAAGTTGAGCAAGGTGATGTTGGAGTTCACGGCGGGCAAGATCGATCTCCTGTTGGCGACGACCATCATCGAAAGCGGGCTGGACATTCCCAACGCGAACACGCTTATCATCGAGCAGGCGGATCGCTTCGGGCTGGCGCAGCTCTATCAATTGCGCGGGCGCGTGGGGCGCGGGAACCGGCGCGGCTATGCCTACTTCTTCCCCAGCCGGCGGATGAAGTTGGAGGCGCAGGAGCGTCTGGAGGCGTTGCAGGATACGACCAGCATCGGCGGCGGCTTCTCTATCGCGCTGCGCGACCTGGAGTTGCGCGGCGCGGGCGAGCTGCTGGGTCGTCAGCAACACGGCCACGTCGCGGCGGTGGGCTTCACGCTTTACACGAAGATGTTGGAGCGCGCGGTGGAGAACCGCAAGGCCGAGCGCGCGGGGCAGCCCCCGCCGCCCGCGCCCATCGGCGCCATCACCATCGATCTGCCGTTGGCCGTGGGCCTGCCGCCCGATTACATCGACGACGCGAAGCTGCGCCTGCGGCTCTACCGGCGGCTGGCCGCGATCCGTCACGCGAGCGAGATCGATCAATTCGAGGACGAGCTGCGGGATCGCTTCGGCGCGCTGCCAGAAGAGGCGCAAAATCTGATGTACCAGCTTAAACTCAAGGTGCTGGCGCGCAACGCGCACATCCCCAACATCACCATCCAGAACCAGCAGATCACGCTCCAGCCAGAGTGGGACACGGAGGTCGACCCGCCGCAGATCGCGCGCCTGCGCCGGCGCCTGGGCGACCGCGCGCGCCTGGGCCGCCATCACATCTGGCTGCCGCTCACGCCGGATGCGGCGGTCTGGCGCGAAAATCTCCTCGAGGTGCTGCGCATCCTGGCGCGATGGGGGGAGCAGGTCGGGGAGTAGCTTTACTTTTCGTTCGTAGTTAGCCTCGGAGCGGAGCCTGGAAGGCTCAAGCGGAGTGGCGTTTTTCAGGTCAGGGTTTCACAACGGCACTCCATTTCATCGCGTAGCGGATGCCTGACTACAAAACCAGCCTGGCCAGATGACCAGGGCGAAAACCATTCAAACGTCCCGTGATTTTTCATTCATTTCATCGTATAATAATTTTGGATGAGAGATGTTTGACTTGCAACTTGCAACTAAACAACAGGAGAAACTATGGCAACTATAAAAGTATCCCACGTACGTAAAACCTTCGGCGATGTCCAGGCGGTGCGGGATGTCTCCTTCGAGGTACACCCCGGCGAGATTTTCGGCCTGTTGGGGCCGAACGGCGCCGGCAAGACCACGACCATCCGCATGATGTTGGATATCTTCCGCCCGGACGGCGGCGAGATCGAGATTTTCGGCGGCGCGCTGACCGAGGAGAAGAAGAATCGCATCGGTTATATGCCGGAGGAGCGCGGCCTCTACAAGGATCTCAAGCTGGAGCCGACGCTGGTCTTCCTGGCGACGCTCAAGGGCATCGACGAGGCGACCGCCAAGCAACGGCTGGAGGAGTGGCTCAAGCGCTTCGATCTCTACGACTATCGCGATAAGAAGATCCAGGATCTCAGCAAAGGCATGCAGCAGAAGGCCCAGATCATCACCACCCTACTCCACGATCCCGACCTGCTGATTGTTGACGAGCCGTTCTCCGGCTTAGATCCGGTGAACACCCGAATGGTCAAGGACATCATCGAGGAACTGCGCCAGGCGGGCAAAACCATCATTATGTCAACGCACCAGATGCACCAGGTGGAGGCGCTCTGCAATCGCATCGTACTCATCCACAAGGGCGATGTTGTGCTCTACGGCGAGGTCGAGCGCATCAAGCGCGATTTCGCGGGCAACGCCATCGTCCTGGAGGGCGAGGGCGATTTCACCAACCTGCCCGGCGTGCTGGAATTGCATCGCCACAACGGCGTCAGCCACCTCACGCTGGAGGCCGGCGCCAACCCACAAAACATCCTCCAGGCGTTGCTGGGCCGCGACAATGTCAAAATCGAGCGCTTTGAGCTGGCCGAGTCGTCGTTAGAAGACATCTTCGTCTCCGTGGTGCAGGGCGAGCAGGAAGCGCCCCAGCCTGAAGCTGCAGGAGGGGGCGCCGATGCATAACTTCTGGATCGTGGCTAAACACGAATACCTCAAGATCGTCCGCCAGAAGTCCTTCTTGTGGACGACTTTGGGCATCCCGGCGCTGATGATCGTGGTGATGGGCGTCAGCATCCTCATCGCCATAGGGCAACGGGGCGACACGCCCTTGGGCTATGTGGATCATACCGGCGTGTTAGCCGATCCCATCCAGCCGCCGTTGGAGGACGGGGAGGAAGTAACACCGATGCAGGCCTTCGAGAGCGAGGATGTGGCGCGCGCGGCCCTGATGGACGAGGAAATCCAGGCCTACTACATCCTGCCAGAGACGTATATGCAGGCGGGCAACGTCGAGTTGTATTACTTAGAAGATCGGCCCAGCGAGAGCGTGCAGGACGATTTCGAGAACTTCCTGCGCGCCAATCTCCTGCAAGATCAGCCCAAAGCTGTGCGCGAGCGCCTGTTAAATGGCTCGATGTTGACCCTCAAAGCCGTCGCGGGCAGCCAGGAACTGGACATGCAAAATCCTCTCGGCTTTATCCTGCCTTTCGCGACCGCCTTCTTCTTCGCCTTCGCGGTGATGACCTCCGCCGGCTACATGCTGCAGGCCGTCACCGACGAGAAAGAGAATCGCACCATCGAGATTCTCATCACCTCGCTGCGCGCCGAAACGCTGATCGGCGGCAAGGCGCTGGGGCTGATGAGCGTGGGCCTCACCCAAATCGCGCTCTGGATCGGCGCCGCGATCCTCCTCCTGACCGTCGCCGCGCCTTTTGTGCCCTTCATCCAGGGCGTGCGCCTGCCCTGGTCACTGATGGGCGTCATCGCCATCTTCTTCCTACCCGCCTACACCTTAGCGGCCGGCATGATGACGGCCATCGGCAGCATCGTGACGGATCTGCGGCAAGGACAACAGCTCAGCGGGATTCTGAACCTGCTCTTTATGTTGCCCTTCTTCTTCATCATGATCCTGATGGCCGAGCCGAACCACCCTTTGATCATCGCGATGACCTTCTTCCCCACCACCTCCTTCATCACCATCACCCTGCGCTGGGGGATGGCGACCGTCCCCTTTTGGCAGTTGGCAGGCAGTTGGATGATCTTAGTCGCATCGGCGATCTTAAGCGTCTGGGGCGCGGCCTATCTCTTCCGGTTGGGGATGTTGCGCTACGGGCAGCGCCTCAAGTTAGCTGAGATCTTCCACGCGCGACGCGGCGGCACAGGAATAACAGGAATAAGGAGATCACTATGAGAAATGTCTGGATTGTCATCAAATACGAAATTATCACGATGGTAACCAAACCCTCGTTCTGGATGACGACCTTTCTGTTGCCGGCCGTCATTATGGGCTTCAGCTTCGGCGCGCAGTTGATCGGGCAGCGGATGATCCCCGAAGAAGACGAGATGCTCTCCGACGAGAGCGAGCGGCCTCAGGCTATCGGCTACGTCGATCACGCGGACATCATCACCGGGCTGCCGGAGAGCATCCCGGCGGAAATGATCGTCGCCTATCCCGATGAGGAGACCGCGGCGGCGGCGCTGCACGCAGGCGAAATCAGCCAGTATTACGTCATCGCCGAGGATTATATCGAGAGCGGCAAGATCGTAGCGATAGAGAAGGAGTTCTCCCTGCTGGGGAGCCTGCCGCAGCTCACACTCTTCGAGTTGATCGTAAATTACAATATGATCGGCGATGAGACAGTCGCCCGGCGCGTCGCCAACCCCCTCTCCCATCTGGAGGCGACGGCGCTGCAACCGGCCTCCGAGATCAGCGAGAGTGTGGACGCGCGCTTCGTCGTGGCCTACGGCACGCTCTTCATCTTCTTCTTCGTCTTCACGATGAGCAGCGGCTTTATGCTCCAGAGCGTCACCCGCGAGAAGGAAAATCGCACCGTGGAGATTCTGCTGGTCAGCCTGGAGCCTAAGGAGCTGATGTTGGGCAAGGTGCTGGGGTTGGGCTTCGTGGCCCTGATCCAGGTCGTGATCTGGTTGGGCGGCAGTCTCCTCACCCTCAGCCGGGGCGAGACGGTGTTGAGCGGATTGGGCATCGCGCTGGGGAACATCACCCTGCCCGAGGGGTTCATCTTGTGGGCGCTCCTCTACTTCGTGCTGGGCTACCTGCTCTACGCCTCCGCGTTAGGCGCGATTGGCGCGCTCGCGCCCAACGCGCGCGAGACCGGCTCGGTGACCTTTATCGTCATGTTGCCCCTGATGATCCCGCTGTGGCTGAACGCCAGCTTCACGCAAGCGCCCCACGGCACGTTGGCGACCGCGCTCAGCCTCTTCCCGCTGTCCGCGCCCACCTCGATGCTGCCGCGCTTGGCCGTGGGCGGCGTCCCGCTCTGGCAGCCCATCGCCGGCCTGATCGGCCTGGCCATCACCACCTACATCTTCGTCGCCATCTCCGCCCGCTTCTTCCGCGCGGATACCCTGCTTTCCAGCGCCAGCCTCGATTGGAAGCGTCTCATCCAGGAGATCAAGGACGTCGTGTAAGCAAGAGACGACAATCAAACTCAAGCCCGATGATGTCTTTAGGACATTATCGGGCTTTTCGCTTGCGGGTCTTTTGGATTTTGCCGGGCAACCCCCTTCCACAGCCCTAAAAGTAGCCAGAAATGACGCGAGGCCCGGCGACTGAAGTCGCAGCAACATTTACGAAGTCGGCCTTCACCGACTCTCTGGGCACTTTCTAGTACACCTCGGCGGAAGTTCCTCCCCAGTTAGCTACGCTCGGAGCGGATCGTCAGATCCGCGACTCTACGTCGGAACGGGGATCTGACGATCCCCTTGGAGCAAATTTAACTGGGGAGCCATTTATGCCGCGCTGTACTAGCTACGATTCACTGCAAATTCGCCGGTCAAATGCTTGTTTTATATCTTAAGTTTGCACTTATCGGTTGAATCTCAAAAGAGCCTAGCCACCGAAGGGCGGCTTCGTGAAGGTGGCACGCGGTTTTCTTTGACCCAACAGCCCGATGGCCGTGGGAACCGCCGTGCTTAGTGGCGAATACTTTAAGACACTAACCACGACGCGATCTCGAAAGGGGGCCGCCGAGATGACCCGCTGTTTGGGAGCTGTCATCTTTCGGGCTATACTGGGCCAGGTGTTTTCGCCCAAAGTGGGCCAGTGGCGTAACTCCTTCATTTAGGGCATACTCCTGGGTGATATCTCACACAAGGAGGCTAGAATATGCCCAGCAACAGGAAGGAGACTATGGATATTCGAGAGATGGTACGCCGGATGCAAAAGGGCCAGAGCGACCGGGCCATTGCCAAGGCGTTGCAGATAGATCGGAAAACGGTCGGGAAGTATCGGAGTTGGGCCACCGAGCAGGAGCTTCTGGAAGGGGAGTTGCCTGCTCTGGGCGCCTTGCAGGCGTTGCTGGATGAGACGCTGAGTCCCCCGCTGCCCCCACAGAACACGTCGACGGTGGAGCCTTACCGGGAGTTGGTGGTGGCCTGGAGAAAAGCTCAGGTGGAGATCGCAGCGATTCACCAACGGCTGCTGGAACGCGGCCACAGCGGCAGTTACTCGTCGGTCCATCGGTTTGTGCGGGCGCTGGAGCCCTGTGAGCCGGAGGCGACGGTGCGCGTGGAGACGCCGCCCGGCGAGGAGGCGCAGGTGGATTTCGGATATGCGGGGCTGATGATCGATCCAGAAACGGGCCAGCCGCGCAAGACGTGGGTGTTCGTGATGACGCTCTCGTGGAGTCGGCACCAGTATGCCGAGTTCGTCTTTGATCAAAAGGTGGCGACCTGGCTGCGAGTGCATCGGAATGCGTTTGAGTTTTTTGGAGGCGTGCCGGAACGGGTTGTGCCCGACAACCTGAAGGCGGCCATCGTCCGCGCGTGCTGGGACGAGCCGGAGGCCCAGCAGGCCTACCGCGAATGCGCCGAACACTACGGGTTCCTGATCAGCCCCTGCCGCCCCCGGACGCCGCAGCACAAGGGCAAAGTCGAACAGGGCGGTGTCCACTACGTCAAACGTAATTTCTGTGGCGGACGCGAGCCCACGCCTTTGCCACAACTCAATCGGAAGGTGCGCGAATGGTGCCTCACCACCGCCGGGGGGCGCATTCACGGCACGACAAAGGAGCGCCCGCTGGAGCGCTTCGCGACGGAGAAGCCGCTGCTGCGGCCCCTGCCGGGTACGTCCTACGATATGGCGATCTGGAAAACGGCCCAGGTGGCGCGGGATTGCTACGTCACCTTCGAGCGGGCCTACTACTCGGTACCTTTCCGCCTGGTTGGGCAACAGGTCTGGGTGCGCGGTGGCGCCCACGCGGTGCATATCTACACCTCCGACTACCACCTCGTGGCTACCCACGACCGGGCGCCCCACCCGGGGCAGCGTCTGACGCATCTGGATCATCTGCCACCCCACAAAGTGCCCGGGTTGACGCTCACACGGGAGACCTGTCGCCTCCAGGCTGCCGAGATCGGGCCATCCACCCAGCAAGTCGTGGCTGTCCTGCTCGCCCATCGCCCAGAGGACCGGCTGCGCACGGCGGGGAGGGTGCTTCGGCTGGCCGAGCAGTTCTCCCCCGAACGGTTGGAAGCTGCTTGCACCAGGGCATTGCACTTCGACGATCCGGCGTACGGCACGGTCAAACGGATCCTGGAAGGGGGGTTGGACGCCGAGGAACCGCCCGCGGTCGCCGCGCCGCCCCCGGCGCAGGCCTTTGTCCGCTCGGCTGTGGAGTTGGTCGGTCATCTGATGGGAGGTAGAGCGTGGAAATGACCCATCAGTTGAGTCCCTTTCTCAAACGCCTGCGCCTGTCGGGCATCCTGGAAACCCTGGAGGTCCGCAATCAACAGGCCATCGCGGGCCAATGGACCTACATCGAGTTCCTCTCCCGCCTCCTGGAGGACGAGGTCGAGCGCCGGTCTCAGAAGCAGCTCGCCCGGCGCATCCGCCGGGCCGCGATCAACACCACCAAGACCCTGGAAGGCTTCGACTTCACCTTCAATCCCACCCTCAACCGCCAGCAAATCCTCGATCTGGCCGCCTGCACCTACATCGGTCAGAAGCGCAACGTGCTCCTCTGCGGGCCTACCGGCGTGGGGAAAACCCATCTGGCGCAAGCTCTCACCCACGAGGCCTGTCGGCGCGACTACACCGCCCTCTTCGTCAACACCTACCGGATGCTCCAGCACATCAACGGCGGGCGCGCCGACAACACCCTCGAGCGCCGCATCCAGACCTACCTCCGCCCCGACTTGCTGGTACTGGACGACTTCGGACTCAAGTCCCTCCACCCAC